>LGER01000031.1 GCA_001507915.1 Desulfonauticus sp. 38_4375 | reverse complement strand
TTGCCTTACAGAAAATTTATCTTTAACCAGGGCTTTATCTACTGGAAAATAAGGAGAAGAAAAAAGATGTAAAAGGGTCTGCAAATTACCCTTTAAAGACCTGGGCAAAACAAGTTTTAGGTGAAAATCCTCAAGATATAAAGGAGCAAAAAAAGGAAGTCCTAAAATATGATCCCAGTGAAAATGGGTATAAAAAAGGTAAACTTCCTTTTTGGGCCTAGCGAGTAGGCGTTGCCCCAACTCTCTTATACCTGTTCCACTGTCAATAATAATTTCTTTATCTTCCAGGGAAATTTGGACACAAGGGGTATCTCCCCCAAATTCAGAAAAGTCCTTTCCACTAACAGGAATCCCTCCTCTTACTCCCCAAAAGGTTATTTCCAACTTTCTGCTCCTTATTAAAATTCTTCTGCTTGCTTTGTCCCTGCAATTACATTAGTTTTAAGCCCAAGTCCTCGTCAAGCAAAAGGAGTTTTTAATGGAACTAAAAAAACGCCAGGAATTTATATTTCTAAGTTTTATTTTTCTTATTACCTACTTGTTAGGAGTTTCTCTAAGACTTTGGGAAGCCAATTTTTGGAATAATCCTGCCTATTACCTGGATGGTGAGCCTTTAATGGCTACCCACGATGCGTACGCCTGGCTGGCTGGAGCAATAGACGTGGGAAGATTGACCGGATATCCCATGTCTTTACTCCTTAAATACCTAAGCCTTATCACTGGTATAAAGGTAGCCACTTTAAACTTCTGGCTACCTGCCATTATAGCTCCTCTGGCCTGTCTACCGGTTATCCTTATCTGCAAACTCTTTGAACAAGTTGAAGCAGGGCTTCTGGCTGGCAGTATTACTATCCTGGGCAGTGGCTATCTTTTACGGACCCGTCTTGGCTACGGTGATACAGACATCTTAACCCTCTTTTTACCTTTGAGCTTTTGCTGGGGACTAATCCTTTGGTTAAAACCCTTTTTCCTTTATTTTAATAAAAAGTTAAACCCTGCTAAAGATACTCTTGAAATTAAAGACGCTCTTATAGCTCCATTTATTACTGGTTTAATCTTAAGTTTTTACTATTGGTTTTATCCCAGTGCCTATCCCATTATCATGTACACCTTACTTTTTACTCTTTTGCTTGCCTATCTATTTATTCCTAAAACAACCTTTAAACAGCTTCTACCAGGATTTATCCTTATCTTTACCCTGGGCTTAAATGGTATTTATGGATTTATTGTCAGTTTAATCTTTATTTATCTTTTCTATTTCTCTAACTCTACCCTAAAAAAGAATAAATTACTTTTACTTTATTTTCTTTTAAACCTGGTGATTTTCTTTTTTCGCTTTAAATTGGGAGGTATCTTAGAACTAATTAAACCTGTTTTTAATTACGCCAAATTATTTCCTTTTCTAGTCAGTGATAAATATTCTCTAAAGCTTCCCGCAGTAATGCAAAGTATTAGAGAGGCCCAAAGCGTCTCTTTTAGCCAGCTCATAGCCAGAGTGGGCTTAACGCCCTATATCTTTTTCCCAGGGCTTTTGGGGTTTTTACTTACTGCTTATTTTCGGCCTCTACTTTTAATTTTTCTTCCCCAGCTTTTGCTAGCCCTTTTGTCCTTTAAACTGGGAAATCGTTTTACCATGTATGGTCCTCCCATTATAGGCTTGGGCCTTGCCCTGGGAGTAGGTTTTATTTTTCAAAAAATCAAAATAAAACCCCTTATCCTCTACTTGCTCTTAACCCTTTTCTTTATTTTTCCAGTTACTGCTCTGGTGAAAAACTTGCGCCCCAGTCCAGTATTGCCCAAGATTTACGCCCAGGCCCTAAAAGAGGCCAAAACCATCTCCTCTCCCAATTCCTGGTTCTGGCAGTGGTGGGATTACGGTTATGCTGCTCAATACTATACCCAGAGAAAAAGCTTTGGAGATGGTGGCGCACATGAAGGACCTTATCTTTATCCCCTGGCTCTAGTACATACCACTTCTTCTCCTCTGCAGGCCAGCCAGGTAATAAAATACGTAATCAGTGATGTGGAAGAACAAATAAGTGAAATGCAAAAAAATGGAACCAGACCTCAAAACCCCGGGAGCAAAGTCCTTTACTGGCCGGCCAAGGTCTTAAAGAACCTAGATGAAATGGGTCCAGAAAAGGCTCAAGCCTTTATCAACTCCTTAAGAAGAAAAGAGCTTGCCTTTGCTTCTGACCTGCCAGAGCAATACCTGGTCTTTTCCTGGGAAAACTTAAACCTTAGTTACTGGATAAGCTACTTTGGTCAATGGGATCTTCTCACAGGTACTTCTACTCCTGGAAAAATTAAAACCCTGCAAGACCAATTACATTTAGACCTAAACCAGGGCACTTTAAATATTAAGGGAAAAAGTTTACCCATTTTAAAAATCCTTTTAATAGGAGAGGAGGGGACCAGGGAGCTCTCCTGGAATAGGCCCAAGGGGCTTTATCTCATCTTCAACAGCTTTTTAAACAATATCAAGGCCATGGATAGCACCATTTATAATTCTTTAATGGTCCAAATGCTCTTAAAAAACCCTAAACTTTTTGAACCCTACTTTGAACTGGTTATTGACAAATCTCCCTGGGTGCGAATTTATAAAGTAAGGTAATCTTTTACTTAGAGAGGATTAAAATGCAGGATTTTAGCTTTACCCTTACGGCTGAAGAAAAAAAATATCTCAAGGAACTGGTTAAACTTGCTTTATTAGAAGAATTTAGCTCCAGACCTGTAAGCTATCCTTCTCCTCCTTCTGCCAAGTTGGAAGAAAAGTTAGGAGTTTTTGTTACTCTTAAAAAAAAGGGGAACCTAAGGGGTTGTATAGGACAGATTGTGGGTCAAAAGCCTCTATGGCAAAGTATTATTGAAATGGCCAAGGCTGCAGCCTTTGAAGACCCCAGGTTCACTCCAGTACAACCAGAGGAACTGGAGGAACTGGAGATAGAAATTTCCCTTTTAAGTCCTCTTGAACCAGTAAAAAATCTGGAAGAAATAATCCCAGGAAAGCACGGCATATATCTACGTCAGGGTTTTCATTCTGGCTTACTGCTTCCTCAGGTGGCTACAGAATGGGGATTTGGACGAGAAGAATTTTTACAACAGACCTGCCTTAAAGCTGGCCTTAAACCCAACTGTTATCTGGACCCTAAAACAGAAATTTATATTTTCCAGGCAGAAGTATTTTAAATGATTAGAATAACAGAAATTATTGAAAAAGCCAAAACCTATCTGCCAGCTAAAGATATTGCCCTTATTCAAAAGGCCTATGTCTTTTCTGCAGCTGCCCATGCTGGCCAGATGCGCTTAAGTGGCGAGCCCTATCTTTCCCATCCTCTGGAAGTAGCCAATATTCTGGTAGAACTTTATTTAGACGGACCGACTATTGCAGCTGGTTTGCTTCACGATACTGTGGAAGACACTTCCACTACCCTGGAGGAAATAGAGTCTCAATTTGGCTCTCAGGTAAGCAAAATAGTAGCTGGCGTAACTAAAATTAGCAAAATCAACTTTTCCTCCAAAGAAGAAGCCCAGGCAGAAAACATTCGCAAAATGATTTTGGCCATGGCTGATGATATTCGGGTAGTATTGGTCAAGCTGGCTGACAGATTACACAACATGCGCACTCTGGAACACCAAAAACATATCAAGCAAAAGCTTATTGCTCAAGAAACCCTAGAAATTTATGCCCCTTTAGCGAATCGTTTAGGCTTATATAAAATAAAAGTAGAACTGGAAGACTTAAGTTTAAAATACAGTAAACCAGAAATTTATACGCAAATAAAAGAAGGGATAAAAACCCATGAAGTAGCTGGAGATAAATACATAAATAAGGTATGTAAAATCCTGGAAGATATTTTAAACAAAAATAAAATTAAAGGGAGAGTAAGTGGCAGAATCAAGCATATCTATAGCATCTATCACAAGATGGAAACACAGGGGCTTACTTTAGACCAGGTTTACGATATAATTGCCTTTAGGGTAATTGTTTCTTCTATAAAAGAATGTTATGCTGTCTTAGGCCTGGTTCACGCCCTTTGGAAACCTGTTCCTGGCAGGTTTAAAGATTATATCTCCATGCCCAAGGCCAACATGTATCAAAGCCTTCACACCACAGTTATTGGTCCAGATGGAGAGCGGGTGGAAATCCAAATTCGTACAGAAGAAATGCATAAAATAGCTGAGTATGGTGTAGCTGCCCATTGGAAATATAAAGAAGATGGGACCCGCATAAGTGAAAAGGATGTGGAAAAGTTTTCCTGGTTACGCCAAATTCTGGATTGGCAAAAAGAATTAAAAGATCCCAAGGAATTCATGGCCTCCCTGCGTTTTGATCTTTTCCAGGATGAAGTATATGTATTTACCCCCAAAGGAGAAGTAAAGGAGTTGCCAGAAGGAGCTACTCCTATAGATTTTGCCTATCTCATTCATTCTCAGGTAGGCGATCACTGCGCAGGAGCCAAGGTAAATGGAAAACTAGTACCGTTAAATACTCCTCTAAAAAACGGAGATACTGTTGAAATTATCACTGACCCCAACAAGCATCCTTCCAGGGACTGGTTAAAATTCGTCAAAACAGCCAAAGCCAGAACCAGAATCAAACACTGGATTCGCAATGAAGAAAGAGAAACCAGCATTGCCCTGGGCAAAGAAGTGCTGGAAAAAGAAAGTAGAAAAATGGGTCTTAACTTTCAAAAACTCCTAAAAGAAGGCAACTTTTTAGAGGTCGCCCAGGAATTTTCCTTCAAGAGCGAAGAAGACCTTTTTTCTGCTGTAGGTTATGCCAAGATAACCCCTCGTCAAATCCTCAATCGTTTTCTACCCAAGGAAGAGCCTTCAGAGAAAAAAGAAAAGGAAGAAAGCGTTCAAACTTCTTCCCTGGGCGTAAAAATAAAGGGCATAGGAGATGTCTTAATCCGTTTTGCCAAGTGTTGCTCTCCTGTACCAGGAGACCCCATAATTGGCTATATTAGCCGGGGACGGGGGGTTACCATTCATACTCTAGATTGCCCCAATGTGAAAAGAATGGAACCAGAGCGACAATTAGAAGTCTTCTGGGCTACTGAAGTTAAAAACACCTTTCCAGCCAAAATAAAAATTATCTGTGAAAACAAAAGAGGAGTGCTGGCTAAAATAGCCAATACGCTTATGGAATCAGAAACAGATATAAACTCTGGTTCTTTTCACTCCAATGTGGATGGTAAATCAGAAATTTTCTTAACTTTGATGGTAGAAAGCAGCGCTAAACTCTATAAGGCCATCTCTGCTCTTCAAAAAATATCCGAAGTAAAAGAAGTAAGCAGATTAACCATGTCGGAAAGGAGAGGATAAAATCCTCTCCTTAATTTCACTTAGGCAGAAACCAATTCAATCTCAAAAATAAGGTCTTCTCCAGCCAGGGGATGATTGGCATCAATGGTCAGAGAATCTTCTTTTACCTCTACAATATAGGCAGGGAATTCGTGTCCCTCTGGATGTCTGAGCAAAACCTGTTGTCCCACTTCTCTGGGAATATCTGCTGGGATATGCTCATTGGGAATATCAATTAAAAGGTCATCCCTTTTGGGACCATAAGCTTCAGCACAAGGAATGGTCACTGTCTTTTTTTCTCCCACTTCCATTTCAGCTACAGCTTCTTCAAAACCAGGGATAACCTGTTGGCTGCCAATAACAAAGGATAAAGGTTCTCTTCCTTCAGAAGAATCAAAAACAGTACCATCTGTTAACTTACCTGTGTAGTGCACAAAAACTTCTGTGCCGGGTGCAATTCTAGCCATAAAAACAAATCCTCCTATTTTTTTAAGCCTTAAAATCAGGCTCTTTTGACTTAATCCAAACTTTTAATCATTTTTAGTTTTATGTCTAGGCTCAATTTCTGAAAAGTTAATTTTTCTTTTTATCTACTTACTTTTATTAACTTTTATTTTATTAATCACCTTTTCAAAATAAACCTGGTTATATTCTAAATACACAGGTCTTTTTCTCTGGAGGTTTATCTTGGTGATTAACAGGTTTAATTTTTGCAATTGTCTATATTTTTCCTGTTCATCTGTAGCTTGTTCCAACAATTCTAAAGTTGTAGTTATTTCCTGTTGCGTACTCACCTCCTCTGGCAAGTAGCCACTATTTTTCAAAATCTTATAGGCAATCTTAAGGTCTGCCGGAATGTTGGCATCCTCTTCCAGGTTCAAAGGCTTACCCTTGCCAGGCAGATTATCCAGCTCTCCCTTTTCCAGGGCTTTTTTTATCTTTTCTTCTGCCAGTTGCACAAAGATATCCATTACCCCTTGACCACCACCACTGGCTCTAACCTGGCCACTTTTTCCACCAATCCCACCTGGGCGCAAACCTCAACCACCCTAGTTACATCCTTATAGGCCAGAGGCGCCTCTTCTGCCAGACCTCGCCAAGAATGACCTCTGATTACAATTCCCTTCTGGGCTAGGCTGGCAATAAGCTCTCTGCCCGAAAAGCTTTTTTTGGCCTGGTTGCGGCTCATAACTCTTCCTGCTCCGTGACAGGCCGAACCAAAGCTAAGTTCCATCCCCTTTTTAGTACCAACCAGAACATAAGAAGAAGTGCCCATACTTCCGCCAATAAGTACAGGTTGACCTATGGGTCTATATTTTAAAGGCAGTTCCGGATGTCCTGGACCAAAGGCCCGGGTTGCTCCTTTACGGTGCACAAACAAAACTCTTTTTTTACCCTTTACCTCATGTACCTCTTCTCTACAGGTATTATGAGACACATCATAGAGCAAAGGTAAAACTTCAGAGCCAAAAATCCTTTTAAAAACCTCTCTTACCCAGTGGGTAATAATCTGCCTATTAGCCAGAGCACAGTTTATGCCTGCTCGCATCGCTCCCAGATATTGCTCTCCTAGCTTAGAATAAATGGGAGCAAAAGCCAGCTCTCTATCTGCTAAAAAATAGCCACTTTTTTTCGCTGCCAGAACCATTTCTCGCATGTAATCTGTGCCTATTTGATGCCCAAGTCCTCTGGAGCCACAGTGAATACTTACCACCACCTGATTTAAACCAAGCCCCATTAGTTGAGCCTTTTTTACATCGTATATTTCCTTTACCACCTGCACTTCCAGATAGTGATTGCCAGAGCCCAAAGTACCCATTTCAGCTTCCTGTCTTTGCTTGGCCTTGGCAGAGACAAAGTCTGGCCTGGCTCCTTGGGCCACACCCTTTTCTTCTATAAACTCCAAGTCTTCTTCTACTCCAAACCCCTTTTTTACTGCCCAGCTAGCACCTTCTGACAATAATTTATCCATTTCTTTTAGGGAGAGTTTTAACTTTCCCCTAGAACCCACTCCAGCCGGAATAGTCCTAAAGAGTTCATCTGCCAGCAACTCTTCTCTAGCTTTTAAATCTTTTAGGCTTAAAGGAGTACGCAAGGTCCTAACCCCACAGGCAATATCAAAACCCACTCCTCCCCCGGAAATTATTCCTCCTGCCCCAGGGTCAAAGGCAGCTACACCTCCAATGGGAAAGCCATAACCTGAATGTACATCAGGCATGGCTAAGGCCGCACCCACAATACCAGGCAAGCTAGCCACATTTACAAGCTGGTGAATGACCTTATCTTCTAAATCAGCCAGAATATCCTGGTCAGCAAAAATCCTGGCTGGCACCTGCATCAAGGCTTCTACCGGATATTCATAAATATATTTATCTACTTGTTTTAATTTAGCTTTCAACATAAAATAACTCCTACACATCCAAGACACACTGTACCCAATAACCTTTTCCTTTTCTTTTTACCTTTAACTCATGCCAGGAAACACCCTTTATTTCCACAGCTGGCTTGTGTTTCTCGGGTTTTATCTTTTCTCCCTTCATCTTTGCTTCTAAAAAAAACTGGTTCTCTTTCTGCTCCAAAAAGACTTTTACTTGTCCAAACAACATCTTTTCCCTGGCCATAAAAAACACCACTTCATTTAAAAAATCAAAAAGTAAAAATTCCTCATCTGGAGAAACAACTTCTAGCCTTCTCTCTTCTCTAGGCTCTATCAAGTCCAAATCGGTTTGCACTGCTACCAGGCCTAAGGCAGCTTCTTCTAAGGCTTCTTCTAAGCTATCCCCCCAGGCCCTCACTCCAATATCAGCTGGATGGGAAAACAGTTCAAACCCCAAATTTTCTCTCCTTAAACCGGGTGCTAAAGACTTTAAGCCAGCTAAATTTAACTCTTGATAAGGGCTTTAAGCTCACCAGCCTTTTCCCAGGAAAATCCCCCAGGCACGCAGGGCCAGAGGGAATTGTTTTGAAACAAGGGCTCTTCTGCCAGAGGAAAGGGAGAGCATTGTCTGGCCAAGGTAAAAATTTTGGTCCCTGGAATGGGGGAAAAATAAGCCAGTTCAGGAGTTATTCCCCATTTTTTCACAAACCTAATGGCTTCTTTCACTTCCCCTTCCTCTTGCCCGGGCAACCCAAAAAGCACATAAGCCTTAATCCACTCTTTTTTAAACCCTGCTTGCAAAAGATTTCTAACCCCTCTTTCCCAGTGTTCCAGACTAAGCTTTCTATCCAGACGAGAAGAAAAATTGGCACTTTCTAAACCTAAACGCACAGTTTTTAATCCTGCCTGAAAAAGTTTTTCACAGGTAGGCAGGTCTAAGTAGCGTAAATGCAGGGCATTGGGGGTGTGTAGATTCACCTCCAACTTCTTTTCTATTATATAATTAAGAAAAGGAAAAAGCCAGTGTTCGGGATTTACCAGCAGGGCATCATCATAAAAGGCAAAGTTTCTAACTCCCTTTTCATATTCTAAAGAAAACTCTTTTAAAATAACTTCAAAACTTCTCTGCCAAAATCCAGAATAAAGTTTATTGCTGGCACAATAATCACAGTCAAAAGGACATCCCCTGGAGCCTAAAAGCACAGAAAACTGCGCTTCTGGATAAAGGTCCCAGGGAAGGAGCAAATCTTCTACACCAGGTAAGGCAGGTGGAGAAATACCCAAAAGTTTCCACAGGGCCTGCCAGTTCTTAAGTTCTTCTACTCTTCCCTTTACAACCAAATCCGCCCCTGTTTTTTGGGCATGTTCAGTACATAAGGTTGCATAGATACCTCCCAAAACCACAGGTATTCTGGGCCAAATCTCCTTGACCAGATGAAGTAGGGTAATAACTCCAGGATACCAATAGGTCATGATAGAAGAAATCAAAACCATATCCGGAGGCGGAGAAATCTTTTGCAAGGCCACCTTTACCGCCTTATAATCCAGGCCATAACGGGAAAAGTTTCTGGGAACAGTAGATAAAAAAACAGGCTTGGGCACCTTTTTCTTGGGATAATGTCCCTGGCCCCACTTTTGCGCTTGGGGCCAGGGATAATCTTCCCAGGTTTTATCCAGACAATCTAAAAGGGCAACCTTGGCTCCTGCCTGGCGCAGCAGCCCTAAGGTCCATAACAGTCCTGCTGGTCTGGACCAAAGATTAAAGGCTGCAAAATCATAAATCCAGGGATTTAAACCCAAAATTCGAGGCGCATCTTTTAATTTAGACTCAGGGCAAGAACTCCAGATAATCTCTGGCCACTTTGCTCTCTTCACTTTTAGCATGATTTTTGATTATTTCCTTAAACCATCTCTTGGCTTGCTCCTCTTGTCCCAGGCGCAATAAACTTTTGGCATATTCCAGAACAATAACAGGATTATCCGGGCTAGCCTTCACCCCTTCTTCTAAAACCGCTTTGGACTCTTCTACCTGATTTTCTTCTGTTAAAAGTCGCGCCAAAAAAAGATAGGCTGGGACATAGCGCCAATTTTTTTGAATACTAATCCTGGCGTATTCCTTTGCCTTAGCCCTATCTCCTTTTTCTTCATACAATCTGGCCAGGTTAAGGGCTGGATATTCTGGAGTCCTATAAGTAAGTAAACTCAAAGCCCGTTGGAAACACTCCTGAGCTTGTTTAATATCTTTTACCTTAAGATAAATAATGCCCAGATTATTCCACGCTTCTCCATAATCTGGTTTGATCTTTACAGCTGCAAGCATGCTTTTTTGGGCCAGTTTAGTCTCTCCCAGAGCCATATAGACCAGACCCAAGTCAAAATGATACCGGGCATATCCCTTGGCCTGAGATTCTATTTCTAAAAGTTTATTTAATGCCCCTCGGGGATTATTATCCACGAGATAGCGTTCTGCTAGCTCCAGATGCACAAGTAAAGTCTCTGGAATTACCTCTGTTTTAACCAAAGAGGGAGTTCTAGCTGCACACCCCATTAAAAGGATAATGCCTATAAGGGCTAAAGACCATTTTCTCATCTTAAATCACCTTGTTTAGAGAATACTCAATAATCGCCTCTGCTCCTTTATTCAGTAATAAGGGAATTAAATCTCTTACTTTACTCTTATCTACTACAATTTCCACTGAAAACCAATCCGTATTATAGAGAGAAGCTACTGTAGGAGCAGTCATGGCGGGCAAAATACTCATAATCTCGGACATTTTGTCTTTGGGCACATTCATCTTTAAAGCTACCAGTTTTTCTGCTCTTAGGGCTCCCTGCAAAAGGGTATTGATAATTTCAATTTTTTGCCTTTTCCAGGGATCCTCCCAGGCCTTTTTATTGGCAATAAACTGGGTATTGGTCTGCAACACTTCTGCAATAATTCGTAAACCATGGGCCTTAATAGTGGTTCCGGTTTCAGTAACTTCTACAATGGCATCACAAAGTCCTTCTACCACCTTGGCTTCAGTGGCTCCCCAGGAAAATTCCACATCCACAGGAATTCCAGCCTGCTCAAAGTATTTTTTGGTATAATTCTTTAATTCAGTGGCAATTTTCTTTCCAGCCAGATCCTCTGGACGCTTGTAAGGGGAATCTCCAGCCACGGCCAAAACCCAGCGAGCCGGCCTATTGCTGACCTTGGAATAAATAAGGTCAGAAACCACCACTACATCTGATTCGTTTTCTAAAATCCAGTCCTTACCTGTAAGCCCGGCATCCAAAATCCCTTCTTCCACATACTTAGACATTTCCTGAGCTCTACACAGGGAACACTCTAACTCGGGATCGTTTATCTCCGGGAAGTAGTTGCGGTGATGCTCAGTAATCTTCCAGCCTGCCTTGGCAAAAAGTTTAAAAGTTGCTTCCTGTAAAGAACCTTTGGGAATGCCTAATTTCAAAATCTTTTTGCTCATTATTTGTACACCTCCTTGGGATCAAAAACTTTTTCTGCGCACACTTCCAACTCGCCTTGTTCCTTTACCCTGCGAAAAAAACAACTCTTATAGCCTTCATGGCAGGCAGCACCGCCTACTTGCTCTACCACATACAAAATAGTATCCAGATCGCAATCAAGCCTAATCTCCTTTATTTTCTGCACATGCCCGGAACTTTCTCCCTTATGCCAAATTTTTTTTCTGCTTCTACTATAGTAGTGAGCCTCTTTGGTTTGCAGAGTTTTTTCCCAGGCCTCTTCATTGACATAAGCCAACATCAAAACTTCCCTGGTTTCTACGTCCTGCACAATGGCTGGAATAAGACCATTTCCTTTACTAAAATCTGGTTTCAATCTTCCCTCCCTCAAAGAAAATTAAACTTATTCTAATTCTGCAGCCCTGAGCTGCCCACAGGCAGCCAAGATATCCTGGCCCTTACTTTTCCTTAAAATGGCAGTTAAATTATTGGCCCACAGGACCTTTTCAAAGGCCAAAATTCTATCCTCTTCTGGGCGCTCATACTTACTACCTGGCCAGGAATTATAGGCTATTAAATTTATTTTACACCTTAGGCCCTTTAAAAGCTTTGCCAACAACTGAGCATCCTTGGGAGTATCATTTATCCCTTTCAGCAAAAGATACTCAAAGGTAATTCTTTCTCTCTTTTCCAAAGGATATCTCTTTAAAGCCTGCAACAACTCAGAAAGAGGCCATCTGGCAGCTTTGGGCATCAACTTTTCCCTTAATTCTTGAGTAGGAGCATGCAGGGAAATAGCCACTAAAGCCAGCTTGCTTTGACCAAACTCCTCTAAAATCCCCTTTATACCCACACTGGATAAGGTAATCCTCCTTCTAGAAAACCCCAAGCCCTGTTCAGACCTTAAAATCTCCAGACTCTTTTTTACTTCTGCCCAGTTCAAAAGGGGTTCCCCCATGCCCATATAAACCACATTGCGCAAAGGAATTTCCACGCCCTGCCTCAACAAAAACTGCCTGCCCAATACCGCCTGACCAGCTATTTCAAAGGCTTTTAGGTTGCGCTTAAATCCCATGGTTCCAGTATGGCAAAACTTACACCCCAAAGTACATCCCACCTGAGAAGAAACACAAAGGGTGTAATGGTCTTTTTCTGGAATAAGCACACTTTCAATATACTCTCCATCCTCTAAGCGCAAAAGGAACTTAAAGGTATGGTCCTTACTTCTAAGCCACTTCACAATGGTGGGCCACTCCAGGGAAAAGGAACCAGCCAAACTCCTTCTTAAAGTCAGGGAAAGGTTGGTCATGAGACTAAAATCACTTACGCCCTTTTGCCACAACCAGTTCCAGATCTGCTTGGCTCGAAATCCCCTTTCCCCTTGAGCCAGACACCACTCTTCTAGCTCAGCCAGAGTTAAGGACAAAATATTGGGCTTAGTTATGAGAGTTTCTCCTTTTTGGCATAATTGCGCACAAATTCTACAGCCTCTTCTAAAGAAGAAACATCCCCTCTAATCTGGGCCTGCAAAAGGGCATCCCGAATAACCCCAACCAAAGGTCCAGGTTTAATGCCTGTATATTCCATAATCTGATGTCCATTTAAAAGCGGCTCCAGCAACTCTTCACTAATATCTGCCCTTTCCAGCATCTTTAAATTGTGGTTAAATTCTCTATAACTGCCGTTTCTAGCCTTAAGATCAGCTCTAACCATTTCAATTAGTCTGGGATACTCATCCAGACTCTTAAAGCGTCTAATCCCTTTATCTGTAAGCATAAAGTGAAAGCGCATGTGATTTTTGACCAGATGACAAACCAGATCAATATCCCTGGGTGGAAAGCCTAGACGTTTTAAAATCTTACGAGTTATTTTGGCTCCAACTTGATGATGCTGATAAAAGGTGATTTGACCATTGACCACTTCTCCAGTGTAGAGTTTGCCTATATCGTGGAAAAGACAGGCCAGGGTCCCATACCAGTCATAGGGCAATTCCTCTGGATAGTGTTTCATTACCTCCAGGGTATGCTCAAAAACATTTTCCTCGCCTTCTTCAGGATTTCTAATTTGCTTTACCCTACTTAAAGCAGCCAGTTCAGGAATAAGGCCATGTAAAATCATGGAGTCAAAAAGTAGCTTGACAAAGAGCCACATGTTTTCAGCTTCTACTTTACGCCATTCATCCATAATATCTGAGACAGAGACATAATCAACAACTCGCCTGGCTGAACGCACAATAGCCAACCAGGTATTATCCTCAATGGGCAAGTTATAATTGGCAGCAAAGCGTAAGGCCTTTATGGCTTTTAAATAATCCCTTTTAAGGTTCTCATCTGGAATCCCTTTTAAGGCAATAACTCCAGTATCCAGGTCTTCAAAACCCTCAAAAACATCTCTGGAGCGAGGAATATAGGGGCAGGCCAGATAAAAAGGTAACTCCCCCTTGGCTTCCATTTCCTTAAGCAATCTGGGGGTTAATTTGGCCACACTGGCCTCTGTATAAGAAGCTTCAATGGTATCTGCAGGATAAAAGTGAAAAGTAACTTCCCCTTCTTTTAAACAGGCAAAACTGGATTTGGCCAAGGGTGGACTTAAGTTAGGAAAAATCTTCTCCATTTCTTTTGGTTCCATATCCGTGCAGATATCTATATCTACTTCTTCTAACTCTTCCTGTCTTAAAGCTCGCTCATGTAAAGGAACATTTACAATATAAGCTTCATAGCCGTTACGCATAATGGTTTTACATACAGAAATAGCATCTTTTAGTGGTTGAGGCATTTTGCCGACTCCTTTGTTTGTTCTTTTCCTTTAACTATCTTTTAGCTTAAGGGCTGTCAATTTATGGATTTTAACTTAACTTTGCTCCTCTTAAGAAAAGGCTTTGCTTTTAAAAAAAATAAATTTAAACTTGGACTTATTTTAAGGATAATCTATGAAAAAAAATAAAGAAATTTTTCTCTATCTGCCTCGTTTTAGTCTTTATGGGGGAGTGGAGCGTTTTGCCTTTAATCTGGCTATTTACTTACTTCAACAAAATTTTTCAGTTACTTTTGTCTGTAGCAGGGCAGAAATCAAACCACCTGCAGGCCTAAAAGTAATAACCTTAGGGCGTCCACCTTTAAACAAAGCAAGTAAAATGCTCTACTTTGCCCTAAAAGCTAGAAACATAAAAAGACAATTCCCTAAGGCCCTTCACTTTAGCCTGGGAAAAACCCTGGAGCAAGATATTTTACGCATAGGAGGAGGGCCTTTAAAAATTTTCTGGCAACTAAGTAAAGAGGCCTATCCTGGCCTACATAAACATTTTAAAATGCTAAGAAGGAGACTTGCTCCCAGTAATTGGCTCACTTTTTTGCTTGAACAAAAACAACTTTCCCAAAGCAAAGAAATCATTTGTGTATCCAGCCTGGTCAAAGAATGGCTTTTAACCGCCTACCCCCACCTCAATCCTGAAAGGATAACAGTTATTTATAATCTTCCTGATTTAAAGAAATTTAAAGTACAACCGCAAAAGGAAGCCTTTAGAAAAGAATTTAAGCTACCTTTCAATAAAAAACTCGTCTTAACTGTAGCTACCAATTTTCAACTAAAGGGCCTGGCTTTTTTAATTAAGGCCCTAAAATACCTTCCTGCAGACTTCGCCCTGGTGGTTGCTGGAGGAAGAAATTCCAGAAAGTATCTATACCTGGCTAAAAAACACAGTCTTGAGAGTCGTGTTTATTTCTTGGGTAAAGTGGATAAAATAGAAAACCTCTATGCAGCCTGTGATTATTTTGTCCTCAACTCCTTTTACGATGCCTGTTCCAATGCCCTTTTAGAAGCCATGGCCTGTGGACTAAAGGCACTTTCTTCCAGGTTTAATGGCAGTGCTATTTTTTTACCTGACCAACAGATAATCCATAACCCCAAAGATTGCAGGGAAATTGCTCAAAAATTGCTTTCAGCTCAAACCTTACCCCTTAACTATCCTAAAAACCTAGAAGTTGGTTTTCCAGCTTACTTAAGGGTTATTGAAAAATACCTATGAACAACAAATTCTTATCTCCCTTTAGAACCTACAGAAAAATCGTTCAGAAAAAACAGGAAGTTACTTTCCAGGTGGTAATAGAAGAAAGTGACCTTTTTATTGTAGCTGAAAAGGACCTTTCTTTGGAAGTAATAGCTTATGTGGAAAAATTAAGAGCCAGTTTAAAAAGTTATCTGGAATTAAATCCTCTGTTTTTAACTTCTCTAACCCCTTTACCCTTTGACCCCAAAGCCCCACCCATTGTTCAAACAATGCTTAAGGCCAGTCAAAAATTCCAGGTAGGACCCATGGCCTGCGTAGCTGGCACCATTGCTGAAATGGTGGCCAAACACTTTGCTCCTCTTTCTCCTAATTTTCTGGTGGAAAATGGGGGAGACCTTTATCTCTATTCCACAAAAGACAGGGTCATTGGCTTACTTCCCAATCCCAGGGATGAAGTATCCCTGGGTATAAAACTACACTCAGGGCAATTTCCCTGTAGTTTTTGTACCTCTTCTGGCACCATTGGACACTCTCTTAGTTTTGGACAAGGAGACCTGGTGGGAGTTTTAAGTCAATCTGGAGCAGAGGCAGATGCCTGCGCTACTTTTCTGGGCAACTTGTTAAAAAGAAAACAGGACTTACCCCTGGTACTTAAAATCTCTCAAAAATTAAAAGCCAGGGGAATAAGAGGAGTGGTCCTACAACTAGACTCCTCTTTGGGCGCCTGGGGGGAAATAGAACTGGTACAGATTTAAGCTTAAATGGTAGTAATACGCTCCAGAGTCTTTTCAATCTGGCGACCTAGAGGAGTTTGTCTGTTAATCTCCCGCTCTACCTTGGCAATACCCTTTAAGACTGTAGAATGACGTCGATTAAACCTACGCCCAATTTCTTCCAGGCTCAAATCTGTATATTTACGGGCTAGATAATAAGCTGTATTTCTAGCCCAAACATAACTTTTTTTCCTGCTTTGAGATAAAAGCTCCTCTAAAGAAAGGTCATAGACTCTGGCCACATTTTTTAAAATATAATCTAAATCAATTACATTATCCTTTTCCAGAGTATAATGTTTCAACACTTCTTTAGCTAAATCCAGGCTAATTTTTTCCTTTAGCAACTTGGCCTTTAAAACCAAATTATTTAAGCAACTCTCCAGTTGCCGAATGTCACTGTGCACTCTACTGGCAATGTATTCTCCCACATTTTTGGGGATATTTACCTGTAATTTTTTAGATTTATGTTCTAAAATTCTCAATACCGTATCAGGGTCTGGTTTGTTAATCACAGCCATAAACCCCTGACACAGGCGAGAAGTAAGCTGGGAATCAACTCCCTGCAATTCCTTGGGCAAAAACATACTGGAAAATACTACCTTTTTGCCCTGATTGGTAAGAGATTTAATAGTACATAAAAACTCATCCTGAAGTTTTTCCTTATTTTGGAAAAAATGAATATCTTCCAGGAGTAAAATATCAATCTGTTCCCTGAACTTAGCCTTAAATTGTTCTACCTGCTTGGATTTAATAGCCAAAACCAGTTGAGAGGAAAACTCCTCTGCTGTCAAATAAGCAATTCTAACCTTACTTCTATTGGAATTTTTTAAAAGTTCCCACCCCATGGACTGCACCAAATGGGTTTTGCCCAAACCAGGAGCAGAGCATAAAAAGAGCTGGTCTGAAGAAATATAAGACTGACAAAAGGTCCTGGAGGCCAAAAAAGCCAGTTCATTACATGGCCCTACCACAAAATCCTGGAAGGTATACCGAAAAACTCCCTCCACATTTACCTTGGGAGCAATAGGTAAAGCTAGTTGACTCTTCTCTTCAGCTTGAGCCAAAAAGGGTACACTTGGCTTGGCCTTGGAGACCTTAAGTTCAATCTCAGGAACCTCTCCCAACACTTCAAAGGCTGCTTGTTTTATCTGCTCCAAAAGTTTCTCCCTAATCCAGGAAGCTACAAACTCATTGCGCGCAGTTAAAACAAGCTTGTTGTCCTTAAACTCACCCTGCAGAGGTTTAATCCACACCTTAAAAATGCCTTCTTTGAGGCATTTTTGTAAAATATGTTGAATTCGCTGCCAAGTACTCATCATAGTTCCAGTGTAGTAGAGTAAACTCCTTTTATCTGCAAGTAAAGAAAAAAGCCAAAAATCATCTTCTCCTAAAACTCTTGCCTGTTAGTGTAATATATTGATTTTATTAAAAACTTAAACAACAACTCCCTTTTAAATAGTTAAATCAAAGCCACTTAGCCAGAGAAGGATAAATCTTCTCAAAACCTTGTCCTTCCTAGGTTGTGATTTTTCTGTCCCTTTGTATTCACACCACTAACTCTAATTTTCTTCTTCTTTCTAAAAAAATCTCTTTTTTTTGTTTAAGCACATTATAAATAATTTTTAGTTTCTTTTTAGGAACAAAAACTGGCCTTCCTAGAAAAAAACACAGAGAAAGGCAAGAGCAAAATCTGGCCTTTCTCTGGCTTCCTTTGTTTTCTCTTTACAACTTTTGACTGGCTAAGGCATAGATTTCATTGGGGTCCAAAATCAAAATCACATTACCATCTCCCATAATGGTAGCCCCAGAAATAGCCGGGATATCTCCTAGATACTCTCCTAAGGACTTAATTACTATCTCCTGGCGCTCTAACAGGACATCTACAATCAACCCCAGTTTCTTTTCTCCTATCTGCAAAACCACTACGGGTAAAAAGTCGCGCTGAGAGTTATTGGGAGGCAACTTTAAGATATTGGCCAGTTCAATTAAAGCCAGCACTTCCCCCCGCAAAGTTATGGCCTTTCTTTTATTGATTTCGCTTAAATGTTTTACAGATATTTTGGTGGTCTCAGCTACAGCATCCAGGGGCAGGGCAAAGGTCTCGCCAGAGACCTTGACCATCAAGGCATCAATAATAGCCAGGGTTAAAGGCAAATTAATAACAAATTTGGTTCCTTTTCCCACTTCTGAAGTAACACTGACACTTCCTTTTAAGGCCCGAATGTTGTTGCGCACCACATCCATGCCCACTCCCCGACCAGACACATCCGTAACCTTTTCTGCTGTAGAAAATCCTGGTAAAAAAATCAGTTCCCTGGCTTGCTGCTCATCCAGAGTCTCAGCTTCTTCCACAGAAAGAAGGCCCTTTTCTATGGCCTTTTGCTTTATCTTTTCAGGGTCAATGCCCCGTCCATCGTCTTCCACTTCAATGACCACAAAATTCCCTTTATGGTAGGCCCTAACCCAGACCTTTCCTGGGACAGGCTTACCCAAAGCTTTTCTTTCCTCTTCACTTTCCAGACCATGATCTACAGAATTGCGCAAGATATGAACCAGAGGATCGCCAATAAGCTCTATAACGCTCTTATCCAGTTCAGTTTCTTCTCCTTCAGTAATCAACTCCACAGGCTTGTTGCTTTTACGACTCAAATCCCTTACCAACCTGGGAAAGCGAGAAAACACAGAGCGCACCGGGACCATGCGCACCTGCATAATGGTATCCTGCAGGGCATCAGAAACCCTGGCCATAGCATCTACGCTTTCATTTAATTTTAAGACCACTTCTGGAATATTTTCTGTTTCTTCCAGCTCTCTGGCAATTTGTGCAAAACGGTTTCGATTAATTATAAGCTCTCCAATAAGATTCATTAACTGATCCAGTTTATTATGATCTACCCTGATGGTACTGATAACTTCACTTTTCTTCTCAACTTCCTGCTTTAAAGCACCTGAATTTGTCTTAGGAATACTTTTACTTTCTCTTCTCTCTAGCTCTTTATCTTTTTTATCCTCTACCTTAACTACCTGTTTTTCTATTTTTTCCTTTTCCTCTCTATCTAAAGCCTTATCTATCATTTCAGCTAAAATGGCCTTTTCCTGTCCCAAGAGATCTAACATCAAAGCAAAGTCGACATCCTTATTCCTGGCATCATCAATAAGCTTTACAATTCTTTCTGCATAAGCACTTATTTCCTTTAAGTTCATATAAGTAGAAGCATTTTGAATGGTAAGAAAGGAACGATACAAACCATCTATTATATCTCTTTTTTTAGAATCCTCCCTTAAACTTTGTAATCCAAAATCAATATTTTTAAATTGTTGTTCTACAGTATTTAAATATACCTCTCTATCTTCTTCGTCCTCTGAAGACTCTGCTGTAGAAGAAGTCTCTTTAACAATCCTTTCCCCCGTAAATTGTTCTAACTCTGTTAAAATAAAAGACATATCCTTTTGTATTACAGTAGAGTTTTCTCTATCTATATTATCTAAAAGTTCAGAAATAACATCCACAGACTTTAAAAGCAAATCAATGAGGCCAGAGGAAACTTCTAATTCTTTATTTCTAACTCTATTTAAAAGACTTTCTGCAATATGTGTAAGTTTATTTAATTCCTGATAACCAATTAAACCACTATTGCCTTTTAGATTATGAAAGGACCTAAAGATATCATTGATTAATTCCTCATCCTGAGGATTTTGCTCCAGTTGAATCAAATGGCCATTTAATTGCGAAACTGTTTCTTCTGCTTCTTCTAAAAAGTCCAATAAGTGTTCAGGGCCAAATACAGTGAGTTTATAGGAACCTGGCGAAGAGGTAGCTGCAGATTTGTCCCTGCTTTTATCTTCAAGTTCTTTACAAATGGGAGTAGCTCTTACTTCATCTAGGCGCTGCAAAAGCCCTTCAATATCCAGATCAGGCTCTGTCCCTCTGGCTTCCAGTTCATCTAAAAAGGTCCGCAAAACATCTGTAGTCTCTAAAATAAGGTCCATAATTTCTGGAGTAAGCTGCAACTTGCCTTTACGCAGTTCATCTAAGACATTTTCCCCTCTATGGGCCAGGGTATTGATTTTATTTAAACCCAAAAAACCAGAAGCGCCTTTTAAAGAGTGGATGGAGCGAAAAATTTCATCCAGCAGACTTTTATCCTCTGGATCTTTTTCCAAATCCAGCAACCTGGGCTCAATGGAGTCTAGATGCTCTCTAGCCTCTACTACAAATTCAGCAAAAATTTCCGGATCGTTATAATCCGACATATAAGCACCTCTTTTATCCCAAAAGCATTTTGATATTACGGACTAATTTTTCAGGCTGGGCAGGTTTTATCATATACATATTTGCCCCCAGTCCCAAACCTTTTTGAATATCAGTCTCCTGCCCTTCAGTGGACAGAACAATAATGGGAAGATCCCGATACTGTTCTTGTTCCCTTATGGTTTTGATAAAGGTAAAGCCATCCATTTTGGGCATATTCACATCACAGACAATCAGGGAAATATCCGGGTTGGCATAGAGCTTTTCCAGTCCATCTAAGCCATCTTCAGCTGAAGTTACTTTAAAGCCTTCTTTTTTAATAATAAAAGAGACCAAATTGCGTACGGTCTTGGAGTCATCTATCACCAGAATATGTTTCTGTGCCATCAAACCTCTCCTCTTTTAAAATTAATTAAAAAGTCCTTTATACTCTCTAAATTCAAAATATGAATTATTTTTTCCCCTTTCTTTAATAAACCCTGAATATGCTTACTTTCACTTGCCAAGGCCTTTTCTACTCCAAAATCCACTTCTTCTCTTTTCACTCTATGCATGGAGGCTATCTTTTCACTAACAAAACCCACATTGATTCCTTCCAGAGCACACACCAGAATAAACCTGGGCTTACCTAAAGGTAAGTCCAAAAAAGCACTTAAATCCACAATGGGAGTAATCCTGCCTCGAAGATTAATCCAGCCTTTAACCACCTCGCCACTTCCTGGAAACCTGGTGGGCTCTGTATAACGAATGACTTCCTTGACCTTTTCCACTGGCAGGGCAAATTCCTCTCCTCCTAAAAAAAATCCCACTAAAGAAAATTCCTTGGGCAAAGTTTTATTACTTTCTATTTTCCCAGGAACTCTAGTTTTTTGGCTGGAGACAACCCTTTTTACTTCCACCTGCTTAGTCTTTGCAGCTAAAACACCAGGAGAAGTTGCTACTTCTTTTTCAGGTAAGGTCTTTTTGACCACTTCCTCTTTGACTGTATCTTCTGCAAAAAAATTCTCCAAAAAGGCCTTTTCTTCTGCAGTCAAAGATTCTTTATCTTCCAAGGAAAAATCCTGGGATTCAAAATATTCTTCTATGGTTTTCATAATCTATGCACTTCTTTAGCCAGGTTTAAATACTGTAAAGCGCCTCTACTTTCTGGGAAAAGTTCCAAAATGGTTTTCCCCATGGAGCTGGCTTCTCTAAATTTGGTATCTATGGGAATAATAGTATTAAACAATTTATCCTTTAATTTTTTGCGTAATAAATTCAAAACTTTTCTGGAGGCCTTAGTCCTTATATCGAACATGGTAGCTAAAACTTTAAATTCCACCTCTCTTTTTAAACTCTTTTGTAAAAGCTTTAAGGTATCAAAAATGAGTTTTAAACCATGCAGGGCCAAAAAATCTGTCTGTACTGGCACTAGAACTAAATTAGAGGCAGCCAGGGCATTTAGTAAAATCACCCCGGTTTGAGGAGGACAATCTAAAAGTACATAGTCGTAGTTTTGGGCCTCTTTTTGCAGCCACTTTTTTAAAAGCCATCCTCTTCCTGGAATATTCTTTAAAGCACCTTCCACTTCTGCCATTTTAATGTGGCTGGGAACAAAGGCAAAAGGCAAGTTTTCTCGCTCATAAATAATACTTTTCTTTTCTTTTGACACCAAAAAAATATCTAGAGCAGATTCCTGATAATTACCCGGGAAAAAAGAAAGGTGTACAGTAGCACAGGCATGCGGGTCCAGGTCCATGACCAACACTTTAGTCTTTAATTTGGCCAGAGCAGAGCCCAAACTCAAGGCTGTAGTGGTTTTACCCACTCCTCCTTTCTGGTTGGCAATGGCCAAGATTTTAGGCACTAAGCTCTTACTCCTTATGTTTAAGCAAAAAGTCCACTAAAGCCTGCCAGTCGTCTTCAAAAATATTACTAAATTGTAATCCCACTTCAAATTTTTTCTCATTTATCTTTTGCACCCAGACAACCTCACCCAGACCAAAAAATTCTTCTGTATCCAGCGCAAAAACTTTACTAAAACCTGGATAATGCTTTCTTAAACCTGGAATCAGCAATTTAAATTGTAATATCTCTCCCTTCTCTGGCGCAAAAGGCACCTCAAACCTTATACCGCCAGCTCCTATATCTACACTGTAAATTTCATACCATTTTTGTTTTTTTAAAGGAAAGCTCCACTTAGCAACCTTTAACTCAAATTTTCTTTGCAGTCGATAGTATTTTCTTTTTTCTACAAACATCACTCTTTTTTATACACAATACTTCCAGGATGATGTATGGGTTTAAAAGACCTGGAAAGGTTGTGTAAAGATTCTGAATGACCTAAAAACAAATATCCACCAGGCTGTAAATTGTCATAAAAATAAGAAATAACATTCTTTTTCACTTCTTCACTAAAATAGATTATCACATTCCTACAAAAAACCACATCTGATTTGGGTATACGCTTTACCTGAAACTTATCACTCAAATTTAACTGAACAAACTCCACATATTTGGCAACTTGCGGCAAAATTTGATATTTTTCATTGCCTATTTCTTTAAAATACCTGTTAATTATATTAGGGGGGGTGGTCCGCAACGCATAGGGAGTATAAATTCCTCTTTTGGCACTTTTAAGCACGCTAGCGGAAAGGTCATTGGCTGTTATCTTAATCTTCCAGGAATCTATTTCCTGTTTAAGTACTTCATGCAAGATAATAGAAAGGGTATAGGGCTCTTCGCCTGTAGAGCAGCCAGCAGACCAGAAATGTAAACTTTTATCACCCTTACTTATCTTTGCGGCTATAATTTCCTTTAAAATAATATCCTGGAAGACTTTTAACTGGGGAGGATTTCTAAAAAAACTGGTTTCATTGGTGGTAATAACATCAAAAAGCCTATTTAGCTCATCTTTTCTGGAAGGGTCATAGCGTAAAAAATAATAATACTCTCCAAAGGTCTTTAAGTTTAAGTCCCTTAGCCTGTTAGCCAATCTGTTTTCCAAAAGATATTTTCGATTATCTCCAATATAAATGCCGGTTTGGGCATAGATAAAATCCCTTAACTGGGAAAATTCTTCATCTGTTATTTTTACATCCTTACGTAAAGTAACGCTTTTGGCCAAAAGAGAACCCATCTTACTTTACCTCATATTGCTGCTGATATTGATCCAATGATTTTTCCACTGCCTCTTGAATTTCAAAATCAGGTATTTCTAAAGCCTCAAGCAAGGCATGAAACCCTTCTTCGCTTTGAAGTTTTCCCAGGGCTTCAATAGCCTTTACAGCCACTATTTTATTGGAATACTCTATTAGAGCTGTTAGCTTCTTGGTAATTTCTAAAGTAACCCTGCCTTTTTTTACCAGGGCTTCAATAGCCCTTATTTTTACCCAGTCATCTGAATCATCCAGGGCTTTTAACAGGTAGGGAAGGACTTCATCGTGCTCACAATTGCCCATAAGCTCTACTAAGGTCATCCTCACTTCTGGAGCTTCATCCTCAAGTTTGGCAGCTACCACGGGCAAGGCTTCCTTATGGTTGGAACACATCTTGGCCATAGATTCTAAGGCAATTTTCCGAATATTTACATCTTCGTCTTCCAAAGCTGCTTTTATCAGATCTTGATAGGCAGACGCCTTAAGCTGGCCAAAGGCATATACAGCCATAAGCCTGTGTAAGGAATTACCATCTTCAAAAAATCTGGCAAAGCGCTCCAAAACTTCATCCCCACCAATTTTAATCAAACTCTCCAGAGCAGTTTCTTTCACATCATCCCACTGGTGATCCAGAAAGGGAAAAAGTACCTCTATAGCATTCTTATCCCTGATCCTGCCCAGATAGATAAGAGCACTCTTCAGAACGTCTCCATCCTTATGTTTTTCTAAAACCTCCAGGAAAAACTCTCTACTTTCTATCAGGGCCATTTCTTCCAAGGCTCTGGCAATCTCTCTTTGTAAATCTCTATCTTTGTGCCAAAAAACCTCTTTTAACCTTTCCCCTGCTTCTATACTCCCTATTCCTTTCAAAGTCCTAATAGCCACCAGGTTGCGAGAAGGAGAGTCCACTTCCAAGCCTTTTAACAACTCTTCATTAATACCTATATGAACCAGAGCATCCGCAAATAAGTGGGCCAGATCTTCATTATGAACAGTATCTACCTGATGCTCCAGATCCAGCTCTTCCGCCAGATCCAAAAGTTTGGCTGTAGCCCTGGCATCACCAATCTTGGCCAGACCAATGATTGCCAGCTCTCGAACCTCTTCTTCCTCATCTTCCAAAGCCAAAAGAAGTAGTTCCAGATACTTCCCCTTATCCTTTTCCAGAAAAAGTTGAAAAGAGGTGCGTCCCAGTAACTGATACAAGGCTTTTAAAATTTTAAGTTGCAGAGCAAAGGGAACCTGGAAAAGCTTTTTAGCCAACAAAGGCA
>LGER01000103.1 GCA_001507915.1 Desulfonauticus sp. 38_4375 | reverse complement strand
GAATCTGTATAATGTTTTTGCCTAGCTTCGCTCAGGCAGAGAATGCTTCCTCGGTTAAAGAAGAGAGCGAAAAATTTATAGAAGCACTGAGTAATATTCCAGAATGGATAAAGCCTCCGGCTTACCGTTATGAAGCACGGGGAAAGGTGGACCCTTTTGTCCCTTTTATTAATAAGGTGGTAGAGCGTTTAGCTGAGAAAAAGAGGAAAAAAGGCGCTTTAAGTCCCTTAGAAAGAGTGGATGTTACTCAACTCAAAGTAATAGGCATTTTGTGGGAACCAGAGAATTCCAATCAGGCTAGAGCCATGGTAGAACTTCCAGATGGTAAGGGTTTTATTTTAGAGAAGGGTATGGTTGTGGGAAGAAATGAAGGAAAGGTAGTAAAAATTACTCCAGATACAGTGATAGTGGAGGAAGAGAGCATGAATATTTTTGGAGAAGTTGAAAAGAAAGAAGTGGTTTTAAAACTTCACCCCAAAAAGGGAGAAGAATAATGAATAGAATTTTTATAATTATCAGTAGCCTTATTTTGTTGGTTTCTTGTGCTTCTAAACAGCGGGAAGTGGGGAGCTCTCAGAAAGATCTTTCATCGCTGGAAAGAAAAGTAAACTTAGCATCTAAACCAGAGATAAATTCTATTAGCTTGCTAGAGCAAGGGGATAGGACTTTGTTAAAATTGGTAGTCCCAGAAAATGTTACTGTAAATCCTTTTATGAGCGACTTAAGTTTTAGCCTGGAATTTTTCCCTGCTTATTCTAAGCAAACCTTACCCTTGCCTAAAGGAGTGGTAACTTCTTTAGCTTATTTTCCTTCTTTAGGACCTACTGCCAATAAGTTAGAGATTAAATTGAGGAAACCTTGTCAATTTTTATTGAGTAGGGATAAAGATAATATTTTAGAAGTGACCTTTGTGCCTTCTAAGGAAGCACAGGAACAAGAAGTTAAATCAGAAAGTAAAGAGGTTCAAGAAATTGGCCAAATATCTTTCTTAAAAAATCAAAAGGGCAATTTAATAGTTCTTTTTGATTCGCCCAGAATTTTAGATATTGTTCCCAAAAAGAGTAAGGATAATAAGGTTTATTTGGTAATTAATAATGCTCATCTGGTCAAAAACTATGAAAAGATTTTTCGTTTAGAAAAGTTTAATACACCTATTCGCAGTGCATTTTTTCAGAATAAACAAAATCAAGTGGAAATGATTTTATTAACAGAGGAAAAAGTTCCCTTTAACTTGGATATGATTGAAGGGAAGACAGCCTTGGTCTTTTTGACTTCTGATGATTTCAAACAAAAGCCAAGTGCAGAAGAACAGGCCAAATTAAAGGAAAGTTTTAATCAACAGGAGCAACAGGATATCCCAGAATTAAATACTCTTTTGCCTGGAATGAAACAAAAATATACAGGCAAACTTATATCCATTGATCTGCAAGATGCAGATGTGGAAAATGTTTTACGCTTGTTAGCTTCAGTGGAAAAGTACAATTTGATTATTGACGATGGAGTGACAGGAAAAATTTCTTTAAGTCTTTACAACATACCCTGGGATCAGGCTCTGGATCTGGTTTTACTCCAAAAGAATTTAGGGGTGGTGATCAGGGGCAATATTATGCGTATAGCCACCCAGGAAAAGTTAAGAGCTGAAAGGGAAGCCATTCAAAAGGCAAGAGAAGAAGCCCAGAGAGCCAAAGAGAGCATGAAAAAACTCGAACCTTTGGAAAGAGAGTATATTCAAATAAACTATACTACAGCTGCAGAGCTGGAGCCAAAGGTAAAATCTTTCCTTTCGGATCGAGGTAAACTTACTGCTGATAGCAGGACCAATCAGCTTATTGTAGAAGATATTAGAAGCAGGATTGAAGAAATAAAATCAGTAATTGAAAAGTTAGATAGGCCAGAAAAACAGGTGTTGATTGAAGCCAGGATCGTTTATGCTACAGATGATTTCCAGCGAGCTTTTGGCTTAAAGTGGAGTTTCCAAAATCCAGGTGAATATTATGGTAAAGGAGACCAATTCTATAAAGAATATGGAGCCAGTGGCATAAACTTTCCCTCCAGTGGGCCACTGGACTTTTCCCTTGCCGGTCAGGTGGCCAAGGTGGCTGGAAAGGACCTTTTTACCCTGGATGCAGAGCTTAAACTGGCAGAATCTCAGAACCTGGCCAAGACCATTTCTTCTCCCAGAATTGTGACTTTAAATAATCAGAAGGCAGAGATAACTCAGGGGACCAAAATAGCTGTTCCTACAGAATCAGAAAGTGGAGGGACTACTGTAGAATATAAGGATGCTTTACTGAGGCTGACGGTTACTCCTCAAATTACTCCAGACAATAAGGTTATTTTAGATCTGGATATTTCTGATGATTCTCCCAAAGGAGACGATATAGAAACCAAGACTGCCAAGACCAAATTGATTGTAGAAGATGGCGAGACCATTGTAATTGGAGGAGTGAGAAAACTTACAGATAATAAGTCTCAAACCAGGGTTCCTGGCTCACACAGGATACCTCTTTTGGGTTGGTTGTTTAAAAATGATTATAAAAATGTTTCTAAACAAGAGCTTTTGATTTTTATTCGTCCCAAGATCTTGAATAAGTAGAAACTTGCCTTTAACAAGAAGCTAAACTAAAGCTCCCTTTTTAAGAAGGGAGCTTTAGTTTTTTAAGGGGGAGAAAAGTTGAAGCAATTTATCTTACCACACTTACTGGAGTTTAAGGCCTATGAACCTGGTCTTAGTATTGAAGAAATCAAAAAAAAGTATAACTTAGGTAGAGTAATAAAACTGGCTAGTAATGAAAATCCTCTGGGAGTTTCTCCTGTAGTAGCAGAGGTTTTGCATAAATATAGAAATTATGTTTT
>LGER01000030.1 GCA_001507915.1 Desulfonauticus sp. 38_4375 | reverse complement strand
AACTCGTTCATATCCGAACTGTTCAGATATGCTACTGAATTTGGAAGATATGCGAACTGTTCGCATATACCTTCCTTTGCATGAACTCATTTTTAAATATTTTGCGGTCTCCTCAAGGGTCATTATTTCAGAGGAACCTTCCATCATAGGTTTAACTCGAGTTTTATTTTCCCTGCCTTTTCTCTTGTGCGGGTAAGTCGGAAGGAGACTTTGAAAGAGTTTGAAACAGCCATTAAGATGGCTCCCCGGGACGGACTCGAACCGCCAACCTAGTGGTTAACAGCCACCCGCTCTGCCGATTGAGCTACCGGGGAGCAATGTGATGAGGAGTCCTTTTAAGGAAAACTCAACTGTTCGTCAAGTTTTTTTTCACAATTTTGCAGCAATGGGCATTCTCCAGCCCGTACCAAAGGCTCTATCGGTTATTTTTAGGCCTGGAGGCGCTTGCTTGCGTTTAAACTCAGCCAGCCGAACCATGCGATAAACCTTTTTTACCACCTCTTCTGCATAGCCCAGACTCACAATCTCTTCTACTTCTCTATTTTCTTCAATAATTAATTTTAAAATCTCATCCAAAAGTTCATACGGGGGCAAAGAATCTTCATCCCTTTGATTGGGAGCAAGCTCAGCTGTAGGTGGCTTGCTCAGTACTCTGGAAGGGATTACCTCTTTTTCCCTATTAATCCAGTGAGATACTTTATAGACCATGGTCTTGGGCAAATCAGAAATCACGGCCAGCCCTCCAGACATATCTCCGTAAATGGTGCAATAACCTACGGCCAATTCTGACTTATTTCCAGTGGTAAGCAGAAGTGCCCTTAGCTTGTTGCTAATGGCCATCAACAAGTTGCCCCTGATTCTGGACTGAATGTTTTCCTCAGTAACATCCCTGGGAAGGCCAGAAAACACCTCTGCCAAAACCTTATCAAAGGCCTGCATTAAAGAATCTATAGGTAAGGTATAGGTTTTTATCCCTAAATTTTTAGCTAACTCCAAAGCATCTTCTATGCTTTCCTTACTGGTAAAAGGAGAGGGCATAAGCACTCCCAGGACCTTTTCCCTGCCCAGGGCCCTGGTGGCAATCACTGCAGTCAAAGAAGAATCTATGCCTCCAGAAAGGCCCAGCACCACTTTGTCAAAGCCACACTTATGCACATAGTCCCTTACCCCTAAAACCAGGGCCTGAAAAATCTCCTCTTCTGAGCCTAAATTGTCAGCATATACCTTTTGCCTTTCCTGTAAATCCACCACCACTCTGTGCTCAGCAAAGCTTTTGGCCCGAAAAATCATCTCTCCTTGCCCATTCCAAACCATACTCCTACCAGCAAAAATCAAATCATCATTAGCTCCCACCTGATTTACGTAAACCAAAGCAAATTTATACTTCTGGCTGAGGTGAGCCAACATCTTTTCCCGAAGTTTTTGCTTGCCCAGGGTATAGGGAGAAGCAGAAAGGTTAATTAAGATATCCAGGTTTTCCCGGGCCAACTGCTCTACAGGGTTGGTAGGATAGAGTTCTTTTTTCCAGAATTCCTTGTCATTCCAGATGTCTTCGCAAATAGTAATCCCCATATTTTTGCCCTGAAAGTTAATTTTTTTACTGCCAGTAAAAGGGCAAAAATAACGCTGTTCGTCAAAAACATCATAATTGGGAAGCAAGGTTTTGCCTACCCAGGAAACAATTTGCCCCTTTTCCAAAAAAAGAGCTGCATTAAAAAGCTTATTGCCTTCACTCCAGGGCGTTCCCAAAAGTAAAGGAGCGTAACCCCTTAGGCTCTGGGCCAGCTTTAGAGCCACCTGTTTACAACGAGCTATAATACCTGGTCTCAGGAGCAAATCCCTGGGAGGATAGCCTATAAGGGCTAGTTCACTGCTGACTACTAAGTCTGCCCCTTTCTGGCTGAGTTCCTTAACTCCTGCTTCTATTTTGCTAGCATTTCCCTTGAGGTCATTTATCCAAGGATTTAACTGGATAATCCCAAGTCTCACTTCAGATACTCCTTTATTTTGGCCTCCAGAATATCCTTGGTAAAGGGCTTGTACAAAATATCTGTCACCCCTGCTTCTTTAGCAGCTTCATTGTCTGTAGCTTCGTTTTGAGTGGTCACCATGATAATGGTTAACTCTTCTGGCTTATAAATCTGCCTGGTCTTGGCTGTAAGTTCTATGCCGGTAAGCCCTGGCATATTTAAATCTGTAAACATTATATTGGGCTTATTTTCCTTTAACCACTCCAGCGCCTCTTCTGGCTTGGCAAAAAGCCTGGGTTCAAAGCCCAATTCAAAAAGACTGGCTTTGTAAATGGAGAGAATCATCTTAGAATCGTCCACAGCCAGGGCCACAGGTTTTTCTTCTTTTTCTTCCTCTGCCCTGGGTACTAAATCCTTGTAACCATACTTCTCAAGCAATTCAAAATAGTAGTTACGTAAATCTGGTGGACACTTCTTTTGTAAGAAGTCTAAAGCCAGTTTTTTAAAATTATCTTCAGGCAATAGGTTTAAAAACAATTCTTTAGTTTGGGCAGTTATAATGGCCTTGACTACATTTTTAACCTCTTCATCCTCACCTTTGACCATATTCCTAATGCCTGCAATCAAAACAGGACTTAAATTGCGCTCAATAGCAGAAGCAGCAGCAACTCTTACCTGTTCGTCTTTATCTGTTAAACCAGCAGCTAAAGTGTAAGCTCCCTTATCTACAGGTAAAAAGCCCAAAGCCTCATAAGCAGCAAAACGCACATTGGAGTCTTTGGGCTGATTACTTAAGAGCTTTCTAATGGGTAAAACTGCAGCCTCATCACCTATTTCACCCAACACATTTAGGGTATGAATCACCAGGTCTGGATCGTCAAAATTTAAATTTTCCACCAAAAAAGGAACCGCCTTGCTGCCAATACGTACCAGCTTATTCTTGGCATAGTTACGCAAGTGGGCATAATGAGAACTCAAGGTTTCATTTAACTTTTGTAAACTCAAGGTATCTTGAATCTGACTAAAAATATCCAGAATAAGTAAATCCAGATGAGTATCGTGCCCCATCTTTTCCGCCAGACGCTTAATGGCTGTGGGCGAACCTATCTTGCCCAGGGCATTAATGGCTGCCAGGATAAGGGTCCTGTTATTGGAGTATAAAAACTCACTAACCGGAGTAGTGGCTTGAGGATCACCAATATTGCCCAGGGCTTCAATGGTGCATTTTAAGATATTTTCCTCTTCTGTGCTGGTAAGTATTTCTGTTAGATAGGGAACCAGCTCTGGAAGTTTGGTCTCTCCTGCTACTTGAAGTAAAATTTCTCTGGGCTCCACCCCATTTTTCAAATAATCGCCCAGAAGATGAGGGTCTGCAAAGACCACTTCTAAAAGAGCTGTCTTAAATTCTGTATCTTCAATTAATTTTTTATCCTTTTGCAAAAAATCCAAAAAATAGGGTAAACTAAAATCTGGCTCTCCTGTGGCCAGAATCCTTAACACCTGTGCCCTGTGCTCAGGCTCCAAGTCAAAAAAATAATTTAAAACCAATCCTGCCTTAATCTTGTCCTTTCTTTCTACATTATAGGCTATTTCCTTAATCAGGTCCTGAGGATCAAAATCCAGCATTTTTCCTCCTCTTTTAAGGTAAGGCTTTAATAAAAGATACCAACAACCTAGACAATTGAACATTACTCTTTTTAGCCTGAGCCAAAATCTCTTCCTCACTGGTTTCCTGCATACAATCTGGCAAATTTTTATTGGTTAGGCAAGAAATACCCAAAATTTTTCTTCCCATATGTTTAAGCGCAATGGCTTCCAGAGAAGTGGACATACCTATGGCATCAGCTCCCAGAAAACGAAAGGCCCTGGTTTCTGCAGGTGTTTCCAGGCTGGGTCCTTTCACCTGAATATAAACCCCTTTATGCAGGGTAATCTTTTCTTCCAGGGCAACCTTTAAAGCCAGTTGCTGTAATTCTTTGGCATAAACAGCACTCATATCTGGAAACCTTGGTCCCCATTCACTTATATTTTCTCCCACCAGAGGACTTTCGCCTGTAAAATTGATATGATCCGTAATAAGCATGAGCTCTCCAGCCTCAAATTGAGGATTTAAGGCTCCAGCAGCATTGGTCAAAATAAAAGTTTTACAACCCAAAAGACTGGCCACCCTTACTCCAAAAACCACTTCTTGCGCAGAATAGCCTTCATAAAGATGAAAACGGCCAGCTAACACCAAAACCCTTTTTTCTCCCATTTTAGCCAGAACCAATTTTCCTGCATGCCCAGGAGCTGTGGACACAGGAAAGCCTTCTATTTCTGCATAGGCAAAGCTCCTATCCACCTTAAGACCATCCAGAAAATCCCCCAAGCCACTTCCCAAGACTACAGCTACTTCTGGCTGATAAGAAATATTTTTTAGTAGCCACTTATAAGACTTGAATATTTTTTCTTTTTGCATAATACTTCCTAAAATGTTAAAAGATTTTTTTATTGTTTGGCTCTAGGTAAACCTTAATTTTTGATTTTAAAGGGAAGTTATGGACATTGCAACTTTTTTTGGCATTATCGTAGGTTTTTCCCTGGTCATTGGAGCTATTTTTTTAGGGGGAGCAGTTGATATCTTTATCAACATTCCAGGACTGATGATTGTCCTGGGCGGTACCTTTGCTTCTACTTGCGTCAACTTTCCCCTTTCTGACGTGTTCAAAGCCATTAAAGCAGCCTTTTACATCTTTACCCGACGCAAAATCACTTCCAACCAGGTGGTAAACACCATGGTACGCATAGCTGAGATAAGCAGAAAAGAAGGACTGCTTGCCCTAGAACACGTGGAAACAGAAAACAAGGTGCTCAAAAAAGCCTGTCAGCTTATAGCAGACAATGCAGACCCCTTTTTAATCACAGAAACCCTTCGCATTGAAATCTCCTCTTTAAAAAGCAGGCACGCTATTATTCAAGATGTATTTAAGAAAATGGGCGCTTATGCCCCTGCCTTTGGGATGATTGGGACCTTAATTGGTCTGGTCCAGATGCTAACCAAGCTGGAAGACCCTGCCAGCATTGGGCCAGCCATGGCTGTAGCTATTTTAACCACCTTTTATGGAGCTTTGCTTTCCAATTTACTCTTTTTGCCCATTGCAGGCAAACTCAAAAGCAGAAGTTTAGAAGAAATTTTGCATCTGGAAATCATTTTCCAGGGAGCCAAAAGTATTTTGGAAAACAACAACCCCACTTTTGTTTATGAAAAGCTTTCCTCCTTTGTAGCCCCAGGAGAAAGAAAAGATGCTCGAAGATGATTTTTTACAAATAGAAGAAGAAAAAGAAGAAGAGGCAACCTGGCTGGTCACTTTTGCTGACCTGACCATGCTGCTCCTGGTGTTTTTTATTCTCCTTTTCTCCATGTCCAACTTAAACCAGGAGACCTTTAAGGAGACCTTATTTTCTGTAAAGCAAGCCCTGGGGCAGGCTAAAAAGGGCATTTTGAGTGTCACTCTGGGGCAGGAAGGCCCTGGAGTGTCTGTAACTGAAATCAAGCGCTATCGGGAAATGATTGAAGGCCAAAAAAAGGTCTTTTCAGACCTGCAGTACTTTTACACAGAAAAAGGCCTAGAAGGATTGGTAGGAGCTTACCTGGAATCAGGTAAAATTATCCTGCGCCTGCCTGCAGAAGTACTTTTTGAATCTGGCCAGGTGGAATTAACTCCTGCAGGGAAAAAGGCCCTGCAGGAGTTAAAGGATTTTTTTATTATGCACCCGGATCAAAAGATAAATATCATTGGCTATACTGATGATACTCCCCCCAGGCCTGGAGGAAGGTTTAAAGACAACTGGGAAATTTCTGCCCTGAGGGCCATCAATGTCTTGCGTTATCTTCTAAGCTTGGGCATAGAGCCAGAACGCCTTACTGCTACTGGTTTTGCGGATTTAAACCCCTTATATCCCAACAATAGCCCGGATAATCGGGCCAGAAATAGAAGGGTGGAGTTTGTTTTAGAAAAAATTATAACCCCCTAAAAGAGTGTAAATTATGGATGAATTTTTAGATGATTTTGAAATCAAATATGAAAGTAAAACTCCCAGAAAAGCTTATAGAGTGGCCTTAGACAATCTGCAGGTCCAGTTGGGGACAAAGCTTTTTAAGGCTAGAGATATTAGTGCAGCAGGAATATCCTTTTATTATTCTCCGGCTGAAGAGAGTTTTCAAAAGGGAGATATCCTGGAGATAGAAATAATTTATAATGAAAAAAAACTCTTAAAACTCAATGCTACTGTAGTGCGCATACGGGATGAATACATTGCTTGCGCTTTTGAAGATATCTCTTTAAGAGAAGAGCGCTTATTGGATAAGCTCATCCTGGAAGCTCAAAAGGAAGAAATAGAATTAAAAAAACTTGCTGAAAAGGAGTCCTCAGAAGACCATGAAAAAGCATAAAATTCTTGTAGCCAATAGAGGAGAAATTGCCCTCAGAATCATGCAGGCCTGTCTTAACCTGGGACATGATTTTGTAGCTGTGTACACAGAAGAAGACAAAGAGTCCTTGCACTGTAGATTTGCCCAGGAAAAGGGAGGAGAAAAAAGCCTGTTTAAAATTAGTTCCTATCAGGACGCCAATGAGATCTTGGCTGTAGCTGATTATAGCCAGGCCACAGCTATCCATCCTGGCTATGGTTTTTTTGCTGAAGACTATCGTTTTGCTCGCAGGGTGGTTACCAGGTCCAAGCCACTTATTTTTATTGGGCCCAACTGGAAAATCATCAAAGAACTGGGAGACAAAATTCAGACCAAAAGGCTGGCCAGAAAACTGGATGTCCCCACTGTGCCAGGTTCAGACCGTCCCATTTACGATGAACTGGAAGCAGAAGAACTGGCACGAGACCTCTTTATTTTCCAAAAAGAGCAGGGAATAGAGCATCCAGTCATCCTGATTAAAGCCTCTGCAGGCGGTGGAGGCATGGGCATTGAGGAAGTGGGAGATATGGACCGCTTCCGCAGCGTCTTAAGGCGGCTTAGAAACTATGCCCAACGCCAGTTTGGCAATGATGGGGTTTTGATTGAACAAAGAGTGTTTGACTTTAACCATCTGGAAGTGCAGATTGTAGCTGACCGCCACGGCCAGGTGGTCCATTTTGGCACCAGAAACTGCACCATTCAAAGTACAGGCAGACAAAAACGCATAGAAGTTGCCCCTGGTTTTTACCCCAAAACCATCAATTATGCCTTTGACGCCCAGAAGGTACTCCAGGATATCGTAAAATACTCTTTGCGCATTGCCAGAGAAGTAAAATACGACAACGTGGGCACCTGGGAATGGATTGTCAGCCCCACTGGTCAACCCTTTTTAATGGAAGTAAATACCAGAATTCAGGTGGAAAATGGAGTCTCAGCTATTATTTCCAGGGTTAAAGGCCAGGAAGTAAACCTCATAGAAGAACAAATCCGTTTAGGTCTGGGAGAAAAGCTAAACTATTCCCAGAAAGACATTTCTTTTCAGGGAGTAGGCATTGAGTATAGAATTATTGCCGAATCTCCAGAGGAGAACTTTACTCCCTGGGTAGGCACTATTACTCGCTTTAGCTATCCCAATTATCCCTGGCTCCAGGTCTTTAGCCATGTGCCTCAGGATAAACCCTATGAAATCCCCACTGACTTTGACCCCAACCTGGCCCTGGCCATTGTCTGGGGCAAAGACCTGGAAGAAGCCAAAAGGCATGGCTTAAAGTTTTTAGAAGAGGTGGTTTTGGAAGGCGAAAACAAAAAGGGAGAAAAGTTAAAATCCAATTTAAACTTCCTCAAAGCCAAAACTTCCGAAATTTTAGTCTTCTAAAAAACTCCTAAAAAAATAAAAAAGAGAGAGGCATATGTTGTTATTAGATATAGAAAAAGAACTACAGTTTTTAGAAGAAAAGCTTACTTACATTAAAGACATTTTTGCCCATAAACAAAATGAAAATATTCTTCTGCTGGAAAGCAAGTTAAAAGATTTTAAAAATTCTTATAAAAACATCAACCTGGCAGAAGCCAAACGCAAACTAAACTCTTTAAAAGACCTCTTTACTTTTCTGGAAAACAAGCTGGATCGCCAACTAACCCCCATGGACAAAGTACGCATTGTGCGCCACCCCCAACGCATTTGCCTTAAAGACATCCTGGAAAATGTGTATGACAATTACACAGAAATCGGTGGTCAAGACGAGTATAGCATAGACCCTTCCATGCTCATTGCCAGAGCCTATATTACCCGTAAGGTAGGGAAAAAAATCTACAACCAGCCAGTTATGGTTATAGGCCAGGAAAAAGGGCATGGAGAAGAATTTAGAAACGGTGGCTCAGTAAAGCCCTGGGGTAATGCCAAGGCCTTACAATACATGAAAGTAGCAGAAAGGGAAAACATCCCCATTCATACCTATGTCTTTACTCCCGGAGCTTATCCCATTGAAGACTATCCTGGGGCAGCCCAGCAAATTGCCCGCAACCTCTATGAAATGGCCGGGCTAAAGGTGCCTATCATTGCTGTCTTTTCTGAAGGCGGTTCTGGAGGGGCAGAAGCCATTGCCCTGGCAGATATGCGCCTTATGCTTTCCCATGGCTATTATTCAGTCATTTCCCCGGAAGGGGCCGCAGCTATTGAAGGTAGGATCAGGGGTAAAGAAAAAGCCAGTCCAGAACTCATTGAACAGTGTGCTTCCCAACTCAAAATGACTGCTGATGATAACCTGGTCATGGGTTATATAGACAGAATCATCAAAGAGCCACCCTTGGGAGCAAGGCCAGAACACTTTGATTTCTTTAAACAACTTAGAAATGAAGTCATTAAAGCCACAGATGAAGTGGTCTTACGGGTCAGAGGTATTAGCCTTTTTCGTTACCTGGTCTTAAGAAAGCTAAAAAATCCAGAGATTTATGTGCGCTGGGCCCTGGGAGCCAAGGCCAAGGAAAGGCTGCTGGAAAATCGTTATCGTAAATTCCGAAAAATGAGCCAACACGCCTATATTGATGGTCGCAACAACCTGACCAAAATCAAAGACAAAAGTGAAGAACTTTTCTGGGCAGGCTATAGTTTACTCCACTACGATATTTTACGCAGGCATAAACAGGTGGTTTCGCAACTAACAGAAGATATCAAAGGAGAAATCCATGTTCTTTTAAATAGAGCTAAAACTTCCTATCACAAGTTTATGTGCAGATTTTCCTGGTTTCATAAACGCAAGGCCAATGTCTGCCAATTACTGTCTCTTTCTGACTGGGATGGCCACAAACAAGAAACCACTCCCTACCTAAGCCCCCAGGCCAAGGTGGATAAAACCATTACCTGTCCCAATGCTTCTAAAGAAGGTTGCCTGGACCTCTGGGCCCCAGACCTCTTTGGCGAAATGGCTGGAGTGTGTAGTTATTGCGGCCACCACTTCCCCATGGAGCACGAATGGTATCTTTACAATGTCTTTGATGCTCACTCCTTGCGAGAATTTAACCAGGATATAGAAGCTACCAATCCCCTGGATTTTGCCAACTTTTCTCATAAACTGGAAACTGCTAAAAAGAAAACTGGCCAAAAAAGCGCCTGCTTGACCTTTGAAGGCAAAATTAAGGGCATAGAAGTGGTGGTGGCTGTGCTTACGGCCAAGTTTAGAGGAGGCACCGTGGGTGCAGCAGAAGGCGAAAAGTTTATCCGTGCCGTGGAAAAGGCCAGGCTCAAACATCGCCCCTTTATCGCTTATGTTCACGGCACCGCAGGTATTAGAATCCAAGAAGGCACCAATGGAGTTATCCAGATGCCCCGTTGCACCCTGGCCATACGCAATTACTTAGAAGCAGGCGGCCTTTATATTGTGGTTTATGACACCAATTCCTATGCTGGTCCTGTGGCCAGCTTTTTGGGCTGTTCGCCCTATCAGTTTGCCATTCGCTCTTCTAATATTGGCTTTGCAGGTCCTGGAGTAATCAAAGAAACCACAGGCCTGGAAATTCCTCCAGACTATCACAAAGCTTATCACGCCCTGAGCAGGGGCCATATTCAAGGTATCTGGGACAGAAGACAGATGCGGGCCAATCTCTACCAGGCCTTACTTACCATGGGAGGAAGATATCTCTATTATCATTAACCTGAAGGAGCAAATATGAAGACAAGCAATATTAAAGAGTTGCTAGATAAAATAAAGGAAAATCCTTACAAGACCATTGTGGTAAAAACCCCTCATTGTGGCACCATTGAGTTTGTCGTGGGAGAAGGAGAAGAAGTAAAGGGACCCAGGGGCAAGTACAAGGAGCAACCTGGTACCCTTCTGGCCTACCTTACCAGAGAAAACAACCAAAAACCCCTCTATGCCCAGGAAAGGGGCATTATCTCCAAAATATACCCCTTTCAAAAGGGAGATTTTGTAGAAGCCAATACTCCTATCCTGGAGATTAAACACTATTTAACCAAAGAAGAGGTCCTGGAACTCATTCTGAAGGAGACCCTTTATCTTTTCCGGGCCCCAGAAAAGGGAAAGTATTATTTTGTCCCGGAAATAGATAAACGCATCAAAGCCAAGGGTTGTCAAAAGGTAAAACTACACCCTGGAGAGGAAGTACTCATCTTGAGCAGAATGAAAAGAGAAACCTTTTTACCCTATGAAGGACCAGAAGGGATTATTTATCACCTCTATTTTAAGCCAGGCCAGAGTCTTAATGCTGAAGACATTCTCTTTGGTGTCTGTCCGCCAGAAGACCTGGAAAGTATTAAAGAAGTGGTGCTCAAGGTAAAAAGCGAGTGGGAGGAAAAATAGCTTGGGAAGAGTACTACAAATAAGAGTCAGCGCTTATACCTTTGACCCTTCAGAGGTGGAAAAAAATTGGCCACATCTCTTTGAAGTAGTTTTTGCTCAAGATCAAAAAGTAAGTAATCCTGGAGTAAGAGAACTTCTTAAGCGTTTAAAAGAAAAAGTGCTTTTTGAAGATTTGGATCCCCGAATAGCAGCCTTTTTAGAGCCTCAAGTCAAGGAACTGGAATCCTGGCAAAAAAAATTAGATACAGCTCTAGCCAACTGGGAACCTCAAAAAGCCAATGAAATTTCTTACCTTTTAGAAGAAAAGTTAGACCAGATAGAACAAAAGCTAAAGGAAATTCTTTAAGAAACTGGCCTTTGCTTTTTTTAATTTTCTTGGCTAAGAAAATATTACTTTGTTTTTCAAGGAGGAACCTAAAAATGGCTGCAAGTCTAAATAAAGTGTTTTTAATCGGCAGGTTGGGACAGGACCCCAAACTTGCCTACACCACTTCAGGCATGCCTGTGGTTAACTTCTCTGTGGCCACAGATGAAGGCTACACAGATAAAAGCGGCAATAAAGTGGAAAAGACTGAATGGCACAGAGTGGTAGTTTTCAACAAACAGGCCGAGTTTTGTGCCAATTATCTAAGCAAGGGAAGATTGATCTTGGTAGAAGGACGGTTGCAAACCAGACAATGGCAGGATCAGCAGGGGCAAAATCGCTATACTACAGAAATAATCGCTTCTCGTATCCAGGCCTTAGATCCCAAAGGAGTAACAGAAAGCACACCTGATTCCCAACCCAAAGCAGAAGTTTTACCTGAAGAAGAAGATCTTGGCCCCACTTTTCCTTCAGAAGTAGCCAATCTGGATGATACGCCTTTTTAATTAAAGGGAAAGCACAATGGGAATGGTGATGGGGTCTCGGCCCAACACCTTTTTAAAAAACTTGCGCAAAACAGAGCGAATGCGCTCTTCCATCTTTTTGGGCTCATGCGGGGGGGTATTTTCATAAATATCCAGGATAATGCACTTGGCATCCTCTAAAATATGGGCAAAGTGTTGCTCAAAGACAAATCCTTTAGAAATGACTTCCGGACCATAAACAAGCTCTCCTGTGGCCTTTTCCAAAATAAGCAGACAAATCACCAGACCTTCCCCGGCTAAAATCTGTCTTTCCTTAAGCACTGTTTGCCCCACATCGCCAACACCCTTGCCATCCACATAAATGGCCTCTAAATCCAGCTTGTCCCCTGGACTAATCCCCTTTTCATCTAAAATAAGACTCTGCCCGTCTTCTAGCACTATGGCCTTTTCTGCAGCTACTCCTTCCTCCCTGGCCAATCTCGCATGCTTAACCAGATGTCTATATTCACCATGAATGGGAATGAAATATTCTGGCTTAACCAGCCTAATCATCTCCCGCAACTCTTCTTGATGGGCATGGCCAGAAGCATGAATGGCCCCTACCTTTTCATAGACCACTTCTGCTCCCAGGCGATAAAGGTCATTAATCACTCTCGTAATGGCCCTGGTATTGCCAGGGATAAAGCGGGAAGACATAATCACCAGATCACCTGGATGAACCTTTAATTGTTTATGCTCTTCTTTAGCCAGGCGAGTTAAAGCAGATAAAGGCTCTCCTTGAGAACCAGTAAGTAAAAATAAAACCTTATTTTCAGGAAGGGTAACGGCTTCTTCTAACGGAATATAAGTATCTTCGCCAAAATTCAAAAACCCCTGCTCTCTGGCCAGGTCTATGTTTACAAACAAGCTTCGTCCACTCACAGCCACTTTACGGCCAAACTCTTCTGCTAAATCAAAAACTTCCTGGATGCGCTGAATGTGGCTCGAAAACAAAGTAATTAAAACTCTTCCCCTGGAGCAGGCAATCAGTTCTCTTAAACTGGCTTTTACTTCTTTTTCAGTCAAGGCCCGACCTTCTCGTTCCACATTGGTGGAATCAGAAAGCAGGAGTTTTACCCCGTCCCGGGCAAACTCTTGAATGGCCCTGGTGTCTGTAAATTGATTGTCTAAAGGATTTAAATCAATTTTAAAATCTCCAGTATGAAAAATTTTACCCACTGGAGTCTCAATACCCAAAGCAAATCCTTCAATAATAGAATGGCAAACCGGAATAAAGGTAAAAGAAAAGTCTTTTATTTTCAGTCTATCATAACGCTTTACTTCTTTTAGGCGGACATAGCTTAGCAAGTTAAATTCAGTAAGTTTATTTTCCAGAATTTTTAAAGTAAATCCAGAACCATAAACAGGAGCATCTACATAAGGCAAAAGCCAGGGAAGTGCTCCCAAGTGATCTTCATGTCCATGGGTAAGGATAATGGCCTGTAATTTGTCTTTTTTGTTCAACACATAATTAAGACAGGGAATAACCACATCAATGCCAAAGAGATAATCGTCTGGAAACATCAAGCCACAATCTATCAAAACCAGAGAATCATCGGTTTCCAGGGCCAAACAGTTAAGCCCTATTTCACCCAGACCACCTAAGGGAATAAGTTTTACTTTTTTCATTTCAGCCCTAAAATCTTCTTAAAATCAAAGGTGTTAATTTAAACCAAGGTGAAGTTAGCATAACCTAAAACAACCCAAAGGACAAGCTAAATAAACAAAAAAGGGTCTCTTTTTTGTAAAGAGACCCTTTTTAACTACAGACAAAAGATAAAACCAGTTTTAAGCTTCTTCGCCTTTGCTCTCCGCAATAACCTTTTCTGCTATCTGACTGGGCACTTCTTCATAATGGTCAAACTCCATTGTATAGGTTCCCTGGCCACTGGTCATGGCTGTTAGGCTCTGGGCATAGGTAAGCATTTCAGCCATGGGTACCTGGGCCTTTACTTCTGTGATGCCATTTTGAGAATCAGAGCCCAGCACCTTTCCTCTACGGCTGGAAATATCACCAATTACATCGCCCATATATTCATCTGGAATGTAAACAGTAACATTTATAATCGGCTCTAACAACACAGGTTTACACTTTTCCACTGCCTTTTTAAAGGCCATGGAGCCTGCAATCTTAAAAGCCATTTCAGAAGAGTCCACACTGTGATAGGAGCCATCGTATAAGGTAACCTTAAAGTCCACCACTGGATAACCAGCCAACACACCCTTTTTAGCTGCCTCTTGAATACCAGCGTCTACTGCAGGGATGTACTGCTTAGGAATAACCCCGCCAACAATGGCGTCCACAAATTCGTAGCCGCCACCCCTGGGTAGGGGCTCCAGACGAATCCAACAATCACCATACTGGCCACGACCACCAGTTTGTTTTTTGTACTTACCCTGGACTTCAGCTTTACCTTTAATGGTCTCTCTATAGGGGATTTTAGGGGTTTTGAGCACAATGCCCACTTTATACCTTCTCTTTACCTTTTCCACAGTGGTTTCAATGTGTAGTTGCCCCATACCAGCTAAGAGCATATCTCCTGTTTCTTCATTGCGGGTAAGCTCCAGGGTAATATCTTCATCCAAAAGTTTTTGCACAGAGGCAAAAACCTTATCCTCTTCTCCTTGTTTTTCTGCAGCCAGGGCATAAGAAATAATACAGGGAGAAACTTCTGGTTTTTTCAATTTAAAGGGACTTTTTTCATCACAAAGGGTGTCCCCTGTGGAAGTATCTTTTAACTTGGCTACAGCTACAATAGCTCCTGGTCCCACTTCATCTTTTACAGGTACCTGTTTTTTTCCTTCAAAGGTCAAGAGTTGGCCCAGCTTTTCTTTACTATCCTTGTTCACATTGAGCACAGTCAAATCAGAGCTAAGTTTACCAGAGAGCACGCGCATTACACTGAGCTGTCCAGTAAAAGGGTCCACTATGGTTTTAAAAACAAAGGCAGCTAAGGGCTCTTCTTCTGAAGACTTGCGCTCACTACCATCTTCTCCTTCAAAAGGAGCGTGCTCTAAAGGAGAAGGCAAAAGCCAATTTATGGTATCCAGGAGAATATTTCCGCCTTTGTTCACCAGGGCAGCTCCCACAGTAACTGGAAAAAGCTCTCGGTTTAAAATACCTTTTCTCAGACCAGTTAAAAGCTCTTCCTTGCTTAATTCTCCTTCTTCCAGATACTTTTCCATAAGAGCTTCATCGCTTTCAGCAATATCTTCGATCAATCCCATTCTTAATTCTTCTACCTGGTCAGCAAGCTCAGCAGGAATATCGCCCTTTTTTACCTTGCCATCTTCTTCAAAAAACAGGGCCTTTTGTTCCAGCACATCCACTACGCCCTTAAAATCTGCTTCAGCACCTATGGGCAAAAACAAAGGTACAGCCTTAATCCCCAAAATAGAGCTCAAGCCTTCTAAGGCCTGTTCAAAGTTGGCCCGCTCTCTATCCATTTTGTTAATAAAAATAAGGGCTGGCAACTGGGCCTTTTCCACTTCCATCCACATCTTTTTGGTTAAAGGCTTTACTCCATCAATGGCGTCCAGCACAAACACAACCCCATCCACGCCTTTGAGTAAATACTGAATATCACCGTTAAAGTTGCCATCACCAGGGATATCTACCAAAAAATGGTCACTTTTTTGCCAGGAAAAATGGGCAAAACCAGGCTGAATACTTCCTCTTCTCTTAATCTCTTCAGGCTCATAATCCAGACAGGTGGTACCTTCTTCAATCTTACCCAAACGAGAAATCACCTTTGCTTGAAACAAAAGCATTTCGGCCAGAGAAGTTTTTCCACAACCACCATGGCCTACCAAAGCATAAGTCCGTTGTTTTTCTAATTTTTCCCGCATCAATTAGCCCCCTTTAGCAAATCTTTTTATTGCCTTGTTCAGGCTTTCTTCCTAAAAGCAGACAAATTACTTTTTTCACATATTATCTTTTAAGAGATTTTCGTCTATAGGAAGATAAAAGAAAAGATGTCAAGTAAAGGGATATGAGGGAAGCAGTTATGAAGGAGCCCAAAAGCCTAAAAATCCTTTCTCCTGAGGAGATAATTATAGATAATCCTTGGATTTTTTGGAAAGAACAAGGAGAAAAAAAATTTCTGCAGAACTTAAAAAAAATGGGGCAGCTAGAACCTGTCCTGGTCATCTGGCAAAAAGAAAATTACTTTTTAGTGCATGGCTATAAGCGAGTCCTGGCCCTCAAAAAGTTAGGGAAAAAGGTCCTGGCCCTGGAAATAGAAAAAACTTCGCCCAAAACCCTGGGGCTTATCTATTTTTTACTCAATGCAGAAAAGCGCAGTGAGTACCATCTGGTAAAGGCCCTGCGCTTTTTTTCTGCTGCTGACTCTACTCTGGCTAAGGAAGAATGGGCGCTTTTAGGCTTGAACCCTAAATCTCCCTTTTGGGACCATCTCCACTTCTGGCTTACTCTCCCTGAATACTGGGATGATTTGCTTCTGCAGGGACATCTGGAAATAAGCCAGGTGCCCTGGTTGAGCCAGTTTAGTACAGAAGAGCTGGAATTCTTTTATCCCTTCTGGCAAAGGATAAAATGGACCAAAAGCAATCTCCGCACCTTGCTTACCTTAAGTCTGGAACTAAAGGCCAAGGGACTCTTGGGAGCCCAGCTTAAACAAGAACTAACCCTTTTTTTAGAAAAAAAACTTTCTCCTCAAGACTTACAAACCAGCCTGCTTCAGCACTTGCGAAAGCTACGCTATCCTACTCTGACCCTGGCTCAGGAAAAGTTAGCCCGGTATCTTACAGAAATAAGTAAGGGAAGTGGCTGGAAAATCCAGCATCCCTACCATCTGGAAACACCAGGTTTAATCCTGCAAACCCAGGTAAACAATGCTGAAGAGTTAAACCAGGCCATCCAGGAACTCAAAGACATTCAAAAACAAAACCCCTGGCGCAAATGGGAGGACTTTTTACATGCCTAACCCTTCTCTTCCTGCCTATTTGCAAGCCATAAAAAAGGTTTTTATTGACCCAGAATTACCTTCAGATAACCCCATAGTGCAAAGGGTAAAAAAAAACTTACCCACAGCCACCTTGCTAAAGGGCCAGGACCCCAAAAACCTTTCCTCCTCTGAACCAGTACTGCTTTTAAAAAAATTCAAGGGAAAGTTCCTGCGTTTTTGTCCGGGCACCAGGTTTTACAACTGTTGTGGCTATAAAATAATCCACTTTGGAGAAAACTGTCCTTTAGATTGCTCTTACTGCATCTTACAGGCCTATTTTCAGGACAAAATCCTCAAAATCTGGGGAAATATTGAAGACCTTTTTTTAGAACTGGACAAGACCTTAAAAGCCAACCCTAAGATGCGCTATCGCACAGGCACAGGAGAATTTACCGACTCCCTGGTCTTGGAGCCTCTAACAGGCTATGCCCATAAGCTCCTTGCCTTTTTGCAGGACTATCCCAACATAAAGATTGAGCTAAAAAGCAAAGTGGTGGACTTAAGCTGGGCCAAAAATTTAAAAAGAATAGACCACGTGCTTCCTGCCTGGTCTCTAAATAGTCCTAAGATAGTGGACACAGAAGAAAAGTTAAGCGCTTCTTTAGAGGAAAGACTCAAAGCAGCCCAAACCTGTGTGCAATGGGGAACCAAGGTAGCCCTGCACTTTGACCCCCTTATTTACTATCCTGGCTGGGAAAAAGGCTATCAACGCATTGTGGAGATGATTTTCGACTACTTACAGGCCAAAGATATTGCCTATTTAAGCCTGGGCTCCTTTCGGGGCATGCCAGACCTTTTTCAAAAAATCGCCCAAAACCATCCCCAAAGTAAGTACATCTACGAGGAATATGTGCCAGGCCTGGATGGTAAGCTGCGTCTCTTTTTACCCCTCAGGCTCAAGCTGTTTTCTTTTCTAATTAAGGCCCTGAAAAAAGGTGGGTTAGACCGCCAGATTTACTATTGTATGGAATCCAATATGGTCTGGGAAAAGACTTTGGGTTATACTCCAGCCAGGTTAGGTGGCCTGGACAAGCACCTAGAAAACCTGGCCTTTGCTTAAACGGGGACAATCTTCCTGCAGCCTGCAGACCTCACAACCTCCCTTATAGGGAAAATAGGTAAACACTGCATATTTATGACTCAGGGTGCCATTTTTCTTTATTTCCAGGCCTGTAGAAGCAATTTTGCGTCTAATTTCTTTATTTACCTTGGGAAAAGGAGCGCAACCCAGCTGGGCCAGCTGAGGCACAAACTCTTTTACGCCTGCCATGAGCATGGTCTTGGCCAGAGTATCCAGATACAGGGCTTCACTGGGACTACTTAACCACACACCTTCTATTTCCCTTTCTACTTCCTGGTCTAAAAAAACAGCTAAAAAACCTCTGGGCTCTCCCAGGGTATAGGCCTTAAAGTACTTAAACCACTTTTGCCAATAGGTAGTAATTTTACCCACTTCGCCTGGTTCTAAGGTGTCATAGCCACTAATTTGTAAATAAAAGGAAAGATCAATGGTTAAAAGCACGCCTTTTTTCTTTAATTCCAAAAGCTAACCTCCTCTCTTGACCCTCTTTAAATTCTACTTGCCCCGCAAAGCTTTTAATAGTAGAAAAAAATAAATTTGTTTGTCTAGGATATTTTTATGTCAGAAAAAAAATACTCTCTATCCCTAAATGAAGAACTCTATCAAACGGAAAAAAATCTTCTCAAACTTATCCAGAAACGGACGCGTTTACTTAGCAAAATAGCCAAAAATCGTTTCGAACAGGGCAAAAGTCCAGTAGATACCCTGGTGGAAAAAAAACTCTGGGACATCTGGAAAAGTAGTTTACAGGGAGAAAATCAACGCTTTTTTCGCCAGATCTTTTCCATTTTAAACAATACCAGTTATCTCAAAGCTGAGACCAAACAATTTGACAAACCCTTTTGCCTCTATCCACCCAGCAGTAAGGAGATAGATTTTCACACCGAGGCCCCTTTATCCAATTTTCAGGCCCGATTAAGTCTTATTTTAGCTACCCTTTCCACTACTGAAACCCATATCTCCCCCTTTCCCATAAATGACCCTCTAGTAGAACTAATCAAGGCTCTCAATCAAATGGGTGGAAGGGTTTCCTGGCAGGAAAACTCTTTGCACGTAGGTCCAGCAGACCTTTATTTTGAAGGTAAATCCATCTTTTTGGGAGAAGACGAATTTAACTTTTACCTCTTGCTTTCTTTATGCCTGACTCAAGCTGGTAGCTGCAAGTTAAATGGTGCTTCCAAGCTAAAAATGCTAAACCTAAAAGAATTGCAGGACTTTTTACCCACCCTGGGAGCCAGATTGACCTCCATTGAACCGCAAAGCTACAACTTGCCTGCCAGGCTAGAGTGTAGTGGGCATCTACCTTCAGAAGTAGTTCTTCCAGAAAGTATAAGCGAATACCTAGGTATTGGCCTTATCCTGGCCAGTTTTCTCAGGCAAAGGCCCTTAAAGCTTACCTGGAGCAAACCCTTTAGCAAACTAAAAGAGCTGGAAAAATTGGCCAGGGATTGGAATCTTTCCTTAAGCATAGAGGAAGATACTATCCTAGTTCAGCCCCAGGAGATTAAAAGCCCTGCAAACTTTAAAATTGAGGCTGACCCGGTACTTTCCAGTTATGTTTTGGTCCTGCCCCACTTTTTAGGGGGTAAGCTTCAACTTACAGGCCTCTGGCCTGCCTATTCCCTAGAAGCTCAAAGGGCACAAAAGATTTTTCAGGAAATAAATTTAGACTTTGATTCAGAAAACTTTCTGGCTCAAAAAAATAGGGAATTTTTAAAGGAACTTTCCCTGGATGTGGACCAGGCAGAGGATTTCTTACCTCTGGCCACAGCTCTGGTGCTTTCCTGTGAAAAAGGAGGCATTATCTATCACAATCTAAAGGGAGAACCATTGGAATCTGCTCAAGAGTTGCTTTCCTTTCTGGGCTTAAAATACCATCTCCATCCAGAATATCTGGAAATTGAAAATTCTCAACTCAAATTTCAAAAACACAATGACAAGGTCTGGACCAGCCCTTCGCCCTTCTGGACCTTAAGTTATGCCTTAATTTCCTTTAAGTTCAAGGGCATCTGCCTTTCCAACCCAGGGATTATTACCCAAATCTGGCCTCGTTTCTGGAAACTTTTTCAAAGTTTACCCCTGGGGAAAATAGAAACCAAAGAAGAGGTAAAGAATGACAACCAGACCACCAAAAGACGAATCCGTATCCGCTGAGATAGAAAAACTTACTCAAGAAATTTTAAACCTGGAAAAGGAAATTAAAGAATGTGAACAAAAGATTCGACAATTACGCGACCAAGAAGACCCCAGTAAAAATCTATTTTTCCCCCAAGAAATCTTTAATCTCCAGCAAAAAAAACTGATGCTAAAAACCGAAGTGGAAATCAGGCGTAAAAAGATAAACCGTCTTACCTTTACTGATTTTTAATCCCTAGCCATGCTTGGAAACTTTGCCCTAATTGGTCCCAGCAAAAAATTACTTAGCTTCATTAGAGCCTACCTGCGCTACCAGGAAGCCACCAAACCCATGGGTAATCTGGTAGCTTTAACTATAACCGATAGTAAACTGCTTAGCGTGGATTTTCCCCAATACTTTTCCTGGGAAGAAATGCTGAGCAAACACAATCTAAACAGTGTGCTCAATCTGGAAACTGACCCTGAGTTTTCCCTTCAGTTACGCAAAAAACTTCCTCCTACTATTCAACTTAGTGAAAATTCCCCTTCCTTTGCCTACCTTTCTCTCTATCTGGCTAAAAATCTCTATCAACAAAAAATTAGCCAAAAAGAATCTTTTTTAAGCCAAATCCTGGAAAACAGCCCTTTTGCTACCATTGTTTTTAACCGTAAAGGTGAAGTAATCTATTGGAACAAGGCCTGTGAAGAGCTTACAGGAGTAACCAGAAATAAAGTCCTGGGTAAAAGTAAGGTGGGTTTTGCCTTTTATGAACAGGAAAAACTCCTCCTGGGACAAAATGTTTTAAAATACAACCTGGAGACCTTAAAGCAAATTTACCAGGAACAGGACCCTTCTGCTTCCTTTAATGTCTTAAACAACGGAGTAGCTATTTCTGGTTTTTGGAATCTTAAGAGAAAAATAAAAGCTTTTTATCAGGTAATAGCAGTTAAGTTATCCCAGGGGAAAAAGATTTTAGGCTCTCTGGAAATAATTCACAACATCAGCAATATTTATGAACTGCGCTCTCAGGTAAGGGAATATCAAGAAGTCTTAGAAAGTTTACTCAATAATTTACCCTATCCCTTACTCTACTCCCTGAAAGATGGAAGAATTATTTACATCAACCAGGCAGCAAAAGAGCTTTTTAAGTCTCAACTTACCTCCACAGACTCCTTACACATAGCCAACTTCCTGGACTTATCTCCAATGGCATTAGAGCCAGGCAATTCTTCTTTTGAAGTAGAAATCAGTGAAGACCTCTGGGAAGTTATTAACATATCTTTAAAAGAAAAGGGCATGCTCTGGCTTTTTCGCAACTTAAGTGAAGAAGAAAGCAAAAATAAATTAAAACTGGTATTATCTGTGGCCGGCGCCATAAGCCATGAACTCTCCCAGCCTTTAACCGCAGTGGTCAATGCTGCTCAGCTTTTGGCCAAGAGTGATCCCAGAAATTTAGACCGTATCAAAAGACACCAGGAAATCATCTCCAAAGAAGGAGAAAAACTTTTCCAGATTTATACCAAATTGCGCAACATAGAAAAAGTAAACCTGTTACCCTATATCCAGAACGAACAAATTTTAGACCTAAAGGGAGGCAGTGAAGATTTTTTAAACCAAATTTTAGACCATAAAGGAGATAAAAGTGGGGCTTAGTATAGCACAAAAAATTATTAAACAACATTTAGTTAAAGGCGACCTAATACCTGGAGAGGAAATTGAGATAAAAATCGACCAGACCCTTACCCAGGATGCCACAGGTACCATGGCCTATCTGCAATTTGAAGCCATTGGTTTAAAAAAGGTGCAAACCGAACTTTCAGTAAGTTATGTGGACCACAATACCCTGCAAATGGGTTTCCGCAACCCTGATGACCATCAATACCTGCGCACTGTGGCTGCCAAATATGGCCTTGTCTTTTCTCCTCCTGGTACAGGCATCTGCCACCAACTCCACTTGGAAAATTTTGCCTGCCCAGGCAAAACCCTTATAGGTTCGGATAGTCACACTCCCACAGCCGGAGGCATTGGCTCTTTGGCCATGGGAGCAGGCGGTCTTTCTGTAGCTCTGGCCATGGCTGGCGAACCTTATACCCTTACCATGCCTAAAATTGTCAAAATTTACCTTAAAAACCAACTCCAGGGTTTTGCCTCAGCCAAGGATATCATCCTTTATCTTTTACAAAAATTTAGTGTCAAAGGTGGAGTGGGCAAAATCTTTGAATACACAGGGCCTGGAGTAAAAACTCTTTCTGTGCCAGAAAGGGCTACCATTACCAACATGGGCGCAGAACTGGGCTTAACCACCTCTATTTTCCCTTCTGATGAAAACACTTTGGCCTTTTTAAAGGCCATGGGCAGGGAAAAGGATTTCATCCCTCTGGAAGCAGACCCAGATGCCAGCTATGACCAGGAAGTGGAAATAGACCTGGCCCAGATTGAACCCTTAATTGCTACTCCCCATATGCCAGATAAAGTCAAAGCTGTTAGTGAACTGGCTGGCACCAAAGTAAACCAGGTAGCCATTGGTTCCTGTACCAATTCCTCCTATCTGGATTTAAAAAGCGTGGCCCTTATTTTAAAGGGCAAAAAAATCCATCCAGAAGTGGATGTACTCATTTCTCCTGGTTCCAAACAGGTTTTAAAGATGCTCATGGACGAAGATTTGCTCTGGCCCCTTTTGGACGCTGGAGTAAGGCTTCTGGAATGCACCTGTGGGCCCTGTATTGGCATGGGCGGCTCTCCCACTTCTGGGGGGATAAGTGTACGCACCTTTAACCGCAATTTTGAGGGTCGCAGTGGCACTCAGGATGCCAGGGTCTATCTGGCCAGTCCCATTACTGCAGCCTTTGCAGCCTTAAAGGGAGAATTAACTGACCCTGCTACCTGGGAACCACCTTTGCCAGCACTCAAACTGCCAGAAAAGTTTCCTTCCATAAGACACCTGTTTATTTTTCCTCCAGAAGATAATTCCAGGGTGGAAATATTACGGGGGCCCAATATCGTGCCCCTACCCCAATTTGACCCTCTGCCTGAAGAAATCTCTTTGCCTGTGCTCATAAAAGTGGGAGACAACATTACCACTGACCACATCTTGCCCGGCGGGGCAGAGGTCACAGCCTTGCGCTCCAACATCCCAGCTATTAGCGAATACATCTTTTCCAGGGTGGACAAGGAGTTCGTAAAAAGGGCTAAAAAACATAACCAGGGCATAATCGTAGGGGGTGAAAATTATGGCCAAGGCTCCAGCCGGGAACACGCAGCCCTGGGACCCAGGTATCTGGGAGTACGGGTGGTTTTGGCCAAATCCTTTGCTCGTATCCACCGAGCCAATCTTATAAACTTTGGCATACTGCCTCTTATCTTTAAAAACAAGCAAGACTACGAACTCTTAAAGGAAGAAGAACTTCTCCACTTTGACTTTAAAGACCTAAATCCTGGCGGAAGTTTAAAAATAAAAGGAAAAGAACACCTGTTGGAAGTGGAAAACGACCTTACAGCCAAAGAACTGGAAATTATTCGGGCTGGAGGACTATTGAACCTGGTCAAGAACAAACGAGCTTAAATAAAGGAGTGTTAAATGCTAGATAAAATGAGAAGTAATGCTCAGTCCTGGGGTATTAAAGTTCTTTTTGGCCTCATTATCATTGTCTTTGTCTTTTGGGGAGTGGGTAGCTTCCAAAGTAGACAGGCTTCTATTGTAGCAGAAGTAAATAACCAGCCCTTATCTTTGCAGGAGTTTACCTCTGCCTATGAAAGGACTGTGCAAAAATTAAGGCAACAAAATCCCAACTTAAGTGCTGAAACCCTTCAACAACTGAAGGTCAAAGAACAGGTCCTAAATCAGCTTATCAATGCTGAACTGTTAAGGCAAAAGGCTCAGGAACTGGGCATAGAAGTTACCCTGCCTGAGTTAAGTCAGGCTATTCGCTCCATTCCCTTTTTTCAAAACGAACAAAAACAATTTGACCCCAACCGTTACCAGCAAATCTTAAGGCAAAACAATCTTACTCCAGCTCAGTTTGAGGAAGATTTTAAGCACAACCTACTCATGGAAAAGGTAGAAAAGCTGGTTACCCTGCCCAGCAGGGTCAGTGCAGAAGAAGTTTTTGATGCCTATCAATTTGCCCTGGAAAAGGTCCAGATAGCCTATCTCAAGTTTAACTGGCAGGACTTTCTAAAGGAAGTCAAAGTGTCAGAAGAAGAGGTTAAAAAATATTATACAGACAATCAAAAGGAATTTATGCAGCCAGAAAAGATTAAGCTGGCCTACTTAGCCATTACTCCGCAAAAACTAGCGCCTTTACAAGAAGTAAGTGAACAGGAAATAGAAAACTACTATAAAACCCACAAAAACAACTTTTTTGAACCAGAAAAGGTAAAGGCCAGGCACATTCTGGTAAAACTTTCTCCAGAGGCCTCAGACCAGGAAAAAAAAGAAGCTGAGAAAAAGATTGCCGATATTTTAAGTAAGCTCAAAAAAGGGGAAGATTTTGCTAAACTGGCTAAAAAATACTCAGAAGGCCCCAGTGCCTCTAGAGGTGGAGAGCTTGGTTGGTTTGGCAAAGGCGAAATGATTAAGCCCTTTGAAGATGAAGCCTTTAAACTGAAAAAAGGCGAAATTGGCGGTCCTGTGCAAACTCAATTTGGTTTACATTTAATTCAAGTAGAAGACAAAAAGGCCGCGGGCTACCTTTCTCTGGAAGAAAGTAAGGATGCCATTAAGAAAATTCTGGCCCAGGAAAAGGCCTATGCCAAGATTCAAGACCTATTAGATACTGCACTTACCAGGGTAAATGCAGGCGAAAGCCTGGATAAGGTAGCTGAAAGTATTGGCTTAAAGGTAGAGACCACCCCTCTTTTCTCCCGGCAAAACCTTCCAGAAGGGTTGCAAGGCCTTAATCCCAAGGATATCCAGGCTCTTTTTGACCTGCCCTTACAAGAAACCACCAAAACTCCTCTGACTTTAAGAGAAGGATATCTTTTGGCTCAAAAAATAGAAGCTATCTCTCCTGCGCCTCTACCCTTTGAACAGGCCCAGGACATTATTCTTTCCAAACTCTCCCTGCAAAAGGCCAGGGAAAAGGCTCTAGCTAAGGCCACTGCCACCTTAAAAGAAATCCTGGAAAACAAAGCAACTCCAGAAACTACCCTATCTAAGCCCTTTGGCAGACAGGGTTTTATTCCTGAACTGGGCTTTAATGAAGAGCTGGCCAAACTGGCCCTGGAACTAAAAGATGGTGTGTGGATAGATAAACCCTTAGAAATAGGACAGGCCTATGTCTTGGCCAAGCCAGTTAAACACATCCTGCCCACAAAAGAAGACTTTGAAAAAGAAAAGGATAAATGGTTAAAAATCTATAGAGACTTTAAAGCCAAAGAGATGCTTTCTGCCTTTATTGAAAGATTAAGGCAAAAGGCCAAGATTGAAATTATAAACCCTCAATACTTAAAATAAAATACCAACCCAAAAGGCCAGGTAAATCCTGGCCTTTTTTATTTTTTCTCCCTTAATTAATAAACCTCTTTTATTTTTCATTTCTCTCTTGAAAATCTAAAAAAGATATGACATAATTA
>LGER01000029.1 GCA_001507915.1 Desulfonauticus sp. 38_4375 | reverse complement strand
GTAATTTGCAGACCCTTTTACATCTTTTTTCTTCTCCTTATTTTCCAGTAGATAAAGCCCTGGTTAAAGATAAATTTTCTGTAAGGCAAGTGGGAGATGAATTTCATCTTGGATCTTTGCAGGTATTAACCATTCCTCTCTCTCATCCCAACGGCGGAGTGGGATATAAATTTAGTTTAGCAGAAAAGTCTTTTGTTTACCTTACCGATAATGAGCTTGGATTTAAACATGTAGGGGCAAAAGATTTTGCTGCTTATGTTGATTTTTGTTTAGACGTAGACTTGTTAGTGCATGATGCTGAGTTTTTAAAGTCAGAGTATGAAAAAACTAAAGGTTGGGGGCATTCTTTACTGGAAGATGTTTTGGCTTTAGCTGAAAAGAGTAGACCTAAAATGTTAGCTCTTATGCATCATAACCAGAAAAGGACGGATAAAGACCTTTATAATTTGACTAAAAAACTTGATTTGTGGACTAAAAACCAGGGAATAAATTCCCTGGTTCTAAGACAAGGACAAAAAGTAATATTATAAAAGAGTGTTATTTTTATCTGTAAGATAAGAATAATAATTAAAAAACATTTTTTGTTTTTTAATTTGAGTTAAACCAAAATTTAAGATTTTGAGAAGTGCTTCTTTTACAAACATGCCTAAAGGAGGCAAAGGAATACTTTGTTTAGGGGCAACTTTTTGTTTTGACATAAAAAATACTAATTCTTTCATCAGGTTATTTCTCCTTAATTTGGTTGAAAAAGCTTTAAAGTCAGCAACAGGGGGCGAAATAAGGATTTAATTTTTAGCTGTCAATATTTTTTTAGGTCTTTTTAGCAATTAAATAATCTTGCCAAAGGAGTTATAGATGGAAAGTTTCTGGTTGTGTTTTGTGCCTCTATTTATTGCAGTGGACCCTCTGGGTATTTTACCCCTATTTATGGCTTTGACTCAAGATTTGTCTCTGGAAAAGCTTAGGCAGGTAGCCATCCAGTCTGTGTTTACCGCTTTGGTGGTATCTTTGCTTTTTTTGCTGGGCGGCACTTATATCTTGAGGCTTTTAGGCTTAACTGTGGCGGATTTTATGGTTTCTGGTGGATTACTTTTGCTGATTATGTCCGTAGTAGATTTGATTTCTGTGGAAAAAAAGAAAAAAAGAGTGGAAGCTTCAGATATTGGACCTGTGCCCCTGGGAGTGCCCATTATTGCCGGGCCTGCGCTTTTGACCACTTCTTTGTTGCTCATGAATGAGTATGGTTTCTGGCCCACAGCCATAGGCGTGGCCTTAAATGTGCTTTTGGCTGGTCTGGTCTTCTGGTTTGCCAGAAGTGTGTATAGAATCCTGGGTAAAAATGGAGCCAGGACCATTTCTAAGCTTTCCAGCCTGCTTCTGGCAGCCATTTCGGTTATGATTATTCGTAAGGGGATAATGAGTTATTTTAATTAAAAATCCAGGGAAGGATTAACCTTCCCTGGATTAAGCGGTTGGAGGAGGGTAATCTATCCAAGCCGCATATTGGTTAGGGGTGAAAAGAGCTTGGCCAGCATATCCTTACGGCTGTAGCGTCTGGGGTTATCCAGGCTAGCTATAGCATAGGTATAGTAGGCCTGGGGTTTGGTCTGGAAGAGATAAATCACTCTCACCTCAGACATATCTCCTAGGCTGGCTTCTGGATAGATTTTTTTCACTTCCATCAGGCGTTCCTTAGCGAGTTTTAACATATCTTCGCGACTACCAAAGTTCATGGCGCCAGTGGGACAGGTCTTTACGCAAGCAGGTAGTAATCCATTATGCACCCTGTCTATGCACATGTCACATTTGGAGATGACTTTGCTTTTGGGATCCTGCCTGGGGATGTTGTAAGGACAGGCAGAGCGAATTTCTTCAAAGTCTAGATTTTTGGTCTTTTCAGTATAGATTACTGCTCCAGTTAGAGGATCCTGTAAGATGGCTTCTTCATCTGTCATGTCTGCTACCTGTTTACAAGGTGGCTCTACACAGTGCCTGCACTGTTCAGGAAAAAAGAGCCAGGCCTTTAGTTTGCCCTTTTCCACTACTTCCTGCATTCTGACCAGTTTATAGGTAATAAAGCTAAGGTCTTTGGGGTTCTGGTGACTGCCCCAGTTATGCGTTTCTTCAGCTGGCAATTTATGCCACTGCTTACAGGCGATTTGACAGCCTCTACAGGCTGTGCATCTGGTTAAATCTATGAAAAAGCTTTTTCCTTCCATGGCTTACCTCCTTATTTTTTCCTTACATTGACCATAAAGGCCTTGGTTTCTGGTATGCCAGTGTTGGGATCACCCACAGAAGGAGTGAGCAGGTTGGCAGCATCTCCACCATCTTTAGGATGTACCCAACCAAAATGCCAGGGCAGGCCTACCAGATGAATGGTTTGTCCCATGACCTTAAAGGGTCTTATCCTGGAGGTAACCATGGCCACAGCCTCTACTTTACCTCTAGCATTTTCCACAATCACCTTTTCCCCGTTTTTGATCCCTCTTAACTCAGCCAGTTGCGGACTGATTTCCACAAAGAGTTGAGGTTCAGCTTCCAGTAACCAGGGTTGCCATCTGGTCATAACCCCTGTTTGCCAGTGCTCAGTGACTCGGTAGGTAGTACCCACAAAGGGATAGCGTGGGTCACAGGACTTCAGGCGTTCAAAGTCTGTATCAAAAGTAAGAGCAAGAGGATTGTGCAGTTGTTTAGAGAAAGGATGTTTGGGGAAAGGACACTCTAGAGGTTCATAATGTTCGGGGAAGGGACCATCTACTCTTCCTGGTCCAAAGATCTGTCCAAAACCATGCTTGCGCATGATAAAGGCGTACTTGGTGCCAGGGGCCCAACCACCGTCTGGAACATCTCCTTCCCATTTTTCACCATTCCAGCGGATTACTGGCTTTTGAGGAGCATAGGGTTCACCCTTGAGGTTTACAGAGGCCCTGTTGTAAAGAATACGACGATTTACAGGCCAGCACCAGCTCCAGTTGGGATATAAGCCGATTTTGGCCTGCATCTCTGTTTGAGTTTTGTCTCTTCTGGCCGCCATATTGCCCTTTTCAGTATAGGAGCCACAGTAGAGCCAGTTTCCAGAACAGGTGCTACCATCGTCTTTAAGATATGCAAAACTGGGAACTAGAGTGCCAGCTTTAAACTTTTTGCCTTTTACTTCCACATCCTTGAGGAAGTAGCCATTTACTATCTTGGCAATGGCATGGGGGTCGTACTCGCCTTTTTCATTTACCCATTTTTCTGAACTTAAATTGAGTACAGCTTCAGGTAAGGCCCCTCCTTCTTTTTTGTACAATTCCTTTACCTTTTTGACCAGTTCGCAGATGATGTCTCCATCTCCCTTGGTGTTGGGCATGGGCTTTCTGGCTGCATAGCGCCATTGCATCCACCTACCTGAGTTGGTAATGGAGCCTTCTTTTTCCACAGAAACTGCACAGGGCAGGAAGAAGACTTCAGTCTTAACCTTGCCAGGATCCATGCCAGGTCCTTTCCAGAAAGAAGCAGTTTCATTGTCAAAAATATTGACCACTACCATCCAGTCCAGCTTGGAGAGGGCGTTTCTGGCCTTGTTGGAGTTGGCCAGGCCACAGGCTGGATTTTGTCCCCAGGCAAAGAATCCCTTGAATTTGCCTTTTAACATTTCGTCAAAGAGGGCCAGGAAGGAGGCATTTTGACCATCATCCAGTTTGGGCAGCCAAAAATAGGCGTCTTTGGGGTCAGCATCCATGTACATGGCCTTAAGCAAACTTACTGAATATTTGGGATAATTTTGCCACCAGTTGGCACTCTTGGGATCTTTGCTTACTGGGGTGTATTTTTGGTTGTAAGCTTCCAAGGTGGGCAGAGAAGCCCGTGGAGTCTTTAGATAACCAGGCAAAATGTGATAGAGTAAACAGTGGTCAGTGGAGCCCTGTACATTGGATTCGCCCCTTAGAGCATTTACTCCACCGCCAGCAACCCCAATGTTGCCCAGGAGTAACTGAACTATGGCCATAGCCCTGATGTTTTGTACACCTACACTATGCTGGGTCCAACCCATGGCATACATGATGGTGGCACTCTTATCAGGCTTTCCAGTGGAAGCATAGGTTTTGTAGATTTTAAGCAGGTCTTCTTTGGGAATGCCTGTAACCATGGAGACATTTTTCAGGGTGTAGCGGGAATAATGTTCTTTTAAGAGGTTAAAGACACAGCGTTTGTGCTTTAAAGAGGGATCCTTTTTGGGGTTGCCCTGCTCATCCAGTTCAAATTGCCAGTAAGAGCGGTCGTATTTGTTGGTTTTGGGGTCAAAACCTGCAAAAAGCCCATCTTTAAAACCATATTTTTTGTTCACAATAAAAGAGGCATTGGTATAATTGACCACATACTCTTTAAAGTAGAGCTTGTTTTCTAAAATGTAATTGATAAGTCCACCTAAGAAGGCAATGTCACTTCCAGACCTGATAGCTGCATAGATATCTGCCTTGGCTGAAGTCCTGGTAAACCTTGGGTCTACATGGATTAAGGTGGCACCCTTTTCCTTGGCCCGCATTACCCATTTAAAGGAAATGGGGTGATTTTCTGCAGCATTGGAACCCATAATCAAAATACAATCACTGTTTTTAATGTCAATCCAGTGATTGGTCATCGCACCGCGTCCAAACGACTCTGCCAGAGCCGCTACAGTGGCGCTGTGTCAGATACGTGCCTGGTGTTCAATATACACCAGGCCAAGGCTGCGCAGAAAAGCCTGATAAATCCAGCATTCCTCATTGTCCAAAGCAGCTGAACCCACAGAGGCCAATCCATCGCAGCGATTTACAGTTTGTCCCTTGCTGTTGACTCTGGCAAAGGTCTTGTCTCGGGTATCTTTAATACGGCGGGCAATGGTGTTTAACATCCATTCCCAGGACTTTTCTTCCCACTTATCACTGTAAGGGGCACGGTATAAGGGGGCTGTGATGCGATTTTTGTTTTCTGCCAGTTGAGAAATGGCAGCACCTTTGGCGCAAAGGGCTCCTTCATTAATGGGATGATCAGGATCGCCTTCTACATTGATAATGCGATTAGAACCATCTTTGGCGGTGTGTACGATAAGTCCACATCCCACAGCACAATAACAACAGATGGAAGTGCTCTCCTTAGCCCAATTCAGCTTTAAAAGCTGAGCTCTGGCTACTGTAGGTTTTAGATTAAAACCTAGCCCTGCAAAGGCAGTGGCTACAGTAGCTGCTGTGGAGAGCTTTAAAAATTCTCTCCTGCCAAGTTTCATAAACCCCTCCTTTTAAATTTAAAGGTTTAAAAACGCATTTACTTAAACTTTTTTTCGTTATATACGGAATTTAAAAAGTTATAAGGGAAGTCAAAAAAGAGGATAAGTTCACAAAAATAAAGGGTTCTTTTTTTTTTAAGGTGTTTATTTTTTTTGAAAAAAAAGTTTAAAATTGAGTTGGAAAAATAGATAAAAATCCAACACATATTTTTGTTTTAATTGTTTAAATTTTTTTAATTTTTCTTAATTTTTTCTAAAAAATGGTGAGTTTAAGTGTTAGAAAAAGATTTTAAGGTTATTATGTCAAAATTGGCATATCTGTTGGTGGGAATTTGGGGGCTGGTTTTAGGGGGAAGTGGCTGTTCCTGGGAACAGCCTCAAAGGGAGAATTGGTGTCAGCAGTGCGGGGTTTATGAAAATAAGGTGGTATTAGGCTCTTCTTTGGCCCTGGGTGGGCATGCTGGCTATCTGGGGACTCAATTTTTAAGAGGGGCTTTAGCTTATTTTAATGAAATTAATGGGAAAGGGGGAGTCTGGAAGCGGAAGATAGAAGTTATTGCCTATGATGATGCCTATGACCCGCCTAAATGTCTTTACAATACCCAAAAACTTATTGTGGAAGACAAGGTCTTTTCTCTGTTTGGTTATGTGGGCACTCCTACTACTTTAAAGGTCTTACCCTTTATTGAAGAAGCCAGAATCCCTTTAGTGGGTATGTTTACAGGTGCTAATGCCCTAAGAGAGCCCTTTAATCCCTGGTTAATCAATATTAGGCCTTCTTATTATGAGGAAACCAGTAAGGCCATTGAGCATATGGTAAAGGATTTGGGTTTAACTAAAATTGCCATTTTTTACCAGTATGATGCCTATGGTTTTGATGGCCTTACTGGTACAGAACTGGCCTTGCAGCACTACCAATTAACCCCGGTTGCTAGAGGTAGTTATATTCGAGGGACCCTAGAGGTGGAAGATGCTTTTGAACGCATTTTTAGTCAGGAGGTAGAAGCAGTAGTTCTGGTAGGTACCTATGAGCCCTGCAGTAAATTTATTCGTCTGGCCACAGCGCAAGGGAAAAGTCCTTTATTTTATGCAGTATCCTTTGTGGGAGCCAATGAGTTAGCCAGGAGGATAGGAGACCTAAAGCAAACAGTGATTATGTCTCAGGTTGTGCCTCCACCAGAATTTTTCCCTTCTACCAAAGAGGGGTATACTTCTCTTTTAAAAAAATATTATCCTGAAGATGAGCCCAACTTTGTAGGTCTGGAAGGATATGTGACTGCCAGGGTAATGGTAGAAGGTTTACGTAGGGCTGGTCCCACCCCCACTCGTAAAAGTCTTATTGCTGGAATTGAATCCATTAAAAATCTGGATTTAGGGCAGGGACTTGTTCTTAATTTTGGACCTAAGGACCATCAGGGATTGGATAAGATTTATTTTACTCTGTTAAAGGACAGTAAGTTTAGATTGATTAACAATTGGTCAGAGTTATTACCAGATGTTAAAAAAAATAAATAAAAAACTAGAAACCTTATCTTTAAAAAATAAAATATTTTTGTCCATTATTTTAGTAATTTTTCTAATCAGTGTGGCTATTGCTTTTCTGGCTAGGGCGATTTTAGTTTCCAGTTTAACGGAAGAATTAAAAAAGCGTGGATTTGTCATTGGCCATAGTATTGCTGAAAGGGGAAGTGGGTATATCTTAGATCAAAACTATCCCTTGCTTCTGGCTCTTATTTTTGATGAAGCCAAATTAAAAGAGAGAAGAGATTTAATAGACTATATATTTGTAGTTGATGCAAAGAATAAAGTTATATCCCATACCTTTGTACAACCTTTCCCAGAAGAGTTACAGAAATTTATTGCGCAAAAGAAGGCAGAAAGGGTTAATTTATTAAAAATAGCTGGTAGAGAAGTTTTTGATATTAAGACTCCTGTAAAAGAGGGGATTTATGAGATTGGGAGTGTCCATGTGGGCTTGAATAAAGCTCATGTGGATAGTTTGATTGCCAAATTGCGCGTTACTTTTTTGGGTTTTATTTCCCTGGTGATTGTGTTTATTTTCTGGCTCTCGCACAAGCTGGCTTTGAGTATTACCAGACCAGTGGAAGTACTTACCAATGTGGCTAAGGAGGTAAGTAAAGGTAATTTTGAGGTGGATATGGAAGGTGATGAACGGGTACGAAAAAACTGTCCTGCCTTTAGGGACCATCGTTTTCCTTGTTGGCACTTAGATGAATTGGGAGTAAGTGGAGGTAAAGTAAGTACCAAGAGAAGGTGTAAAACCTGTATTTTTTATCATCAGGAAGCAGGGGATGAGGTCTCTCAACTTGCCTATGCCTTTAGCAATATGATTTGGAGTATCCGTCTTTATCGGCAAAAATTAAAGGAATCAGAGTTAAAGTATCGTTCTCTTTTTGTAAGTGGCCCTGATCCTATTTTTGTGCTTAGTTGGGATGATTTGCGTATTCTGGATGTCAATCCCAGAGCTGGTGAAGTTTATAATTTTGAAGTCAAGGAGATGAGGGGAAAGTCTTTTTTGGAGTTTTGGCCAGAAGCCAGGGATTTTTTAAGTGAAGATTCTCCTCTTTTTAACGAAGGGTATATTTACTTGAGCAAAATAATTCACTACACTAGGGATCAAAAGCCCTTTTTTGTAAATGTGCATGCCTGTCCCATTAGTTATGAACAACAGCAGGCTGTAATCCTTTCCTGTGTGGATATTACGGATATGATTGAAAAAGATGCCCAGATTATTCAGGCCAGTAAAATGAAAGCCCTGGGTGAAATGGCCGCAGGTATGGCCCATGAATTAAACCAGCCTTTAAATGCCATTAAAATGGGAGCGGACTTACTTGCCTATGTCCACACTCACCAGCATACAGAGCTAAGTGAAGAAGAGATTGTTAATGTCGCCAGGGAACTTAGCGTACAGGTGGATAGGGCTTCAGACATTATCAATAACTTGAGGCAGTTTAGCCGCAAATCCACCCTTCTTCCGGAGAGAGTGGATTTAAATAAGGTGGTTGAAGCAGTGCTTACTCTTTTAAAACAGCAGTTTAGTTTGAGTGATATTGAGTTTAAGTTGGACTTAAGTCCTAAGTTACCTTCTATTTTAGGCTATGAAAATAGGTTGCAACAGGTTGTTTTCAATCTTTTAAACAATGCCCGGGACGCTATCTTGGAACGAAGAAAGGAAGAGGATTTCAAAGGAGTTATTCACATCGCCACCTATGAGGAAAGGAAAAGGGTTGTTCTATTTATTGCGGATAACGGAATAGGTTTTAGAGAAGAAGATAAACACAAACTCTTTGAGCCCTTTTTTACCACCAAAGGAAAAGGAAAAGGAATGGGGTTGGGATTGGCTATTGTGAAAAGTATCATTAAGGATCATCGCGGAGAAATTCTTTTAGAAGGTGGGGAGAAGGGGGCAATTTTTAAAATTTATTTACCTTTATTAGAGGTAGTGGAAAATGGAAACAAGGGAAAAGATTTTAGTCATTGATGATGAAGAAAGTACTTTGCGCCTTTTTGACCTTTATCTAAAGATTTTTGGCTATGAAGCCCTGCTGGCCAGTAGTGGAGAGCAAGGCCTAAAACTTTTTCAAGAATATCTTCCAGATATTGTTTTAACGGATTTAAAAATGCCAGGTATTGATGGCATGGTGGTTTTAAGAGAAATTAAAAAAATAAAGCCAGATACAGAGGTTATTGTGATTACCGGTCATGGAGATGTGGAACTGGCAGTAAAGGCTTTGAATCTGGACGCCACTGACTTTTTAAATAAGCCCATTGGTAAGGAAGATATAGAAAAGTCTTTAAAGAGGGCCAAGGAAAGGCTACTTATTGCGCGGGAGCAAAAAAACAATTTTCATTATGAGGTGGAAAGAGAAGAAGCCAGGGTTTACCTAGATGGCTCTGTAGATGGCAATACTTACAGGTTTTTGGAAAATATCTGGACAGAATTAAGTGAACTACCATTAACAAAGGTGAGATTTTACTTTTCTACCAGAGTGAGCATAAATGGTGCTGGGATATCTCTATTTTCTAAAATAGGCAAAGAGGCAAAAGAAAAAAAGATAGCCCTGGAGTTTATCAATTTACCTGCACATTTTAAGCAGGTTTTTCAAAAGATAAACTTAATTTAATTAGTTATAAATACTTATAAACTTTTAACCTTGAAATTTAGCTCTTTCCTCTAAGAGGTGTTTTAAGAGGTAAGCTAAAGTCCATTCCCAGGAATGAGGAGTGTAAACGGCAAAAAGCGGCTGTCCTAATCCTAGACTTGGCCATTTTTGTAAAAGCAGGTGTAAATCTTTTTCCTTGATTCCTCCTAAAATAACTGCAGGTGGGAGTTTTTCCGTATCTGTAAGGTCCAGGTTTTCTTGGTTTACAATGTCTTTTATGAGTTCACTTTTATGTTTTAAGCCTACTCCTAAAGTTTGGAGCCCAAATTCTTGGAAAAACTGGGAAAGTTGAGGCAATTTAGCAGGAGCAAAACCGCAGACCAGGGCCTTGGCTGGTCCAAAAACTTTCTTTTCTCCCTTGCTTATTTTACTCATTTGGCCTTTCATGGCTTAACTCCTTGTTTTTAGAGTATTTTAAGATTTTCTTGTCCTTGGGTGCAAAGTAAGCTAACTTACCCCGGAAGTAAATCGTGCAAAGGGGTATCTAGATGAAAAAAATCAAAATGCCAAAGGATTTAGTGGAACCACAAGTAAATGAGAATGCCAAAATAGTTCTTTCCAAACGCTATTTAAGAAAGGGGCTGGATGGAGAGCCTGTTGAAGATATTAAGGGCCTTTTCTGGAGAGTGGCTTCAGCCATTGCCCTGGAAGAAGAAAAATATACCAACTCGCCTTACAAAGTAGAAGAATTGGCCCGAATTTTTTATGATTTAATGGTTTCTTTTCGCTTTTTACCTAACTCTCCTACTCTGATGAATGCAGGTACAGAATTGGGACAACTGGCTGCTTGTTTTGTCTTGCCTGTTGGGGATTCCATGGAAGAAATTTTTGATGCCCTTAAGTATGCTGCCCTTATCCATAAGTCTGGTGGAGGGACAGGGTTTTCCTTTTCCAGGCTTAGACCTAAAGACAGCAGGGTGGGCTCTACCGGGGGAGTGGCTTCTGGTCCTCTTTCCTTTATGAAGATTTTCAATACTGCTACAGAGCAGGTAAAACAGGGTGGTACCAGGCGTGGCGCCAATATGGGGATTCTTAGAATAGATCACCCTGATATTTTGGATTTTATTCGGGCCAAAGAAAGAGATGGAGATTTAAACAACTTTAACCTTTCTGTTGGTTTGACTGAAAAGTTTATGCAGGCTGTGGAAGATGATTTGGAGTATGAGCTTGTTGCTCCGCATACTGGAGAAGTAAAGGCAAAACTCAGAGCTAGAGAAGTTTTTTCCCTTTTAGTTCAAAAGGCCTGGGAAAGTGGCGACCCAGGAATTATTTTCCTGGACAGAATTAATCGGGACAACCCCACTCCCAAGCAGGGAGAAATAGAAAGTACAAACCCCTGCGGAGAGCAGCCTTTGCTTCCCTATGAAGCCTGTAATCTGGGCTCTATCAATCTGTCCAAGTTTTATCTTCCAGACAAGCAGGATATTGACTGGGAAGGCTTAAAGGAAACAATACACCTAAGTGTGCGCTTTTTAGACAATGTCATTGATGCTTCCAAATACCCCCTTGAGCAGATTAGTGAAAAGGTGCGTTTAAATAGAAAAATTGGTCTGGGAGTAATGGGTTGGGCTGATTTGCTTTTTCAGTTAAAAATTCCTTATAATAGTCAAAAGGCCTTGAATCTTGCTGAGAAGATGATGAAATTTATTCAAAGTGAATCCAAAGCTGCTTCTAAGCAATTAGCTTTAGAAAGAGGACCTTTTCCTGCCTATGAGGAATCTGTGTATAAGGAAAAGAACTTAGGTCCCTATCGCAATGCCACCACTACCACTATTGCTCCCACTGGCACCTTGTCCATTATTGCAGGCTGTTCTTCTGGCATAGAGCCTTTATTTGCCCTTTCCTTTGTGCGCAAAGTAATGGATGGAGAAACCCTGGTGGAAGTAAATCCTTACTTTGAAGCTGCAATGAAAGAGGCAGGTAGTTATAGCCCCAAACTTATGGAAGAAGTAGCTAAAAAAGGCTCTATTCAGCATCTGGATTTTATTGATAAAGAACTAAAAGATGTCTTTGTTACAGCCATGGATATTGAGCCCGAATATCATTTAAAAATGCAGGCTGCCTTTCAAAAATACACGGATAATGCTGTGTCCAAGACTGTAAATTTGCCCAATTCTGCCACTCAAGAAGACATCTGGCATATTTATTGGCTGGCTTATGAACTGGGTTGTAAGGGAGTTACTGTTTATCGAGATGGGTGTAAGAGTTCTCAGGTGCTTTGCACAGGAGAAGGAGAAGCAAAAAAGAATAAAGGAGAGACAAAGACTTCTCAGGTAAAAGATAGACCAGAGGTTATTTATGGTTTTACCCAGAAGGTGCAAACTGGACTGGGCACCCTTTATTTGACCGTAAATGAAGTGGATGGAAAGCCCTTTGAGGTCTTTGCCACCATAGGTAGGTCTGGCCGCTCCATTACGGCCAAGGCTGAGGCCATTGGCCGTTTAGTTTCCCTTGCCTTGCGTTCTGGCATAGAGGTGAGAGAAATTGTCAAACAGTTAAAAGGCATAGGAGGAGAGCATCCTGTTTTTCAGAAAAAAGGTCTTTTGCTTTCTATCCCTGATGCTGTGGCCTGGGTGCTGGAAAATAGATACCTCAGGGGAGAAAAGATTAATCCTGATGCAAGGGCCAATGATTTAAATAGGCCTACCTGTCCAGAGTGTGGTCAAGAACTTACCTTTCAGGAAGGTTGCTTTTTGTGTACAGAGTGTGGCTATACCAAATGTGGGTAGATAAATGGATTTTAAGGCTGAACTTGGTTTTTTAAGACGAATTATTTATTTTTTAACAGACACCAAGTATTCCTTGAGTGAAAAAATGCAGGCCAGTCTGGTCTTGATTCTGGAGAAAATCAAGGCCAGACAGGGCTCAATTATGTTGAAAACCAGGAAAAAAAACAAAGCCAAAATTGTTGCTTCCACCAATCCTAAAATCTTGAATTTGGAAGTGGACATTGACCCTGAGACCATTTCTGGACATGTATTTACCACTGGAGAAAGTGTTTACTTTAAAGATGTGAAACGCTCTGTGCGTTTTAAGGATAAAATTAGAAAGGGAAGCTATGACACCAGTTCTCTTATGTGTGTGCCCTTGCAGGGAAAGTGGGGAGTGGTGGGAGTTATAAATGTTTCTGACCACAAGGAGCAAAATTTCTTTTACCAGTCTGATTTTAACTTGCTCAAGGATTATGCATCCTTGCTTTCTCCTTTAATAGAAAATTCCTGTCTTTTTCATCAACTGGAAGAGGAAAAAGAAAAGCTGGAAAGTCTTTCTGAACGACTCAAACTAAAACAAAAGGAACTGGAACTCACTTATACAGAAAGAAGTGAACTGGTGCAGATGGTGGTGCATGATTTTAAAAGTCCTCTGGCTGCCATTATTTCTAACCTGGACCTCTTAAAATACATTGGGCTTAGTGAAGAAATGAAGCCCGTAGTAGAAACAGCCCTGAAAGGGGCCCAGGAGCTCCTGACCATGATTGATGAATTTCTGCAGGTAGCTAGGTTGGATGACTGGAAGAATAAAAAGGTAAAGCTGGGGCCTGTAGCTTTAAAACCCATTGTAGAGCGTATTGTGGAAGAGCTTTCTCCCCTGGCCAGGGAAAAGGAGATAAAAGTTTCCTTACTCAGCCAGGAGGATGTATTGCTTTTTGCAGAAGAAAATTTGCTTCAGCACTTGATTCAAAATCTTTTTTCCAATGCCTTAAAGTACACTCCTGCTCAAGGAGAGGTCAAAATATCCTGGGAAGTGAGACAGTCCAGAAGAAAGTCAGATCGTTTTCCATTCTTTTTGATTTTTTGTGTCCAGGATACAGGACCAGGGGTGCCTGATGAGTTAAAACAAAAGATTTTTGACCGCTTTCAGCGTTTACAAAGGGATAAAAAGATAGAAGGCACAGGAATTGGCTTGTTTATTTGTAATCGTATTGTCAATATGTTGGAAGGCAAGATCTGGGTGGAAGATGCTAAACCCAGGGGAAGTAAGTTTTGCTTTACCTGTTATGTAACAGGAGAGGAAAATGCTGGATAAAAGTTTGCCCGTGTTAGTGGTGGATGACATTCAGGCTGCAAGAGCTACCATTGTCAATATTTTAAAAGTTCTTGGCTTTAAACAAATTTTGGAAGCAGCCAATGGTGAAGAAGCCAGAGAAATTATTTTAGCCCAGGGCAATAAAATGCAACTGGTTATTTCAGATTGGAAGATGCCCTATATGGATGGCCTGGAACTTTTGCGCTGGATAAGAAGAGAGGAAAAGTTTAAACATTTACCTTTTATTTTTGTTACCTCCAAGGGAGAAAAAGAAGATATTGCTCTGGCTTCAGATGAAGGTATTGAAGGCTATTTGTTAAAACCGGTAACTATTGACGCCGTGATTGAGAAGATAGAAGGTTTAAATAACCCCAATAGTCCCTCGGTTATAGTTAAAAAATGTCTGCAAGAAGTGGAAAAGTTGAGTAAAGCGAAAAAATTAGAAGAAGCCCTAAACTTTTTGCAAGACTGTAGTAAGGACTATCCAGAATTATTGGCGCGTTTTAGTTATGAAAGTGCCAAGATATGTTTAAAACTAAATAAATTAAGTGATGCCAAAAGTTATTTGCGTGAAGCCTTAAAAGAAAGCTCTCTTATGCTCAAGGCCTGGACTGCCCTGGCCAGGGTTTACCTGGAAGAAAGGGATTATACCCTGGCTACAGAAGCCCTAAAACGAGCTTTAGAAATAAGTCCTAACTCTACAGATAACCTATTTTTTATGGGTAAACTCTATCTCCTGCAGGAAGAAGTGTATAAGGCTAAGGATTATTTTACCATGGCTCTTAATTCAGACCCAGAAAATGAGGACTTAAAGCAAAGAATCTGGAATTTATACCTGGAACTGGACTTAGTAGAAGAGGTAATGCGGGATTTTGGCCCTCTTCTTTTTGAATCTTTGACTGTGGATACCTTAAATAATTTAGCAGTTTCCTTTAGAAAAAAAGGCAAAGTGCAAGAGGCAGTAAAGGCCTATAGGCAGGCTTTGAAGAAAGAGCCAGAAAATGAAAAAGTGCATTACAATATCGCTGTAGCCTATCTAAATCTGGCTCAAAGAGAAAAGTCTTTAAAACACTTACATAAGGCCATTGAAATCAATCCAGAATTCACTCAAGCTCAGGATTTATTGAGTAAAATCTTATCTGCAACTAAAGAAAAAAAAGAAGATAAAGAAGACAAGGAAGAAAAAGAAAATAAAAGTGATTAAGCTAAAAAGGGTTTCTTATAGCTTTGGGCGCAATTGGGCTTTAAAGGATATTTCCTTTACTCTGGAAAAGGGAGATTTTCTTTTTGTTACAGGCCATTCTGGAGCTGGTAAAACCACTTTATTAAAGATTTTACATGGCGATTTGGTCCCCAAAGGAGGGGAGATAGAGGTAGCTGGCTATAATTTGCGTCAACTTAAAAGAAAAGAACTTTGTTTGCTCAAAAGAGAAGTAAGTATTGTTTTGCAGGATTTTAAAATTTTACTTGGCCGTAGTGTTTTTGACAATGTGGCTTTGCCCTTGAAAATCAGAGGCTTGCCTAAGGTGCAGATCCAAAAGAGAGTAAGGGCAGTGTTGCGTAGCTTAAATCTTTTTCCTAAGGCAGATGTTCCCTGCATAGAGCTTTCAGGGGGTGAACAGCAGCGCGTGGCCATTGCCAGGGCTATGGTGGTGAATCCTAAACTACTTTTGGCAGATGAGCCTACTGGTAATTTAGATAGAGAACTGGCCTTTCACCTTTTGAATGTTTTTAATCAGTTTAATTTGCACGGCACTACCATTGTTATGGCCACTCATAATGAAGAGCTGGTAAACAGTAAAAGAGATGCTAAGATTATCTATCTTAAAGAAGGAATGATTAAAGGGACCAATTTTTGATGTATAGTTTTCTAGAAGATATAAAGGAAAACAAGTCTCTCTCCTGTTTTGTTTTTCTAAATTCTCTGTTTTTTTCCCTGCTTTTTTTAATTATTCTTCTGTTTTATTATAATGGCAAATTGTGGTATAAGGACATAAAGAACATAAAAATTAATATTATCTGGAATAATAATGAAAGCCTGGAGTCCATAAATAAAAATATTCAATTTATCTTGGACAAATTTTCTTTAAATTTTGTAGAAAATATAGATAGGAACAAAATTAAAAATACTTTGCTTAAAAATGTAGAGATAAAGGAAGATATCTTAAGTGAAGTTGACTTTCCTTACACCAGTGTTTTTAGTTTTGTTTATAGTCAGGAAAATCTAAATTCTTTAGAGAACATTATATCTAAGCTTAAGTCTTTACCTGCGGTAAGAGGAGTTGTTTACAGTGAGTTAAAGGTTTCCTGGTTGAAAAACTGGAATGTGTTGGTGGGAGTGGTGTTGACCCCTCTGTTGTTTTTTGTCCTGGTCATGATTTTTATGCTCGTATTTTGGTCTGTAAGGTTGCTTTTATTTAGCAAAGAAAAGGAAATAGAGATTTTATATTTAGTTGGCGCCAGTGATTTTTATATTTTAAAACCTCTTTTACGGCTTTCAGTTTTTATTTTGTTTCTCTCTGGGAGCCTGGCACTTGGGTTTTTAAATCTAGCTTATGTTTATCTGAAAGATGTCTTTAATAGTTTTGGTCTGGAATTGTTTTTTTTACCTTCCAATTATATCCTTTTTTATTTTGGCTTAAATCTTTTGTTAGCTCTTACTTCTTCCTATTTTGCCCACTTTTCCCTGCGTAAACTTTTTACTTAAAAGAAGGGGGTTACCCCCTTCTTTTAAAGTGTGAGCAAATTGTAGCTTAAAGAAGCTAAAGCAAAAGCAACCAGAGTGTTGAAAACAAGGGCAAAAAGTGCCCATTTCCAGGAAGTTTCTCTGGCAATGGTGACAATGGTGACCATGCAAGGTGCATAGAGCAAAACAAAGATAATCAGAGAGATGGCTTTGGCTTTGTCCCAGGTGGGGTCTTTGGCCAGTTTTTGAGCTAAGGGAGTGGCCTCTTCCACTTCCACTTCTCCCAAAGAATAGGCAGTGCCTAGGGTGGAGATGATTACTTCTTTGGCTGCAAAACCACCCACTAACGCTATGTTGGTCTTCCAGTCAAAGCCGGCCAGGGAAGTTATTTTTTCCAGAGATTTACCTATTCTTCCAGCCAGGGAATAAGTAAGTTTGGCCTGAGCCAGTTCAAAGGCCAGTTTTTCTTTTTCTGAGAGCAGTTTTTCCTTTTCCACGGGATTGGTCTTAAGAGTGTTTTCTATGGTTTCAATCTGGTTCAAATAAACAGCCTGTTTTTCTTGAGGTAGTTGAGGAAAGGTCATCATGGCCCAGATTAGGATGGAGATGGCCAGAATAACAGTACCTGCCTTTTTTAGATACATCCAGGTTTTTTCATAGGAATGGATAAAAAGTCCTTGCCAGGTGGGCAGGCGATAGGGGGGAAGTTCCATAACAAAGGGAGTAGCTGGTCCTTTGATTAAGGTGGAGCGTAAGAATTTGGCCACGACTAAGGCGACCACCCAACCTGTTAAGGAAATGAGAAATAGAGCCAGAGCCTTTTGTTGAGGGAAAAATACGCCGGTAAGCAGAATGAAAACTGGTAGCTTAGCCCCGCAGGTCATAAATGGAGCAGTTAGGATGGTGGCAAGTTTTTCCTTGGGACTGCGAAGCGTTCTGGCAGCCATTACCCCAGGTACAGCACATCCTCCAGCAATACCGCCAGAGATAATAAAGGGCATAATGGAGCAACCATGCAAACCAAAAATTCTAAATACCCTGTCCAGCATATAAGCTACCCTGGCCATATAGCCTGAGTCTTCCAAAAAGGATAAAAACAAAAACATAATGGCAATAAGGGGGACAAAACCCACAACTCCACCCACTCCATCGATTATTCCTGAAATAACCAGAGACTTTAAAAGACCAGGAGGCAGGAGTTTGTCTGCTGTTTCTCCTAAAAAGGTAAAAAATCCTTCCACCCAGGCTAGAGGATACTCTCCAAGCCAGAAGGTAAGTTTGTAAACTGTATAGAGCACCAAAAGCATTATAATAGGCCCTAAAAACTTATGGGTAAGGACTTTGTCTATTTTATCTGAGAGTAAGATTCTTTGCCTGTGGGTATCTTTCTGGACCACATCTTTTAGTACAGAGGAGATAAAGCCATAGCGATAGTCAGCAATTATTGCCTCTGGATAGGTATTTAAGGTTTTTTCACAGTGAGCACTTACTTCCAGGTAAATAGCATTTAGCTTTTTATAGAGATCTGGAGCTTCCTTTAAGAGAATAGACTTGATTTCTTCGTCATTTTCCAAAATTTTTAAAGCCAACCACCTGGGAGGATATTTATCCAATTTGAACTTACTTTCTACAATGAGTTGGCTCATCTTTTCCAGAACAGGGTCTAAGTCTGGACCATAGGAAATCTGCAGGGGAGTCCAGGATTTTGGGTTTTGGCTTTGCTCTATAATGGTTTGAATGAGCATTTTTTTCCCTAGCCCATAGCGAGCTACAGTTTCCACCACTGGAACCTTTAATCTTTTGCTGAGTAAAGAAGTGTTTATGGTAAGACCTTGGGCCCTTACTTCGTCCATCATGTTTAAGGCCAGGATAAGAGGAGATCCCAGTTCCAGTATTTGAATGGCTAGGAAGAGATTTCTCTCTAAAGAGTTAGCATTGATTACATCTACCACCACATTAGGGCTTTCTTCCAAGATAAAGTTTCTGGCAACTAACTCTTCTTGAGAGTAGGCCGTAAGGGAGTAAGTACCTGGAAGATCTACAAAATGAATATCTGCTTCCTCTGTTTTCAGCCTGCCTTCTTTTTTTTCCACAGTAATGCCTGGATAGTTGCCTACCTGCTGCCTAGAGCCTGTCAGGGAGTTGAAAAGGGTGGTTTTACCAGAGTTAGGATTGCCTGCCAGGGCTACAGTAATTAATTGTTTCTTTTTATCCATCTAATTCCTCCACCAGGATATAATCTGCTTCATTATTGCGTAAGGTGAGAGTAAATCCCTTTAAGCGCAGGGCCACAGGGTCTTTTAAGGGCGCTCTACCCACCACCTGGATTTCCACTCCAGGCAAAAGTCCCATATCTCTAATTCTTCTGCCCAGCTCTCCTCTAGCCTTTATTTCTTTGATTATTGCCCTTTGATTAACCTGCAGAGTTCTTAAGGATTTCAAGTTGCTCCTCCTTGTATTTTTAAGTTGCAAACACTTCTTAATGGCTTGGGTTTAAATGTCAAGAAAAAAATTTGGTAAGCCTAACTTTTTTCTTCTTGCCTCTTAAGGGGAAATCTGGCACTTGCCCTGCTTATGGAGAAATATGATGGCTTGGCCCTGTTTTCAGGTGGTTTAGATAGCCTTTTGGCTATTAAGCTACTGGAAAAACAAGGATTAAAGATTTTAGGCTTGCACTTTTATTCCCCCTTTTTTGGAGCCAGGGACAAGGTAGAAAAGTGGCAAGAGGAATATGGTTTAAAGCTTTTGGCCTTAGACATTGGGCAGGAATATTTAAAAATGTTTTTAGGAAGGCCTAAATATGGGCTGGGTAAAGTTTTAAACCCTTGTATTGATTGTAAGATTTTAATGTTGAAAAAGGCAAAAGAACTATTAACTCCATTTGGAGCCAAATTTTTGGTTTCAGGCGAAGTGCTAGGCCAGCGTCCCATGTCTCAGCGCAGAGACACTTTACCCCTTATTCCCAGGGAAGCAGGAGTTGAAGGTATTTTAGTAAGGCCCCTTACTGCTTTAAACTTAAAGCCCACTGAGGTAGAGCAAAGTGGACTTGTCCAGAGGGAGAAACTTTTGGGCATAAAGGGGAGAGGAAGAAAAGAGCAGTTGGCTCTGGCTAGAGAGTTTGGTCTTACCTCTATCCCTTCTCCTGCAGGGGGGTGCCTTTTGACTGATCTGGAGATGGGCAAGCGCTATACATCTCTTTTAAAGTATGTAAAGGAGCCTGAACTTAGGTATTTTGACCTGGCTCTTTGGGGAAGGCATTTTTGGTGGAATAATTATTGGCTGATTATTGGACGCAATAAAGCAGATAACGATAAACTTATAAAATTAGCCCAGGATGAATACTTGTTGCGTTTGGCAGATTATCCCGGGCCCATAGCCCTAGGGGTTTATCCTAAGAGCTGGCCCCAGGAAATTTTGCGTCAGGCAGCTTCCTTTTTAGTTCATTTTGCTCCCAAGGCCCTGAGAAGTGAAGAAAAGCATTTGGCCATAAAAGTGGTGAAAAAAGAGGAAAGTTTTGTGCTGGAAGTTTCTAAAGAGCCCAGAGAGGTTTTTAAGTGGCAGGAACCCGGGTGGCAAGAAGAAGTTAAAAGGGAACTTATAGGTAAGTAGAGTGGTAGTCTGGGATGTATTAAGTGTTTTTTTAGGGCTTGTTTTTTTGTGGAAAGGCGCTGACAACCTGGTGGATTCTTCAGCCAAGATTGCCTATTCTTTGGGACTATCTCCTTTACTTATTGGCCTTACAGTGGTTGCCTTTGGTACTTCTGCTCCTGAGTTTGTGGTAACCATAAGTGCTGCTTTTAAACACCAGGCAGATATCAGTGTATCCAATGTAATTGGTTCCAATATCTTTAATCTGGGTTTTATTTTAGGCGGGGTAGCCTTACTTAAAGGAGTAAAAACTTCTCCCAAACTGGTATATAGGGACGGCCTGGTTTTATTGCTGGCTGTAATTAGTATTTGTTTTTTCCTTTGGGATTTAAAGTTTGTCTGGTGGGAGGCATTAACCCTTTTTCTGGGCTTATTTGTTTATCTTTTTTTTCTTTTTGGAAAGCGTGAAAAAATAGAAGTGGACTTAAAGCTGGGTAAAGCCACCTGGAAAGACTATCTAACCCTGATTATAAGCCTTCTGGTGGTGATTTTAGGAGGACACTTTTTAGTAGAAGGGGCAGTGGGCATTGCCAGGTACCTGGGGGTGTCAGAATGGGTTATTGGGGTGACCATTGTGGCTGCTGGCACTTCTGCGCCTGAGTTTGCCACTTCGCTGGTGGCAGCCTTAAAGGGAGAGCATGAACTTTCTGCTGGAAACTTACTTGGAAGTGATATTTTTAATCTTTTGGGAGTGCTGGGCTTGGCTGGACTTTTGCAACCTTTAGAAGTAAGTGCGCATGCCCATAGCAGCACCTTGATGCTGGTAGGTATGGTAGGGCTGGTACTGGTTTTTATGCGTACGGGCTGGAGGCTATCCAGAATGGAAGGGTTCTTTTTATTGATTTTAAATCTGTTACGCTGGGCCAAGGACTTTTTGACATGAGTAAAATTTTAATTTTAGGCGGGACAGAAGAAAGCAGAGAAGCTGTTTTCTGGGCGGATAAATTGGGTTTAGAACCCATTCTTTCTACCCTTACTTCCTGGGAATTGAAGTTGCCCTTTCCTGTGGAGAGAATAACCGGGCCTTTGACTAAAGATAGTTTTTTGGCCTTTCTCAGGCAGGAAGGTATTCTGGCTGTGGTGGATGCAACCCATCCCTTTGCTTGTGAGATTAGCCAGCTGGCCTGGGAAGTATGTACTCTCTGTTCTTTGCCTTTGTTTTCCTATCTTAGGCCGCAGGCAGATTTTAGCGGTCTGGAAGTAATGAGGGTGGATAGTCATCTGGAAGCCAGAGAAAAGCTCTGGCAGTTAAAGAAAAGCTTTCTTTTAACTGTGGGTATAAAAAATCTGGCGCAATATTTACCCCTTTTGCAAAAAGAAGAGGTTGATTTTTATCTTAAGGTTTTACCTCAAAGTTTTGCCCAGGCTAAAGCCTTAGGCATTCCGGAAAAAAGAATTTTAGCCTTACCACCCTTTTTAAAGGCCAGGTCCTGGCAGGAACTTTTGGACCAATTGGGGGTGGAAGTGGTAGTTAGTAAAGATGTTGGGCACAGTATTAGCTTTCAGGAAAAACTTTTTGGATGCAGATTAAGTGAGGTAAAACTACTTTTAATCAATAGACCCCAAAAAACAACAGGCAGGGTTTTTTATTCCCTGCCTGAACTAATGCAAGCTGTAAAAAGAAAGGTCTCTAGTCTATGTTGTGCTCTTTAAAGAAGGGAGCATACTTTTTGTCTGTAAATCCTATGTGATTGGTTAACCAGTCTTTTAAAAAGTTTAAGAGTTCATCAGCTATAGAATAGTCTCCTTCTTCTACCTTTTTAACAAAGTCTTGCACCTGCTCTACCAGGCGCTTATGAATGGTTTTATGTTCTTGCTCCTGAGGGTATTTAAACTGGTTAAAGAGCTTTTCTTCATAACCAAAGTGATAAACCGTGTAGTCTACCAGTTCCTCTAAGATTTTTTTGCTCGCCTGTTTTTCTCCTTTACTTAAGGCCCTGGCCAACTCGTTAATTAGTGCCACCAGTTTTTGATGTTGTTTATCAATACTGGAAATGCCCAGGCTAAGAGAGCTATTCCAGGGCATAAAATCTGTTTCTTCTTCTGGAGTTTCTATTTTTAAGAAAAACCATCTATCCAACAATTCTAACGTATTATTTAAATAGGGAAGAATTTCCTCTTGTGAATAATTGAGGATGACGAGGGGGTTTTCCTGATTCTGGATGTATTCTTTTAATTTAATGGCTGCAGTGTGCATTTTTTCATGAATAGGCAATAATTTGTCTAAAATGTTTTTTATTTCTTTAGTTTGAGGAGTATAACTCTTTAAAAATTTTCCCAGAGCGCACCTGGCAGGGTCGGTTTCCACTTGAGGAGGAGTATTAGTTACAATGCCCTTGAGTACTCCATTTGCCCAGGCAAGATGTTTAAAGATGATGTCTCTTATCTTAGAGGCGTCATCTATAGATAAACTTAAATCATTGGCTAGAGCAGGATTGATACTTACCTTGCTTAAGATAAGGTTGTTGGATTTGTTTAAGCGCTCTACAGACCTTTGAATCAGGCTTACTTGAGGTAAAATTTCCACAAAATTTTTGGCAAACTGTAGGAGATTTTCTGAGCTTTCTTTAACCTTTTGGGCAGCTTCTGTGGTTCTACGCACATTAGTGGTAATATCTGCCATGGTTACAGTTTGCTCTTCAGTGGCACTGGCAATGGTATTGGCCAGGTCATTTACCTCTTTTACCTTTTGAGTAATAGATTCCACTGAAGCCACACTGGCCTCGATGTCTTTTTGGATTTCTTCAATCATGGTGGTGATTTCTTCAGTGGCATTGGCTGTTTGTTTGGCCAGCTCTTTTACTTCATTGGCTACCACGGCAAAACCTTTGCCAGCCTCTCCTGCCCTGGCTGCTTCAATGGTGGCGTTTAATGCTAAAAGATTGGTCTGGGAGGCAATATTTCTGATTACAGCAATAACCTCTCCAATGTTTTTGGAACTCTCAGCTAATTTTTGGATGTTTGCAGAAGTGGTAAGGGCTTCTTGCTGAGTGTTAGCTGCCATTTCTGCTGTTTTGGCTACAGATTCTGCGATTTCAGTTGTGGCTGTGGACATGTCCTGCATGGAGGTGTAAATGGCTTCTGCATCCTGCTGGGATTGAGTGGCCATTGCATCCACTTCGTGAGCTATTTCTTCTGTATGACTTACCTGTAAGTTTATCTGTTCGCTAAATTTATTAATGAAGTTTTTTACTTCGGTTAGAATTTTATTTTGATCTTCTAGAGAATTTAGTATGCCTGTAATAAAGGATAACATGGAATTAAAATTCTTTTCTATATCTTTGCTATCCAGATTGTCTAGTTTTAAAGTGCGTTGAAACCTACCTTTGCTTACTTCTTTTAAAATAGATAAAAGTTTTTCTTTTTCCTGATCAATAGAAATTGACTCTTTTTTTAAGTCTAAAGACAAATTATCTCCTTCTTTTTTATAAAGAATAAGGAGTAGAATTAAAGTAAAAACTCCAAAACCAATAGACAGGTAAGAATAAAAATTGTTAGTTTGAATAGATAAATAGGTACTAATTCCAATGGTAATAAACAAAAAGGTTATAGCAACTAAGAATAAAACCTTACTCCCCTTTGCCTTAGACATGTACATTCTCCTTTTTTAGAAAAATATCATTGGTTTCGTTTATTGTAAAAGTTTTTAAATATTAAAGTCAAGTTAAAAAAATATTTAATTTACTTCTCCCCGGGCCTGATTTTTTCCTGCCTTTTTGGCTTGGTAGAGGTATTTGTCTACTCTTTTTATAAGCTCTTCTACAGTCTCTCCGGTTTTAATTTGGGCAAAGCCCAGGCTAATGGTAACAGGTTGCTTAAACCCAAAGTCATACTTGGCCACCAGATGACATAATTTTTCTGCCAGGTTTTTTATTTGAGAGAGTGTGGTGTTGGGTGCTACGAGCAAAAACTCTTCTCCTCCCCATCGGCCAAAAAGGTCTATTTTACGAATATTATTTTTTACTAGAGAAGCCACTTCTTTTAGCACCTTATCTCCTGCTTTGTGTCCGAAGTTGTCATTGATGCTTTTGAAGTTATCAATATCAAAGAGAATGAGGGAAAATTTTTGCTGGTAGCGTAAAAACTTTTCGTATTCATTATTCAAAGCTTCTTCTATTTTTTTTCGATTAAATATTCCTGTTAAGAAATCATAAGAAGCAATTTTTTGTAATTCGATGTTTTTAATTTTTATCTTGGTATAAGCCCTTTCTAATTTTTTTGCTCTATATAAAGGGCAGTATCAGTTATTTTTTCTATTGACCTGGCAATTTCTCCTATTTCATTGTTGGGCATTTTGAGATTAGAGGAAGGATTTTTCTTTTTTACTATCTCTTCTATACTCCTTTTTAGAATTTTTATTGGTTCTATAAATTTTTTAAACCATATCACTATAGTTATATAAGCAGAAAGTATAAGGGTTAAATTCAAAACTAAAAAATAAATCCCTATTTTTTTCAGAATAGGAATTACAAGGTCCTTTTTTTCTACAGCAGTAAAGATTAGCCAGCGGGTGAGTTGGTCCTGGCTTACATAGGCTATTTTGGTTTTACCCTGGTATTGATGCTCAAAAAAGGTATTGGCCAGAGGGGGCTGGTTGAGGTTGATTAATTGTAAAAGATTGGTTCCAACTATTTTTTGATTGGGGTGAACAATGATCTTACCTTTTGCAGTAGTAACATAGCTGTAGGTAGACTTATAGGGAGTTTTATTGTCCTGAAGTAAATTGCTAATATATCTACTATGACTATCTATAGCCACAACTCCAGTAAAGCCATGTTGAGGACTTTCCAGTATTTTTACGGTAGATAAAATCCATTCTTTACTTTTTGCTTCTTTATATAGTAGACCAACTACCATTTTATCCCTGGCTGGACTGTCCATAACAGCCCTGTACCAGGGCCTCTTAGTTAAATCAAAACCGGCTGGAGGGGTGTAGTTATTTATGGCTAAAATCTTGTTGGTATATCCAGAATAAATATAGTGAATGTGTTCATTGGCTTCTTCAAAATCATTGTATAATTTCAAAACCTCAGACCGTTCTTGTTCTGATAAGTATGGATATTCAATAACTTTTCTGTTTTTGGAAAGTATTTTTATGCTATCAACAATTTCTTTAAAGTATCCCTGGATAAATATGCGTATGTTTTTAGAATAATTTAGCATTTTTTAGTTCGCTTTGATAAAGAATATAACCTGAGATAAGAGATATAATGGAGATAAGGAGAAAGGTTTGAATGATAGTGTATTTGATTATTTGCTTTTTTAAGGAATTGCTGGTGGGCATAAATTTTAATTTAGGTAATTAAAATTTAAATTGCAAGGGGGAAGCTTATTTTTATTTATTCCAGGAAGTTAGGCGGTTAAAAAAAGAAAAGCCCGGGTTTTAATTTTTAAAAGGCAAAATTAAAACCCGGGCTATGTTTTTAGTTGGTCTTTTTAGGTGGGGAAATAATGGGTAATTTGTAGGTCATCAATTCCCCTTGCAAGGTTCTTACAGTGATGAGCACTTCTTGAATGTCCTTTTCTCTAGGCAGATAGATATAGCCCATTTTAGTCATTAGAGGTGGGATGGGGTCTTCTTTCCAGGCATAGGTAGTAATTTCTTCCTGCACGATTTTTTGGAGTTTCCTTTCTGCATCTGGTACAGAGCTTACTCCCAGGGCTGTGCCCCCAATTGCTCCGCCTACTGCAGCTCCAGCTACAGGATTGTCCCCACCCAGGGCAGCCAGGATAGCGCCTAAACCTGCTCCAATTATGGCGCCAAAGCCACCAGATTTAAGGGCATTTTTGGTGGTTTGTTTAAAGGTTTCAGAGGCAAAGACCAGGCGTACTGCTTCCTGGTTGGTATAGGGTAAAAATTCTCCTTGAGTAGAGGAAATACCGTGTACTTCTTCTCGTAGGACATAAGGGCTTTTTTCGCTTTTGTTTTTAAAAACCAGAAGTACGGGAAGTAAACCTGCTTTGGTGTAATTTAATCCCTGTCCCTGGTATTCATAG
>LGER01000028.1 GCA_001507915.1 Desulfonauticus sp. 38_4375 | reverse complement strand
CCAAGAGGCTCGCTGGTGGAACTTTGGAGATGCGGAAAAGGATGCCACTGATTTGATGGAAGAGTTTTTTAAGGATTCCATGTGCAAGACGCCTCCCAATGGTTGTGATAAGGGACATAAAAGCTACCGTGAACTTGCTGAAAAGTACAACTTGCCCAAGGGAAGGCAATATAATCAAGGCTTCTATGGCACCTTGCGCGGAAAAATAACAGTGGTGACCCCAAATGGAAAAAAACCCGCCAAGGGAGCTCTGGTTACTGTTCGTTCCCTTCTGGATAATGAAAAGTGGGAAACTCAGGCAGATGAGGAAGGCCGTTATGAGATGCACCAGGTTCTTTTACACAAAGAATGTAAACCTTTGTTAATCCATGCGCAATACGGCGATGACGAAGCAAGTGATACCTTTTTCGGACCATTGGAAGAGCCAGACCCAGGATCTGTGCATGAGAAGAATCTGGAAATCAAAAAGGGGAATGTTTCTTTTCTCATTCACATTGAAAATCAATGGGAACTTCCCCGAGTTGTAGACGAAACTGGTACTCCCACGGTGGAGGAAGTGGGGTCTAGTGGTATGATTATTCAGGGTAAATTAAGATATCTCGTGGACGAATCCAATGAATGGCAAGATTTTTACCAGTTTCAGGAGGTTAAAATCCAATACTCTTTTCTGGAAAAGGTCTATGATTATGGGCATGCCCCAGACTGTCCGGAGATTATTGAAGAGTATATTGACCAGGGACAAAAGACTTATACTCCTCCCTCAGAAAGTAGAATGCTTCTTCAAAAAGCTCCCAGTGGAGCTCCCTATCCAGATATGATCCTTTTTACTATGCTTGGAATCCCAGAAGGTCTAAAGATAAATGGAAAGATGCAACAGTGCGATGGAAGTGGGAATATTAAATTGACTGCAACCTCCCAAGAAGTCAGCTTTGAGGCCGTGGTGTTGCAGCTTCTGGCCAGCAGGACCAAAGGGAAGAGGTCTCGCACCATTTGTGATAACTCCTTTGCAGCTACATTTAATGAAATATGGCCCTCAGAAAACGAAGAAAAAGACCCACACTGTGAGAAGAGTATCCAAAAGATTACCTGGAGTTTCTTCGGATTAAAAAGCAGGAAGTAAGTCTCCACAAACCAGTAAATTTGTAATTATTTATAGATATGGGTAGTTTCTTTTGAATAAAGTATTCTTTTAGGATTTGATATGAACTTAATAAACCTCTTTTATAAAAACATTTTTTACTTTTCTAGATTTAAGTATATTCACAATTATTTCATATGGTTATTGACTTTTTTATTTTTAGACTTGATAACATTACGGTGGATATTTGATATTACCAGGAACAATGAATTAGACAATATATTTAAAGTTTTTGTTTGTTGAGAGATATATTTAAGTTTACAATTTAATTGTATGATTTATATAATATTTTTTTACTAATGATGTTTTTATAATATAAAGTTTTTATAATTTGATATTTTAAAGATAAATAGTTATTATTTTTTTAATTAAATCTAATGGTTATTTTTGTTTGAATTGGTTTAAATAGATTAGATTGTTAGATAGTATAATAATTGATAAATGTAAAAAATAGAAGTATAAAAATAAATAGTAAGGTTTTTTAAAGTTTAAATTTTGATTAGGGGTATGGAATGAAAAAAAAATATTTTACGTGTTAAAGAATCTATAGCTTTGAATATTGCAAATTCAAATTTTACATTAAAAAAAATATTTTATTCTTTGATTTCTGTTATTACAATTAGGACTTATTTAGAATTTATGTTAGAAAAGAATCATAGCTTGTTTTTTTATAAAAATTTATATTTAAATTTAGTAAGTTATGCCCATATATATTTATCATGGTTATGTGTTTATTTTACAATTGCAGTGATATTATCATTTTTTCTTGGGATTAAAATTATAGAATCTATTAGGCTTACAGTTATTTTTTCTCCAGTTACCATAATTCCTCCTCTTTTCGATTATTTTTATTATGATTTTCAAGGAGGAAATATTTTTTATAGTTTTGAAATAAATACTTTTTTATATAACTATTTAAATTGCTTTAATCCATATGTAGAATTAGATATGGTAAGTAGAGGGGTCAGGCTTGAAATTTTATTAGTGATTTTAGGAGCTTTTTATTTGTCATTGCTTGTCTTCGAAAAAAAATTGTTTTTAAGTATTGTTTTAACTCTTGTAATATACTCAACAATTTTTTTATATGGATACTTACCTGCTATTTTTAAAACCTTTGGGTTAAATTTTTATAAATTATCAGGATTCTCATTAACAGGGATAACTTTAGCTCAGAAGTTTTTTTATATGTATTTATTTGTTTTTATTGTTCTTATTTTTTTAATTTTGTATGCCTTAAAAAGAGAAAATTATGAAAATTTATCGTCAATATTGTCCTTTCTATACCCAAGCAGGTTGATATTTTACTTACTTTTGTTAGGAATGGGATTTTTGTTCATATCAAAGGAAAATAATATTCACTTGCTGATTTTTAATTTTGAAGATTTGTTGAAATTTTTATCTGCATCAATATCGATCATTATGTTGTTTTTATATGCCAAAATTTTGAATGATATATATGATATAGATATCGATAAACTTTCAAATGCGAGCAGGCCGATCGTCTCAAATAGAGTGTTATTAGAAACTGCTGAGTCCTTAAAGCAAATTTTTTTGCTGCTTTCATTAGTTTTTGCTATAGCTACGGATCAAAGCTTTATATTTTATTGGTTTTTTATAGCTTCTGCCTCCTATGTATATTCAGCTCCACCTCTAAGAATTAGAAAATTTTACCCATTTGGTCACCTTTTGTTGGCAACAATTGGGGTTAGTGTTTTTTTGGCTGGAGGTTCATTAATTAAGTCTTACTATGATATTTATAATATAATAAATAAAAATATTATAATTTACATTTTTATTGCTTATTTTTCAATTTCAAATATAAAAGACTTTAAAGATATAGACGGAGATATTTTTAATAATGTTATGAATATATGTGGTTATATAAAATTTCCCAAAATTTTAAGTATAATTTTTATCACTACTTATACAATTTGTCTCTTTTTTATTGGGCAAATTCTTGAAATTAATTCTATCTTATTATTAATTTTGTTGTCTATATTTTTGATTATTTCAACTTTTCATATTTATAGAACAAAAAATATAAAAAATATAGAAAAATTAATATATGTATCACTTTTGGTTACAATATTTATTTTTATAGCATGGATATTTAATATTTACTCTTTAAATATAAACTAATATCTCTTTAGTTCTCTAATTTCTTTAGCTTTTTTATTTATTTCTAACAATTCGTCAGTATTTAAATATGACCAAACTGCATTAAGAATTTTTGGATAAACTTCCCCTAAAATATCAGCTAACATGTCTGGTTTAGTATTAAACATGATATCTCCATACCTCCATTCTCCCTGTGGTGGTGCCCAAGGATCCGTTTGAGGATAGGAGTACCAATATTTTTTTATTCCAACTTGATATTCTCTCTCTAAAATCCCTAAATCAATTTTTTTTATCCACATTTTTTCACCAGATAAAGGCTCTCTTATCTCAAGAGAAATCCACATTTCTACAAATAGTTTGCCTGTTTTAACTTCACATCTTATAGGATTGCCATAACCATCATCATAAAAATAATCATTTTTCTCTCTGTTTTCTTTTTCAATAGGATAAATATAAATAGTTTCAGTTAAGGTTAAATTTGAGTCTTTTTTATCTGGATATGGTATGTCATCCAGGCTAGAATATGGCCCTTTTGAGGTCATTCCTTTTGCTATAATAATCTGCTCTAAGCTTATTCCAATGCTATTATTGAAACTCTTTATAACTTTATAGTAATCTTTTGCAAGTTTTTCTTTGTATGTAGGTTCTACTACTGAGATTGTAAGTGGTATTGATGCTGGGGGTGAATAAGATTGTGGAGTATACCCAGAGAAAGAATATGCAGACAAAGTAGAAGGTAATTTCATATAGGTATTAGTAGTTTCTGCACAAGAAATAATCAAAAATAAAATTAAAATTAAACATCCAAACCCATATATAGATGTAGTCATAACTTTATTAAATTTTTGCATAGTTAAACCTCCAATTTTTACTATGGATAACAGAGATTAACAATTATTTTTATGTTGAAATATAGCTAATAATTTTGAAATATGTCAAGACTTTTTTAACTTTATGGTTAGGAAGTTTTCAACTAAAACTGTACTTTTTATTTTTTTAAAAAGGAGTAAGTAAGGGGTAAGTAATATCAATGGGTTATTTTTAGTTCTTATAAAATATTATCTTTTATTTAACAAAGGTATCTGTTAAAATATTTAACAATCCAGTATAGGCTTTGGAGTCCAGCTTTTTGCTTTGGGAGGGGAGTACTTCTATTAGTTGGATGGGTTGAATACCTTGAGCCAGGAGTTCTGCACTGAAGTTGGCCAGGCTACATATCCTGCCAGCTGTGCTTAATTCCTGTCCGGAAAGTTTGCGAGGATAGCCACTGCCATCTAAGAATTCGTGGTGTTCCAGATGACAGTTTAAAAGAGGTTCTTCCCGAATATCTAGCTTACGCATTATATTGGCACTGGTGGTGGGGTGGTTAAAAAGTTTTTGTTGTTCTTCTGGAGTGAGATTGGATTTTTTTTCGCGGATAAATTTGGGTATACGGTAAAAACCGAGTTCATAGGAAAAGAGCCCCAGGGTTATAAAGATAATTTCTTTTTCTTTAAATTCCCTGGACATGTTTAAAAGAATGCTAAGACCAATTATACCTGCATTGTAAGTGTGTTTGGTCAAGTCTTCAGAGGTCTGGGTAAAGAGATTTTTTAAAAGGCCTTTTAGGCGATAGGGGTCCTGGCGCACATATTCTAGTAAAACCAACACATCTTCTTTTAACTGTTCCCAGGCTGGTTTTACCGGTTGTTCATAAAATTCTAATATCTTTTCTGGAATAGCTAGCTTTAAAATATCTATAATCTCTGTAGGAGTTAGATTTTTATCCACTAAAATAAGGTCCAATTGTTTACTGATGTGCTTGGAATAAATGGGATGGTCGTCTCTGGAAACAAATACAACTCCTTCTTTGGCCAGATTGATGATGTTTTCTCTTTCTTCTTCCTGGAGTCTGGTTTCTTTTTTATAAAGAGGTTGAAGAGAGGCAATGTTTTCTTTGAAGAGGTATAAGTTTACTGGCATTCTAAACTTGGGAAAACTTTCTAAAATGCGAGGGGATATTTGATAAAATTCCTGATTTAAAGAAGCTGCATCAATTTTTATATTTTTCATTTTATGTAGACCTTAATCAAATTGGTTGGACAGCTATCCTGTCCTTCTTTAGGATGCCCTGCAGTAATTACTACCAAGTCTTTGGAAACAAATTTATTACTATTTTCCACAAAATATTCTACTCTTCTTAAATGGTCTATAATATTTTGTCCAGTCAATATTGGAATTACTCCCCAGAAAAAGTTCATATACTTTAACACACTTGCAGATGGACTGAGTCCATATATGGGCTCTTCTGGTCTAAAAGAGCTAAGTAATCTTGCTGTAGTGCCAGAGTTGGTATGGGCCAGTAAGGCTTTGGCCTTTAACTTTTGAGCCAATACACAGGCAGCGTGAGCTATGGACATTTCAGAATCTTTTTCTTGCGGCTCGGCAATGGATTTTCGCAATTTAAAGAAATTTTTTTCTGCTTCTTCTCCTATTTCGCGCATGTATTTTACTGCTTCTACAGGGTAATTACCTATAGCTGTTTCTTCAGAAAGCATGACACAATCTGCTCCATCCAGAATGGCATTGGCAATATCTGTGGTTTCAGCTCTGGTGGGCATGGGACTGTTGACCATGGAAAGTAGCATTTGAGTAGCTACAATAACAGGTTTACCTGTTTGTTTGCATTTGCGAATGATTTCCTTTTGTAAAAAAGGTAAGCTGGGCAGGGGACACTCCAGCCCCAGGTCTCCTCGAGCTACCATTATGCCATCAGCAATAGCTAAAATGTCCTCCAGCCTGTCCAGAGCGGCCTGTCTTTCCAGTTTGGCAATAACAGGTAATTTTTTATTTTTTTTGGCACAAATGGCTTTGGCCTGGGCAATGTCTTCTGGCCCCTGTACAAAGGAAAGGGCAAGGGCATCAATTCCCAGGTCTATGCCTTCTAAAATGTCTTGCTTGTCCTTTTCAGTAAGGGCTGCCAGTTTTAATCTTTTGCCTGGGAAGGTAATACCTTTGCCAGAAGTGATAAGTCCATTGTCTCTGGCTTTTAGGAGTAATTCCTCAGAAGAGTTTTTTAACACTTCAAAGGCCAGACCACCATCACTGATGCGCACCAGGTCTTTGGGAGAAAGAGTATCCAGTAGTTCCAGGTTGGCAAAAGGGATGAAATTTTCTGCTTCCTGCGGCCCTTTTCCCAGGTAGAAGAGCTCTTCTTTGTGTACGGTAAGAGGGCTTTTTTTCAGGTGTCCAATTCTGATTTTGGGTCCGCAGAGATCCTGGAGAAGGGTAAGAGGCTTTTTTAATTCTTCTTCAATGGTTCGGATTTTTTGCACTATATTTTCAAAGTCCTTGGCCCGGCCGTGAGAAAAGTTTAAACGAAAAATGGATACGCCATTTTCAATAAGACCTTTGATTACTTCTACTTTTTCACTGGCAGGACCTAGGGTGGCAATAATCCTGGTACGCATAGGCCTCTCCTTGTTCTAAGAGATTAGTATCTTTTATTTTCTTTATATCGAAAAAAAAAAGAAAAAAAAAGGGGTAAAGTTGTAAAAAAATAGTTGACTTTTTCTTGCGCTATGTAAAAGAAAGTGGTAAAAAGTGGTAAAAAGTAGAAGGAAAGGGATGTTTAGAGGGCACACACTGCGCAATATTGATGCCAAGGGAAGGCTACTCCTTCCTCCTGAGTTTCGGGAAGAGGTTTTACGGCTTTCTCCAGAGGGCAAGCTAATGTTGACCAATTTTGATCAGTGTGTGGTGGGGTATCCCTTGCCTGAGTGGGAGGCTATTGAAAAGAGTTTTTCCTCTTTAAATATGGCCAATAAACTTTTCCGAGATTTTCATCGTTTTTTTATTAGCGGAGCTATGGAAGTTTCCCTGGATAAGCAGGGAAGAATTTTAGTTCCTCCCTATTTAAGGCAATATGCCAAACTTCAGAAAGATATTGTACTGGCTGGTGTGGGGCGTAAGTTTGAAATCTGGGATAGAGAGCTTTTTGAAGCCCAGAGACAGGAAGTGGAAGCCAATTTTGAGCAGGTAATGGATAAACTGGCTGAACAGGGTTTTGAGTTAAGGTTTTAGCAATGGAACATATACCTGTTTTGGAGAAAGAAATTTTATTCTGGCTGGAGCCTGAAAAAAGAAAAAGAATTCTGGATGGGACCCTGGGTTTGGGTGGACATTCCTTTTCTTTGTTAAAGCATAGCCAGGCCAGACTGGTGGGGATTGACCTTGACTCTCAAGCCCTGGAACTAGCCAGACAAAGACTTACTCCCTTTGCAGATAGGGTGCACTTATTTGAGGGTAATTATGCGGATTTTGATTTGTTTTTGGCTGAGATGGGGTGGGAAAAAGTGGATGGAGTGCTCTTAGATTTGGGAGTGTCTTCCCTGCAGTTAGATTCGGCTGCAAAGGGGTTTAGTTTTTTAAGAGACGGTCCTTTGGATATGCGTATGAGTAAAAAAGAGGGGGAATCTGCTTTTTTTTTAGTTAATAAAGCTTCTTTTGAGCGCTTAAAGGAAATTATTTTTGAGTTTGGAGAGGAGCCCTTGGCCGGAAGAATTGCCAGAGCCATAGTAGAGGCTAGAAGTAAGAAAACTATAGAAACCACTTTAGAGTTAGCAGAGATTGTGAGCCGGGCCTATCCTGCCAAGCGAAGAAGAGAGGCCAGAAACCATCCGGCCACCAAGACCTTTCAGGCTTTAAGGATTGCAGTTAATAAGGAATTGGATTCTTTAAAAAGGTTTTTGGATAAAATATTTTCCTATCTTGCTCCCCAGGGTCGCCTGGCCATTATTTCTTTTCATTCGCTGGAAGATAGAATCGTCAAAAAGGTATTTAAAAAAGAAGCCAAAGACTGTCTTTGTCCCCCAGAAGTGGTGATTTGCCAGTGTGGCCATAAAAAACAAATTAAAATTTTAACTAATAAACCCATTTTAGCTGGAGAAGAGGAAGTTAGGCAAAATCCCAGAAGCAGGAGTGCTAAATTAAGAGTGGCTGAAAAGATATGAAAAAGGAAAGCTGGTTCCTGATAATTTTAATTTTTAGCGGACTCTTGTTGGGCTTTTTTAAAATCTGGCTCAGTATTTCCATTGCGGACTTGGCTTATCAATCCAGTAAATTAGAGAAAAAGGTTCTTGTAGCTCAGGAAAAACAGGCCAAGCTACTAGCAGAAAAAGAATACCTGCTCTCACCTTTAAGGTTAAAAGAAGAAGCTGAAAAATTGGGGTTAAGGCCGCCTCAGGAAAAGGAAGTAAGGGTACTGGCCAAATGAGCTTAAAGCATAGACTGAAAGCAAAAGACAAAAGTAAGCATCGCTTTGGACTGGTAGCAGTAGTTTTTTTTCTCCTGACTTTAGGGCTCTGGGCCAGGGCCTTTTGGATTCAAATTTGGTGGGCTCCAGAGATAAAAGCCAGATTTTCCAATCACTATTTTGTAGAAAAAAAGGTCCAGGGCTATCGAGGTAAGATCCTGGATCGCAATGGAGTGGTTTTAGCCCAGAGTGTCCAGACCTTTTCAGTATTTGCCAGACCATATGAGGTAAAAAGTGCCTCTTCAGTAGCTAAGCAGTTGGCCCGTATTTTAGAGTTAGATTCCAAGGAAGTATTAGAGAAGTTGCAAAAAAAGAATTCTTTTGTCTGGATTAAGAGAAAAATAAGTGATGCCAAGGCGGCTCAGATAAAGAAAATCTTTTTACCTGAGTCAGGGATATATTTGACTACAGAGTTCACTAGGGTTTATCCCCAGGGGCATCTGCTGGGGCAAGTCTTGGGCTTTACCAATATAGATGGAGAGGGTTTAGAGGGGTTAGAAAAGAGTTTTGATAAGGTTTTGCAGGGAAAGGAAAAACAATTTGTTGCCTTTCAGGACGGTAAGGGAAGGCTCATAAAATACACTTTCCTATCTCCTCTTTTAGCTGGCAAGGACCTGGTTTTAACCATAGACACAAGGGTTCAAGCCTTTGCCGAGGATATTTTGGAAAAAAGTGTGCAAAAGTTTCAGGCCAGGCATGGTCAGCTTATAGTGGTAGAGGTGGACAATGGCGAAGTCCTGGCTTTGGCCAATTATCCTTTTTTTAATCCCAACCTCTTTTATCTCTCCACTCCTCAAGAAAGAAGAAACAGGGCAGCCCTGGATCTTTTTGAACCAGGCTCTACAGCTAAGCCTTTTTTATTAGCTGCAGCTTTAGAAAAAAAAGTGGTGAAGCCCAAATCTATTTATTTTTGTGAGCAGGGAAAGTGGAAGCTGGACAACATAGTTATTGAAGATACTCATCCCTATGGCTGGTTGCCTGTAAACAAAATCCTTAGATATTCCAGCAACATTGGGGCAGGTAAAATTGCACTGGAATTGGGAGCTGAAAACTATTATCGCTTTCTCGCTGAGTTTGGCTTTAAGGATAAAGTGGATATCCCTTTACCTGGTCTTTCGGAAAGTTTGTTACGGCCACCCTATAAGTGGAATAGGGTAGACCTGGCTTCTGCTGCCTTTGGCCAGGGTTGGGCAACCACTGGTTTGCACCTGGTTCAAGCTTACTTAGCTATTGCCAGAAAGGGAGAGTTTGTTCCCTTAAAGTTATTACGTTCTCCTACAGTAGAGCAGGAAAAAGGAAGAAGAATTTTTAGCGTGCAAACAGGTAAGCAACTTTTGGACATGCTCTGGGAAGTGGTCAATCAGGAAGGCACAGGAAAGTTAAGCAAATTAGAAGAAGTGGAGTTAGGTGGAAAAACCGGAACAGCTCAAAAGGCGGATTTAAAACAAGGTGGTTATAAAGAGGGGGTTTATACTTCTTCCTTTGTGGGGTTGTTGCCAGCCAGAAATCCTAAATATGTTGTTTTTTTACTCTTAGATGAGCCTCGAAAAGGACATTACGGAGGGGTAGTTGCTGGTCCAGGCGTGAAGGAGATGTCTTTGCGACTTTTATCAGTAGATCACTCTTTACTTCCTTCAACTACTGTTCCTGCAAAAACAAAACATGTTTTTTCCCAGGAGATAAAAAAAGAAGTGGTATGGAAAAATAGATTGCCTGATTTAAGGGGACAGTCAGTGCGTAGAGCAATGGATGTGCTTATTTCTCAAGGCCTTATCCCTCAACTAAAAGGACAGGGTTTAGTGGTTAGAGGCCAGAAACCTGCACCAGGGGTGGAGTTGAAGAAAAATATGCAAGTGGAATTATTGCTGGGAGAAAGTTAGTTTATGTCTAAAGAATACTCTTTTTTACTGGATTTAGCTAAAAAAGGAAAAAGAGTTGTTTCTGACTCTAGAAAGGTTGAGCCTGGAGATATTTTTGTGGCTTTGCCTGGTACTACAGTAGATGGCAATGAATTCGTACAAGATGCCTTGAGTAAAGGCGCTCAATATGTACTTTCTGCCAACCAGGAAATAGTTTCTAAACTGGGAGAAAAAGGAATTTTTCATCCCAATCCTACTCAGGCCCTGGGAGAACTGGCCAATTCTTATTATTTTCCTCAAGGACGAAAAATAAAACTTATTGGAATTACTGGTACCAATGGCAAAACCACTACTTCTTATTTAATTGCCCATGTATTGGAAAAAATAGGGTTTAAAGCAGGTATTGTTGGCACTATAAATATAAGGATAGGAAATACTTCTTTCCCAGCTTCTTTAACCACCCCGGATTGTTTGAGCTTGTATAGTTATTTGTCTGATATGGAAAAAAAAGGAATGGATTATGCTTGTATAGAAGTTTCTTCACATGCTTTAGACCAAGATAGAGTTGCAGGACTTGAATTTGAGGCTGGTATTTTTACCAATTTAACTCAGGATCATCTGGATTATCATAAAAGCATGGAAGAATATTTTTTAGCTAAGAAAAAGATGTTTACATTATATTCCAGTAGGGCAGTTGTAAATGGTGATTCTGAGTGGGGTAAAAAAATTATAGATGATTTAAAAAATAAAGATAGTATAACCTATGGTTTTAATGATTATAATGACATTAAGGTGTTAGATTATATAGCTAACTTAAAAGGAATAGAAGGTACAGTAAAGTTAAAAGATAGAATAGAAAAAGTTTTTTTACCACTTTTGGGCAAATATAATCTCTATAACTTATTGGCCTGTATGGGCTTAATAGAGTGTTTACAGTTGTCAGTTGATTGGCCAGAGGTTTTAAGAAGTTTTCCCGGCGTTCCAGGCAGGGTAGAAAAAATTGTTAATAAGAAAAATTTAAATATAGTAGTAGATTATGCTCATACTCCTGACGCCTTAGAAAATGTATGTAAGACTTTAAGAGAACTTACAGATAAAAAGTTAATCGTTGTATTTGGGTGTGGTGGAAATAGAGATAAAAGTAAAAGACCTCTTATGGCTAAAGCAGTAAGTAAGTTTGCTGATATGGCAATCGTTACTTCTGATAATCCTCGTTTTGAAGAACCAGAAAAGATTATTGAAGATATTCTTCCTGGGTTTTCAGAGAATTATTCTTATGAGGTAGAGGTAGATAGAAAAAAAGCTATAAAAAGAGCTCTTGAGCTTTTAACTCCAGAAGACCTTTTGCTTATTGCTGGTAAAGGTCATGAAGATTATCAAGAAATAAAAGGAATTCGCTATCCTTTTGCAGATAAAAAAGTGGTGCAGGAAATTTTAAATGAAGCTTAGACTAAAGGATATTTATTTAATTACCAGGGCCATAGGAGAATTAAAAGGCCAGGAAGATAAAGCTATAAAAGGTATAAAAATAGATAGTCGTCTGGTAGAAGAGGGAGATATCTTTTTTTGTATTCGTGGCAACAGGTTTGATGGTCATAGTTTTGCCCAGGAGGCAGAAAAAAAAGGCGCTTTGGCTTTAGTAGTACATAGGCCTTTAGAATATGAACCTCACATACCTGTACTTTTAGTAGATGATACTATTAAGGCTCTGGGCAGGGTGGCTAATTTTTTAAGAAAAAATTCTAAAGCCAAAGTAGTGGCTTTTACTGGTTCAGCTGGAAAGACTACAACCAAGGAAATTGCTTATTTTTTATTGAAGCAAAGACATAAAGTGGAGAGAAATTTTAAGAACTGGAATAATCAAATTGGAATACCTCTTTCTATTTTCAATTTTAGTGGAGAGGAAGATATTTGGTTGCTGGAAGTTGGTATAAACAACACTTATGATATGGATGAATTGGGAGAAATTGTGGCTCCTGATGTGGCTGTGATTCTCAATGTAGGACCATGTCATTTAGAAGGACTTAAGAATGTAAAAGAAGTAGCTAAAAATAAGATGAAGTTATTACAATTTCTTACTTCCAGTGGTATTTCTTTTATTAATGATAAATATTTAGAATTAGTGGAAGAAGCTAAAAAATATCCCCGGGTTAACAAGATATATTTCAAGCAAGAAGATAGTATTCAGGTAAAATTTAAAGGCATTTCTAAAGATAAAAAAGGGGTGTTTATAATTAAGTGGATAGGGGAAGAATTTGAAGTAGAGCTTCCTTTCTGGGGAATTCAATTTGAGGATAATTTAAAGTGTGCGCTTTTATTAAGCAAATACTTTTCCCTAACTAAAGAAGAAGTTATTCAAGGCTTAAAAACAATAGAACTTCCCCAGCATAGGTTTAACTTTTTTCAGCAAGGTGTTTTTGGGGTTATAGATGATAGTTATAATGCCAATCCTCTTTCTATGCGGGCTTCTTTATATAGTGCCAAAACTATAGCTAATGAACTTCCTTTGATCTTGGTTTTAGGAGATATGGCTGAATTGGGAGCAGCAACAGAAGAGGAACACTTAAATTTAGGAAAACTATTAAGAGAAATAAATCCCTATTTGATTTTTTATAAAGGTAAAAATTATCGCTTTGTTGCTCAAGGTTATGGAAAAGAAGATAGTATTTTAGAAGTAAATAATGAAGATGAATTTATTTCTTATATTAAAAATTATAATCTAAAAAAAGGACTGTTTTTATTTAAGGCTTCCAGGTCTATTGGTTTAGATAACTTTGTAAACAAATTTAAACGAGAGTTTTAATCATGTTTTATCATTTATTATATCCTTTATCTGATGTTTATAGTGTCTTTAATGTTTTTAGGTATATAACTTTTAGAAGCATATATGCATTGCTTACTGCTTTACTTTTAAGCATAGTTTTTGGCCCAAGATTTATTTGCTGGCTTAGAAAAATAAAGTTTGGGCAATACATTCAGGAAGAAGTTAGTTGTCATGAAAAGAAACAAGGTACTCCCACTATGGGAGGGTTATTAATTGCCTTTAGTGTACTTACCAGTGTGCTTTTATGGGGGGATCTTACCAACAAATACATTTGGCTTAGCATTTTTGTTTTTGTTGGTTTTGGCCTGGTAGGTTTTGTAGATGATTATTTAAAAGTGGTAAAAAAGAACAATAAAGGGCTTAGTGCCAGGGGGAAGTTTTTAGGACAAGTCATTGTTTCAGTGGGAGTGGTGACCTTGCTTTTAACTTTGCCAGGTTATGATACCAAGCTTCTGGTTCCTTTTTTTAAAAATTTTCAGCCAGACTTGGGACTTTTTTATATGCCCTTTGCCGTACTGGTCATGGTCGGAGCTTCCAATGGGGTAAACCTTACAGATGGTTTGGATGGCTTGGCCATTGGTCATACTATTGTTTGTGCTGCCTGTTTTGCTTTGTTTATCTATGTCAGTGGACACATTCATTTAGCACGATATTTACAAATAGCCTACATTCCAGGAGTTGGAGAGGTTACAGTCTTTTGTGCTGCCCTGGTGGGAGCTGGCCTGGGCTTTTTATGGTTTAATGCCCATCCTGCAGATGTGTTTATGGGAGATGTTGGTAGTTTGAGTCTGGGTGGAAGTTTGGGGTTTATGGCGGTATTGTGCAAGCAGGAATTGGTTTTGGTGATAGTAGGCGGTCTTTTTGTCATTGAAACCCTTTCTGTAATCTTACAGGTGGGTTATTTTAAACTGACCAATGGAAAAAGAATCTTTAAAATGGCCCCTATTCATCATCATTTTGAGCTCAAAGGTATTCCAGAATCCAAGATTATTGTGCGGTTCTGGATTTTATCCATTTTATTGGCACTAATTGCTCTTAGTACTTTAAAGTTGAGGTAAGTATGCGCCAGTTGATTTTTCCAGGTCAATTAAAGGGTCATAGAGTGGGAGTGGTTGGTTGTGGTCGCTCCGGGCAGGGAGCGGTAAGACTACTTGCCAGGCTAGGCGCAGAAATAGTTTGGCTGGAGCAGGATCCTGCTAAAATCAGGGAAGAGGTGAAAAGCTTAGCAGATACTCTGGGGGTAAGGTTAAAAGTTGGGCAGCATGCTAAAGAAGACTTTCAAGGGCTGAATATGCTTATTTTAAGCCCTGGAGTGAATAAGAGAAATCTGGAAAGCTATCTAGATCCAAAGACCTTTGTTTACTCAGAGCTGGAACTGGCCTTCTGGTTTGTGGACAAGCCCATTATTGCGGTAACAGGTACCAATGGTAAAACCACTACAACTTTGATTCTGGAACATGTTTTAAAAAAATGGGGAAAGCGGGTTTTTGCTGGAGGAAATCTGGGAACTCCTCTCAGTGAATATTTGCTGAGTGGAGAGGAAGTAGATTATCTGGTACTGGAAGTAAGTAGTTTTCAGTTGCAAAATTGCAACTCCTTTTCTCCCCAGATAGGAATTTTACTCAACTTTTCCCCCAATCACTTGGATTTTCATTTAGATTTAGAAGAATATTGGGAAGCAAAATTAAATCTTTTTAGAAAGCAAAAAGAAAAGGACCTGGCTATATTACCTTTTATTTTTAAAGATAAATTGGAAAAATACAACTTTAAATCTTCACGCATTTATTTTGTAGCTAGAGATAAATTTAAAAATAAATATTTAAAAGGAAAACACAATCAGGAAAATTTAGAAGCAGCTTATCTAGCCTTAAATTACCTGGGATTATCTGAAAAGGAATTTCAGGACTACATACAGGATTTTAGGCCTCCTGCGCATAGGTTAGAATACTTTTGGCAATGGCAAGATTGTTATTTTATTGATGATTCAAAATCTACTACTGTAGATTCTCTTAGAGTGGCACTGGAAAGTGTATCAGAGCCCATAAGGCTTTTTTGCGGAGGGGTTTTTAAGGGCGGAGATTTAACCTTACTTGGAAGTTTGATTCAACAAAAAGTAAAGAAGGTTTATCTTTTTGGGGAAAGTAAAGAAATTTTTGAAGCAGCCTTTTCTGACCTGGTAGATATGTCCTGGACTCCCTCTCTAAAGGAAAGTCTTTTGCTGTTAAAAGCAGAAATAGGAATTAAAGAAAATATTTTACTTTCTCCAGCAACAGCAAGTTTTGACTTGTTTAAAGACTATAAAGAGAGAGGACAAGAATTTAAACGTCTGGTAAAAGAGATATTTAGTGATGGTAAAGAAGTATAAAAATTACTTTTTATATGATAATATACTTTTATTTTCTGTACTTATACTGTGTGTTATTGGTTTGACTATGATTTTTAGTTCCAGTTCTGTTCTAAGCGAAAGTAAGTTTTCCTACTTAACTAGACAGGCTGTTTTTATGGCTGTGGGTGTTTTAGTTATGCTTGTTACTTATAAAATAAATATAAATCTTTTTTTTAAAATGAGGTATATATTTATATTTGTGTCTATTTTGCTCTTAAGTTTGGTTCTATTTTCTCCCTGGAGTAAAAGTGCTGGTGGAGCCAGGCGCTGGCTTTATTTTCACTATTTTTCTGTTCAACCTCTAGAGTTTGTAAAATTTACTTTGCTTATATATCTTAGTTATTTTTATGGATTTAAACAGGATAAAATTGATAAATTTTCAGTAGGAATACTTCCACCTCTGGTCTTGACTCTTGCTTTTTGCACCTTCCTCTTTTTACAACCGGATTTTGGTGGAGCTGTATTTTTACTGAGCGTGTTTTTGGGGTTGGCTTTTGTGGGAGGAGTACCTCTACGCTATTTTGGAGGACTTTTAGGATTGGGAATTGGCGGAGTGGTTCTGGCTGTATTGCAAGCTCCTTATCGTTTGGAAAGGATTAAGGCCTTTTTAAACCCCTTCCAGGACCCTTATGATAGTGGCTATCAACTTATTCAGTCCTTTTATGGCTTGGTTAATGGGGGAATCTGGGGAGTTGGTTTGGGAGAGAGTAAACAAAAGTTTTTTTATCTACCAGAAGCTCATAATGATTTTATTTTGTCTATTTTGGGAGAGGAACTGGGGTTCTGGGGGTTAAGTTTAATTTTTGTCTTAATTCTTTTGATTTTTTGGCGCTGGATAGTGATTTTTTTGCGACAACAGGACCTGGAGAGAAGGTTGCTGGCCTTTGGGGCAGGGTTTATCTTGCTCTGGAATATGTATTTGAATCTGGGAGTGGTGCTTGGCGTTGTACCACCCAAGGGAATACCCATGCCCTTTATAAGTTATGGAGGAAGTAATCTTTTGTTGTCTTTTACTTTGGTAGGATTACTTTTAAATTTAAGCAAGCGAGGTCAAAGTTGAAAAGATTGGAAAAAATAGTCCTTTCCACTGGAGGAACAGGAGGACATATTTTTCCTGCTCTAGCTTTAGCTCAAGAAATAAAAGCAAAATATCCTGAGTGTGAAATTGTCTTTATGGGGGGTAAGTATGGACCTGAAGGTAAGATTGTGCAGGAAAAGGGCTTTGCCTTTAGGGGACTTCCAGTACGAGGCATAATGGGCAGGGGCATAAAGGGGATTGTTCAGCTTACTGGCCTGGGTCTGGCCCTTGTTCAAAGTATTTACTGGCTGAAAAAGATTAAGCCTCAGGTTGTGGTAGGCTTTGGCAGTTATGCGGGATTTGCTCCAGTGTATGCTGCTCATATCTTAAGGCTAAAAAGGGCCATTCATGAGCAAAATTCCTTTCCTGGCCTGACTAATAGGCTTTTGGCCAGAAAAGTAAATAGGGTGTTTCTTTCTTTTCCTGATGAGTTTGGCATTTTTCCTAAAGATAGGACAGTGCTTACCGGAAATCCCATTCGACAAGAGATAAAAAAAGTTTCCTTTAAGGAAGACTTTAGCTCTAAAAATCTTTTAATTTTGGGTGGTAGTCAGGGAGCCACTGTTCTCAATAAAGTTGTAGTTAAGTATTTAAAAGAATTTAAAAAACAAAAAATAAACATCTGGCATCAAACTGGTCCTAGAGATTATGAATGGGTAAAAAAAGAGTATGTAAATATTTATCCAGAAGCAAAGGTGGAGGCCTTTATTGACAACATGACAGAAGCCTACAGCTTTGCTGATTTGGTTTTTTGTAGAGCTGGAGCTTCTACCATTGCTGAACTCTGTGCAGTAAAAAGACCCAGTATTTTGGTACCCTATCCCTATGCTGCCTATGACCATCAATTAAAAAATGCTCAAGCCTTGGAAAAGATAGGAGCAGCTTTGGTGGTTTTACAGCCTTACTTACAGGAAATAAATTTTGCTTCCCTGGTTATTGACTATTTGGAAAGTCCTGCCAAATTGCGCCAGATGGCTGAAAATAGTTTAAAGTTGGGCGAAAACAGAGCCTCAGAAAAGATTCTAGAAGAGATAGAAGGGTTAATCCAAGGAGATTAGCAGTGAAAATTAAAATCAAAAAAATTCACATGATTGGTATTGGCGGTTCAGGAATGTGTGGCATTGCTGAAGTGCTTTTAAATCTTGGTTATGAGGTGAGCGGCTCTGACTTAAAAGAAGGTGCTAGTGTAAAACGCTTACAATCCCTGGGGGCAAAGATTTTTATTGGCCATAGAGCAGAAAATCTAGGAGAGGCTCAGGTGGTGGTGCGCTCCACTGCAGTTAAGGATGATAATCCTGAAGTTATTGCTGCTAAAAAAAGAAAAATTCCCATTATTCCCAGAGCAGAAATGCTTGCTGAATTGATGCGTTTAAAGGTGGGTATTGCTGTGGCTGGCACTCATGGCAAGACCACCACTACTTCTTTTTTGGGTACTATTTTTAAAGAAGCAGGTCTTGACCCTACTGTTATTATTGGAGGTAGATTAAACGCTTTTGGTAGCAATGCAGTTTTGGGAAGTGGAGAATATTTAATAGCTGAAGCTGATGAGTCAGATGGTTCTTTTTTGTGTTTGTTTCCCATTTTTAACATTGTAACCAATATTGATGCAGACCATCTTGATTTTTATAAAGATATAACAGAGATAAAAGAAGCCTTTTTGCAGTTTATGAATAAAGTTCCTTTTTATGGTTTAAATGTAGTATGTGGAGATGATAAGAATATAAGGTCCCTTTTACCTCTGGTAAAAAGGCCAGTAATTACTTATGGTTTTTCTGAAGAAAATGACTTACAGGCTAAAATAGTTCATTGTGAACAGGGAAGTTGTTTTAGAGTGCTTTATAAAGGTAAAAATCTGGGTGAAGTTAGTTTGCCTCATCCAGGTAAACACAATGTTTTAAATGCTCTTGCTTCCATTGGTATATCCTTAGAAGTTGGTATTCAGCCAGAAGACATATTTAAGGGACTTTCTTCTTTTAAAGGAGTGGGAAGGCGTTTTGAAATCAAAGGAGAAAAAAAGGGAATAATCGTGGTGGATGATTATGGTCATCATCCTACAGAAATAGAAGCTACCTTAAATACTGCGCGTCTTTGTTTTCCAGACAGAAGATTGGTGGTTTTATTTCAACCCCACCGGTTTACTCGTACCCAGGCCTTATTTGGAGAGTTTTGCAAGGTTTTATCCAAACCAGACTTGCTTTTACTCACCGAGATATATCCTGCTTCTGAGACTCCCATTCCTGGAGTAAGTGGCCTTACTTTAGCCCAGGGGATCAAGCAAATGGGGAAGCAGGTCCTGTTTTTTGAAACCTTTGAAGAGGTGCAAAATAAACTGGAAGATATTTTGAAACCAGGAGATTTGTTTATCACCTTAGGGGCGGGTAGTGTTTATACCATAGGGGAGAAGTTTTTAGGTTTACAATGAGAATTATAAAAGAACCAGACTTAAAAAAACTGGCTACTATTAGGCTCCCGGGCAAGGGGACTTATTTATATCTTTTAGAAGAAGAAAGGGATCTGGACTTTATTTGCCAACTTCAGGAAAAACAAGAACCTTTTCTGGTTCTGGGCAGGGGAAGTAATCTTATTTTTGCTGAAAAGATAAATCAGCTTTTAGTAAGGTGGTTGCCTAAAAAAAGTAATTTACAGGTACTCAGGGAAGATAAGGAAAGCATAACTATTGGAGTGGATGCTTCCTTTTCTTTGCCCAGGCTACTTCAGGTTTGTGTTAGGGAAGGCTGGAGTGGTTTGGAAAACTTAGCAGGTATTCCTGCCAGTTTAGGAGGAGCTGTAGCCATGAATGCAGGCTCCTTTGGTAGCGAAATAGGAGAGGTCTGGGAAGAAGTGGAGATATGGACTGCTGAGACAGGAAAAATCAAGCTTTCCAAAGATAAAGTTGCTTTAGGGTATCGTTATTTTAACTGTGGCTATGAGTTCTTTTTGGTTGTTAATCTCAGGCTAAGATTGAAAAAGGTAAGTAAGAGTCTGGTAAAGGAAAAAATAACATATTGGTACAAAGAGAAAAAGGATAGACAACCTCTAGCATATCCCAGTGCAGGCTGCGTGTTTAAAAACCCCAATAAAGAAGTTAGTGCAGGTAAAATTTTAGAGGAATGTGGCTTTAGAGGAAAGGTTTTAGGCGGTATGGCTTTTTCCGAAAAGCATGCCAATTTTTTAATAAATTTGGGACAGGGAAATCCTACAGATGCTTTTACTCTTATAGATATGGCCAGAGAAGAAGTATTTAAACAAAAAGATATTCTTTTGGAGCCAGAAGTAAAGTTAATAAAATGTCAGTAAGTTTAGCTGGTAATAGATATAAGAAGAATAGAAAAGAATTAGATATATTTTCTTTTCTTTTTACTTTATTTTTAGCGATGATTTTAATCTTTTTAGTTTCTTTTATAGTATTAAAATTTTATTACAAAGTTACTACTATGGATTATTTTTCTTTAAAAGAGATAGAGGTAAATGGAAATGTAATGCTTACATATAATGATATAAATTCTTATCTTGGTATTAAAATTGGTGATAATTTGTTTAGTTTAAATATATCTGATTTAAATAGAAAATTAAAAGAAAACCCTTGGATTTATCAAAGTATTATAAAAAGAGTGCTTCCAGATAAACTAAGAATTGAAATAAAAGAAAAAGAACCATTTTTTTTATTAAAAGAAAAAGATAAAATTTTTTATGCAGATATAAAAGGCGATAAAATAGATGTCCTAAACCCACAAAAATATTTATCTTTGCCAGTGGTGATAAAAGAAGAAAATTATTCTTTGGAATTCATAACCATGGCTTTAAAAGAAAAAGGTTTTCCTTTTTCCTGGCAGAGTATTGGTGGTTTGGAAGTAAAAGGGGAAGAGGTAAAAATTTTTATTGATGATTATAAGTTATGGCTTTCTCTGGAATTAGAAGGGTTGGAACAGGAGATAGCTGTTTTACATAAGGTGCTTAGAGACCTAAAGGACAAGGAAGAATTGAGCCAGGTTAAAGAAATTAGGGTCGTTAACAACAGGGCATGGGTGAGCTATGTCCAGTGAAGTTTAAGCAAGGAGCTTTTTATGGCCAAAGACAATTTAGTAGTAGGTTTGGATTTGGGCACGACTAAAATTTGCTGTGTGGTTGGCGAGATAACTTCTGACGGAGTAGATGTTATTGGCATTGGTACCAGTCCTTCTACTGGCCTTAGAAAAGGGGTGGTGGTGAATATAGATCAGACTGTAAAATCCATTAAACGGGCAGTAGAAGAAGCAGAGCTTATGGCGGGAAGGGAGATTCGAAGCGTTTATACAGGCATTGCCGGCAGTCATATCAAGGGATTTAATAGTCATGGAGTAATTGCGGTTAAAGGTGGAGAAGTAAGTGCCAAGGATGTGGAGAGAGTGATAGATGCAGCTAAGGCAGTGGCTATTCCACTGGATCGGGAAGTAATACATATCTTACCCCAGGAGTATATTGTGGATGAACAAAGGGGGATTATGGACCCTTTGGGAATGGCTGGGGTGAGGTTGGAAGTAAAGGTGCATATTGTCACTGGTGCTGTTAGTAGTGCCCAAAATATTGTGCGTTCTTGCCATAGGGCAGGTTTAGATGTTGAAGACATTGTCCTGGAATCTTTGGCTTCTGCCCAGGCGGTACTAACAGGAGAGGAGAGAGAAATTGGGGTTGCTTTGGTGGACATTGGAGGAGGTACCACTGATATTGCCATTTTTTCCGGTAATTCCATTCGACACACTGGAGTTTTGGCTATTGGTGGAACCAATTTGACCAATGACATCGCTTTTGGTTTGCGTACTCCTATGGCTGCTGCAGAGCAGATTAAAATCAAATATGGATGTGCTTTGGCAGATTTGGTGCAAGATGCAGAAATAATAGAAGTTCCCAGTGTAGGGGGGAGAGCACCTCGTAAGTTGTCTAGACATATCTTGGCTGAAATTTGTGAACCAAGAATGGAAGAATTGTTGGCTTTGGTAGACCAGGAATTAGTTCGTTCTGGCTTTAAAGAATCTATTGCAGCTGGAGTTGTATTAACAGGAGGGGCGGCTTTAATTGAAGGTATACAGGACCTGGCAGAGCAGATCTTTAATTTACCTACCAGGGTAGGTGAACCCATTGATGTAGGGGGATTAAAGGATGTGGTTAATAGCCCTATGTATGCTACTGCTGTGGGCTTATTAAAATACGCTTCTAAAAAGCATACTGAGGCAAGCAGATTTAGGATAAGGGATAAAAATATTTTTAATCGTATTTTAGAACGGATGCAAAAGTGGCTTTCTGATATAAGTTAAAATAACTTAAGGGGGAGGAGGAACTTATGGAATTTTTGGAATTAGAAATGGAAGGTAATGCTAAAATTAAAGTAATAGGCGTTGGTGGTGGAGGTGGTAATGCCGTAAACAACATGATTTGTTCGGCCATGAAAGGTGTTACCTTTATTGCTGCCAATACTGACTTGCAGGACCTCAAGAAATCCAAGGCTGAATTTAAAATTCAGTTGGGCGAGAAACTTACTAAGGGGTTAGGAGCTGGAGCTAATCCTGAAGTAGGTCGAGAGGCTGCCCTGGAGAGCGCAGATAAGATAAAAGAGATATTAGAAGGCAGTGATATGGTTTTTGTTACTGCTGGTATGGGCGGTGGTACAGGAACTGGGGCAGCGCCAGTGATTGCAGAAATAGCTAAGGAAATGGGAGCCTTGACTGTAGCTGTAGTCACTAAGCCCTTTTATTTTGAAGGAAAGAGACGCATTAAACAGGCTGAAGCAGGAGTAAATAATTTAAAAAAGGTCGTAGATAGCTTGATTGTTATTCCTAACGACCGTTTACTTACTTTAGCCTCTAAAAAAGCTTCTTTTATTGAAATGCTTAAAAAAGCAGATGAAGTATTATATTATGCAGTTAAGGGTATATCTGACTTGATTATGGTCCCAGGCCTTATTAACCTGGATTTTGCTGATGTAAAGGCTGTGATGGGAGAAATGGGACTGGCCATGATGGGTACTGGAATTGCTCAAGGTGAAAGCAGGGCAAGAGAAGCAGCTATGAAAGCAATTACCAGTCCTTTGCTTGAAGATATTTCTATTGAAGGAGCTAGAGGTATTTTAATGAATGTTAGTTGTGGTCCTGATATTGGTATAGATGAAGTAAGTGAAGCTGCTAATATTATTCATGAGGCTGCTCACGAAGATGCTAAAATTTACTTTGGTGCTGTAATAGATGAAAATATTGGAGATGAGTTAAGAATTACTGTTATTGCTACTGGTATTGAGCATAATGATGATAAAGCAAACGGAGAAGAAAAGGTAACTTCAATTAATGAAGTAAAAAAATACAAAGAACAAAGTATAAAAAAATCTAGAAAAGTAAAGGTAAATATAGAAAATGAAGAAGATTTACGCATACCTGCTTATCTTAGAAGAGGAAAAGTTGCTTCTACAGAGTTGAAAGAGAAAATAGAGGAAAATTCAAAAGAAGATTTTATTTTTGATGAGGATGAATTTGAGATTCCCTCTTTTATTCGTATGCAGGCTGATTAATTAGGTTAATGAAGAAAAAAAGGAGTGTTATCTACCCCAAATTAAAAAATGCACTAAAGGAATGGGGTGGACGACTGCCAGTAGCTATTGTTTTTCCGGAAAAGGAGAGTCTGGCTTTTTCCACTTTGGGCTGGCAGAGAATATATAAGGAGTTAAGCGAAGAAGATGACTTTGTTGTAGAAAGCTTTTACGGACAGGGGAGAAAAGAAGATTTGTTTTCTGTGGAAAACAATACTCCCCTTTCCTCCTTCCCGATTATTTGTTTTAGTTTAAACTTTGAATTAGATATTTTGCCTTTTTTAAAGTTTTTAAGGCAATTAAATCTTCCCTTAAAGTCAGAAGCCAGAGGAGAGGACTTTCCCCTTATAATTGGGGGAGGTCCTCTTTGTTTTTTAAATCCCTATCCTTTTCTTGGGACTCTGGATTTTGCCTTTGTAGGAGAAGGAGAAGAAAAATTTGTTCAATTATTAAAAAGTTTAAAAGATACCTATTTAACACAAGGTAGTAAGCAAGATTTATTAAATGTTGCTTTAAAATCTCCTTATGTGCTTACCCTAGATAAAAAGGCCAAACGGGCTATTTGCGTGCAAGATAGATTTAGCCCCAGTTATTCTTTGTTTATTTCTTCCAGGAGTGCTTTTCCAGATACTCTTTTGTTGGAAATAAATAGAGGATGTTTGTATGGATGTAGGTTTTGTGCTGCTGGGTTTATCTATCGTCCTTTTAGAGAAATTAGAGTTGAAGAAGCTAAAAAAATAGTGGAAGATATAAAACCGCGTAAAGTTGGGCTGGTAGGTACTGCTCTTACTGATTGGCCTTATTTAAAAGAATTTCTTTTCTGGCTACAAGATAAAAAAATAAAATTTTCCCTCTCTTCTCTAAGAGTAAATAGTTTAGATTTTGAGTTTCTTTATTTTTTGAGAAAAACAGGTACCAGAAGTATTACTTTAGCAGTTGAAGGAATAAGTAAAAAAATTAGAAAATCCATTAATAAAAAATTTTCAGAGAAAAAATTTCTAGAAGTAGTAGAGCATATTTCCAGACTACAATTTAATAATTTAAAACTATATTTTATTTTAGGATTTCCTCAAGAAACAGAAGAAGACTTTTTAGAACTGGAAGATTTTTTTTCCAAAATAGAAGAAGCCAGAGCTAGGGGTAAGGAAAAACGGAAAAAAGGATTGGATTTAATAAGTGTAAGTGTAAGTTTTCTGGTCCCTAAACCCTGGACTCCCTTGCAGTGGATAGAGTTGCTTAAAGAAGGAGAACTGGAAAAAAGAGCTAAAAGGTTTAAACAAATAATTGGCAAATTTCCCAGGACAAAGGTGAGTTTGGAAAATCCTCTTTTATCCAGGATACAGGGGATTCTGGCCAGAGGAGATGAGAAGCTATTTTTCTTTTTAGAAGAAGCTTTAAAAACTAATTCCTGGGTTAGGGCCTATAAAAATTGTAGAGAAAAATTGGATCCTTATACCAGAGAGAAAGGTTTACAAACAAGTTTTCCCTGGGAGCATATAGACATGGGGGTAAATAAAGCTTACCTGTATAAGGAGTATCTTGATTTTAAAAGAGGAAAACAAAGCCCTAAGTGTTTAAAGGGTTGTGAACCTTGTGCTCGTTGTGGTTTAAAAAAATTTTATAAAGAGGAAGAGCTAGATGAAAATCACCTTTAATGCCTTTGGTTTTTTATTGTTTAAACTCAGGGAAAATAATATACCCTGTCAAAACGCTATCTTAGAATTAAAAGAAGAAGCAACTCCTAAAGATATTTTGGAACTATTAGGTATTAAGGAAGAAGAAGTGGAAGGGGTATTTGTAAATGGAAAGATAAAATCCTTTGACACCAAGTTAAAAGATGGTGATAGAGTGGCCCTGGTGCCTCCAGGCACTCCAGGTCCTTATCGGCATCTTTTAGGAATCAGAGATTGTAAACATAAAGGTTCTTCCACTTAAGTTTATTTTTTTTACAAGGAGTGTCTATGCCCTATATAAAAAAGGAAAGAAGAAAACTCTTTGATTCTTTTTTAAAAGAAATAGCTAAAAATGTAGAGAGTGAAGGAGAGCTTAATTATTGTATTTATAAGCTTAGTTCCCTGGTGATTGAAAAAATTGGAGAGAGTTATGCCAATTTAAGCATGTGCTCTTCAGCTATGGAGCATGCTAAACTGGAATGGTATAGAAAAAAACTTGTTCCTTATGAAGAAAAGAAGATCTTAGAAAATGGTGATATTTAAAATTGGCAGCAGCGAACAAATATTTTTTTGTCCGCTGCTGCAAAGAATAAATTATTCCTTATAACCACTACAGGGAATACAAACTTCGCTACCGTCTTCCAGTACTCTTAGTTTGTTTACAAAAGTAAGCTCTCCACATTTAGTGCATTTTTTAGCTGTGAAAACAGCTTTTCCTTTTTTTACTTCAAAGTCAAAAATATCTCCTATTTCCAGGAAGTTTTCCTCAGGCATTTTTAAAATCTTTTCCACTAAAGGATTGGCTATTTCAGGCTCAATATCTTGAGGAGGGATACCTTGTTTTCTTTTTTGAACAAAGGGAGAATTTAAGGCCTTTTCAAAAAAATCTGCTTTTAAGGCCACTCGTACGGCTTTTCCTTTTTGGGCATCAACCAGAGTAAAAGCCATTTTGTTGTAATAGAGTTTTTGGATATTTGTCAATGGCCAAAAAATTTAATCCATTTTCGGACAACAAAATTGACCCACCTGCCCACTCCCTAGTTTTCCAATTTTTCTCTCAAGC
>LGER01000102.1 GCA_001507915.1 Desulfonauticus sp. 38_4375 | reverse complement strand
CTGCTGTTTTATTTTTTGGGCTTAACCAGAATGTCAAAGGTCTAAGCGAGGAAGTAAGCAAGTTAGGCCAACTCAGCACAGAACTAAAAGTTCTTAGCTCTCAGGTGGGTTCTTTGGAAAGTAAGGTTGCAGCCCTGGAAAACCTTCCTCAGAAAACCAAAAACCTGATTATTGCCAATACCCTGCAAGACATGGCCCAAAAAACCAAATACCTGAGCTCCCAGGTACAAACTGAAGAACAGGCAACCAAGCTCTTGCAAGCTCAGGAACTTTTAAAACAGGTCCAGGTAGAAATAGGCTCCAACTAATATCCTTGACTAACCAATCCCCTCCTTTAATTAAAAGATAGAATCTTTTTAGTTAAAGGAGGGGTAGAAATGTCCTTTAGACTCAATCTTTCCAAAAAATTTTTCCAAGCAGGCTCTGACTTTTTACACTTAATAATAGGAATTCTCCTCATTATCTTAGGTGGTTTTTTTGTTTTACATCTTTTTTACAACCTAAAATCTTTGCTGCTAGAAAAAGATTTTGCTGTTACTGTAGGAATTATCTTAAACAAGGTCTTCTTTGCCCTGATGATTTTAGAAGTAGCTCATACTGTGGTGGTTTCCTACCAGGAACACATTATCAGGCCAGAACCTTTTTTAATCATAGGACTTATCGCTAGTGTAAGAAGGGTATTAGTGCTGACTTTAAACCTGGTAGAAAAGATTCCTTCTCAAGAAGAATTTTATAGAGCCATGCTAGAAACAGGCGTTTTAGCTTTGCTTATCTTAATTCTCATCATAGGGCTTGTACTTTTACAAAAAAATCAAAAGCCGCAAGGATAAAACCTATTTCACCTCCTGATAATTCTTAATGTACAATTAATTAACCTTCTAAATAAAAATTTTATGTTTACATCAAAAATTTTAATTAAGATTTAATCCCATTTATGTTTTTTTAATCTTGACTTAGAAGATAATATCACATTAAACTTATAAAATAAAAAAATAACACCAATCAACCTAAAATGTCCAAAAAATCATCTTTACCTATTCTGGGCTATCTCCTGATTATACTTTTGGCCCTTCCTTCCCTGGTAAAAGCCAAAGTAGAAAAGGTAGTTGTGCTGGGTGGAACTTCCTATGCGCCCTTTATTTTTCTTGATGCCAAGCAACAACCTCAAGGTATTTTCGTGGACTTCTGGAAACTCTGGTCTCAAAAAACAAAGGTCAAGGTTGAATTTAAGCTTACAACTTTCAAGCAGGCCCTTGAGCTGGTTCAAAAAGAAGAGAACCATGTCTTAAGCGGTTTTTTCTATAGCCAGGAAAGAGAAAAGTATTTTGATTTCTCTGTACCTTACCTTAAAATAGATACCACCATTTTTTTTCACAAAAACATCCTGGGCTTAAAAGACCTATCTTCTTTAGCTGGCTTTGATATAGGGGTAATCAAAGGAGATTTTGCTGAAGAATATTTAAAAAACCATTTTCCCTCTTATAATTTAGAACCCTTTCCCACTGTAAAAGAACTGTTTAGAGCTGTTTTTGAACATAAAATTAAAGTTTTTATTTTAGACAAACCAACAGGCTTATTCTTCTTGTCCCAGAAAAAAGAAGGAGAAGAGTTTCGCTATTTAACCAAGCCCATCTACACTCAAAAGGTAGTGGCTGGAGTAAAAAAGGGAAACCCAGAGTTATTAAACCTAATTAATTCTGGTTTTAGCCAGATAACAGACAAAGAAAGCAAGGAAATCTTAAAACAGTGGAGCGGAGAATATGTGCTAAATAAAAAAAAGATATACCAGTTTATCCTGGCTTTAACTGTTATTATTGTTTTATTTTTACTCTGGAACTTTCTTTTACGCTTCCAGGTCAAAAAAAGAACCAGAGAATTGGCCAGGTTAAGCAGTCAGTTTGAAACCACCTTGCTCTCTTTAGGGGACGCAATGATTGCCACTGACCTTAAGGGCAACATTACCCTAATGAACCCTGTAGCAGAAAGCCTAACTGGCTGGAGCTTAGAAGAAGCTAAGGGCCAAAAACTTACTGAGGTCTTTAAGATTGTAAATGCACTTACCCGCAAGCCTGCCTTAAATCCCGTAGAAAAGGTTTTAAGCACTGGGAAAGTCTGCGGACTGGCCAATCACACCAAGCTAATTTCTAAAACTGGTCAAGAGTACCATATAGAAGATTCAGCAGCTCCCATTATAGACCAGCAGGGAAACCCCTTGGGAGTAGTACTTATCTTTAGGGACATAAGTAAGGAATATGAACTAAAAGAAGAACTTCTTTCCCAACAAATATTATTAGAAAAGGCCGCCAGTCTGGCCAAACTAATTGTTCTGGAAATAGACTTAAAAACTGAAAAGGTCAGGGCCAATCAAAATGCTTACTCTTTGTTAGAGCTAGACAGAAAAGAAGAGCTTACTCTAGAGTATCTTTTAACTCTCCTTACAGAACAGGATAAAAAATTATTCAGAGAAAAAATTAATAAGCTTGCTCCAGAAGACTCCTCAATTTTTGAGTTAAAGTTAAAGATAAACAAACTAAATAAAGTAGTTCTAAGTTTTATAGAGTACCAAAAAGAAAAGAAAAAACTTATGGTCGTAGCTCAGGATATCACCGAAATAACAGAGTTAAAAGAAAAGATATTGCAAAGTGAAGAAAAATATAAGGCAGTTTTTGAACAAGCTCCCATAGGAATAATGGTTTACGATAAGGATAGCACAATAAAAGAATGTAATTATTTTTTAGCTAACATCATAGGCACAACCAAAGAAAACTTGCTTGGCTTTAACCTAATAGGAAGAGTTATTAACATTAAACTGAAAAAAGCCATAAAAGACTCCCTAGAAAAGGGGATTGGCTTTTTTGAAGGAAGTAATACTTCCATTTTAGGAAATAAAACAGCTATTGTTCGAGCCACTTTTAAGGCTTTAAAAAGGGATGGGGAGATAATAGGTGGTATTGGGCTGGTAGAAGACATTACAGAAATAGAACAACACAAAGAGGCTCTATTTAAAAAGGAAAAGCTGGAGA
>LGER01000027.1 GCA_001507915.1 Desulfonauticus sp. 38_4375 | reverse complement strand
CAGTGCTTCTATAAATTTTTCGCTCTCTTCTTTAACCGAGGAAGCATTCTCTGCCTGAGCGAAGCTAGGCAAAAACATTATACAGATTCCGATCAAAAGCAACTTTATCTCTTTCACTTTTATTTCCTTCTTTTCTTCTTAGCCTCGTTCTTTGCTTGCTCTGCTTGTGCTTTTATTTCAGCTTCAGTCAAAGCCCTATAGACCTCTAAAGTACAATCTACAGAAAGCCTACTCACCTGACCTTGAGGTCCTTGAGGAGAAAATTTTACAGAGCGCAAGCTCACCAACCTATTTAAACGACTAAGTTCATCTAGGTAGCTTACAATATTATGAAAACTACCTAACACCCTGATATTAACCAACCTAGCAGCATAAAAATCATACTTGGTTTCACTTAAAGGTCTAAAATAAGCAAATTCTATTCCCTTTTCCAGTCCCATCTTCTCAAAAGAAGCCAGAACCTTCTCTAAAGCCTTGGCATCTTCTGGCAGTAAGTTTTTAGCTATAAAAAATTGTTTTTCATAAAAACTAAGATCTTTCTTTACCTTATTTAAATTAGCCGCTATCACTCTAAATCTGGTAATATCTCTATCCAATTGTACCAAATTAGCCTCTATCCTGTCTTTTGTATCCAGAAGAGGAACAAGAAAAAAATAAGCCCACCCCCCTAGCATCAAAAGCAAAATTCCACTATAAACCAACCAGCGCTTCCACAAGGGAAACTTAAAAAACATTTTAACCTGTTCTTCTAATTTATTAGCCATAATACTTCTAAGCTTCTCCTGCTCTAAGGTTACAGGTAAATTCTACCAGTTCATAGTTACCTATTTTAGTCTTACTTGTGACCACTATATCTACCATCTTAATATAAGGAGATTTTTTCAATTGTTCAATATAAAAAGACAAAACCTGGTTATCTAAAGCCACACCTATTATAGTAATAGAACCAGACGCGTCCAAATTTAAATCTTTATACCAAATTTTATCTTCTGGCAGAGAAGATATTAAAGCATCTATAAATAAAACTGGTAAAATTTGTCGTTGTCTTATCTTCTTTATAACCTCTAGTTTCTTTTGAATGTCTTCTACATCTTTTTTCAAATTATTAACCTTGGCAATCAAACTTTGCAGGGATCTTTTCTCTTTTGTTTTTTGTTCTTCTACTGTTTTTAAATAATCTATCTTCACTCCCACCCACCAATTAACAGCAACACATCCTCCCAGTAAAACAATTAACAAAAAAATAAAAATCCAAAAATCACCTTTTATAGGTAATTTTTTCTTTTTTTCTAAGACATTTAAATTTATTCTTAACACTTAAAACACCCCTCTTAAGGCTAAACCTGTTGCCACTACCATCTGTCTTTTTATTTCATCTAAATATTTTAAATCAAAGTTTTTAACACTCTTTTCCATTTTTCTCCAGGGATCTAAATAATCTACAGTTAAAGAAAATTCTTTAGCTAAACTCTCCTCCAGGGCCAGGATATAAGAACTTCCTCCTGATAAAAACACTTTTTTCACTTCTTGAGCCTTAGGGTAAGTAGTGGCGTAAAAATTAATAACCTTACGCACTTCTCCTATCCACATGCCTATTTCCTCATAGATCAATTTAGTTACTAAAGTTTTTTGACTAGGCTCAAGATTAGTAGCCCCCTGTAGTTTTACCTGTTCAGCATCCTCTAAACTCAAACCAAGCCCTTCTGCAATACGCAAAGTAAGGTTAGCTCCACCAAAAGGCATCTCTCTAAAAATACTTAGCTCTCCTTCAGAAAAAACAGCAAAAATACTTTGTTTTTCTCCAATATCAAAGAGGAAAGAACTTTTATCCATCTCTTCTGGATAATTAAATTCAAAAACATTAGCCAGAGCAAAGGCATCTAAGTCAATTACATCTATTTTTATTTGAGCCCTTTTAAATAACTCATTTAAGTTTTCTACCAGCTGTTTTTTACAAGCTACCAAATAAACTTCAAAGCCCTTTTCCTGCTTTTTACTTTTCATTATTTGATAGTCCAGCACCACATCGTTAATATCAAAGGGAATATACTGCTTGGCTTCTTTAAAAACTACCTTTTCCAGTTCATCCTCATCTTTGGCCTTAAAGACTACCCTTTTAACAATTACAGACTGTCCACTAAAAGAAGTATTTACCACCTCTTTCTTTTTTATACCCAAGCTCTTAAAAAAGGCTTCCAAATGCTTGACAAATTCATCTGGACCTCTTTGCTCTTCAGAAAAGAGACCTCTTCCCACTCTATCTAAAACAACCTTTTTCCCTTTCTTTTTTAAGCCAACCAGCTTAACCCATCTAGCTCCCAGGTCCAGACCAAAAGAAGTATTTTTCTTACTACTAATAAACACCTCTAAAAAGCTCCTTTGCTTAAGGACGAACAGTAAGCACTGGCATTTTTGCTCCTTTTACCACCTTTTCAGCCACAGAGCCAAACAAAATCCTATCTATCCCCTTACGCCCATGTGTACCCATTACTATCAAATCTACCTCTTCTTTTTCAGCTACTTCTAAAATCTCTTCTGCTGCATAACCAGTTTTTACTATGCCTTGAGCGGAAACAGATTCAAAATTTTCCTGAATAAAAACTTCCATGGTTTTTTCCGCACCTGAAACTATTTCTCCCACAAAAGTTTCAATAGAGGCAGGAGGGACATGAAACCCTACATATTGGGAAAGAGAAGGAGCTACATACAAAACGACAACTTCTCCTTCCAGGGCCCTGGCTAAGGTAGCTGCATAATCTGCTACCTTTTTACTCATGTCAGAAAAATCCACTGCACATAAAATCTTTTTTATACTGGCCATAACATTTCCTCCTTTTATTAAGAGCTTCAATAAATTATAAAAAAAAAATGACAACTAATTTTTTAAATAATTTATTAAAAATTAAAACTCCAGCACATCAAAAGAATGAAATTTCATAAGCATATTAGCCCTTCCTTGGGTAGCAGAACGCAAATCTGTAGAAAAACCAAACATTTTCTTTAAAGGAGCCAAGGCCTGTACTATCTTTTGTCCTCCTCTTTCCAAAATATTTTCCACTTTTCCGCCTTTACTGCCAATAAGTCCCACACATTCTCCTACAAAATCCTCTGGCGTATATACTTCCAGAGACATAATAGGCTCTAAAAGCTGAGGATTAGCATTTTTCAAAGCTTTCTTTAAGGCTTTTACTGCAGCCATTCTATAACCTATATCAGTAGCTCCTTCTTTTTGTTTAAGTTCAATCACTCGTACCAGAATATCCTGAACAGGATACCCCTTTAAAATGCCCGATTGCAGACCATCTTCTAAACCCTGGTACACACTTTCCACTATATTTTGAGACCAGGCTTGAGTATCCACTTCCAGGCGAATTTCTTTGCCACTACCTCTGGGCTTTGGTTCTACTTCCAAAACTACTCCACCGTAATGGAAATCATCTCCCAGTTCTTTAGCAAATTCTCCTTCTCCTCTGGCTTTATTTTTAATGGTTTCTTGGTAAACCACCTGAGGATTGCCAGATCTAAATTCCACCTTATACTCTCTTTTAAGTCTATCCATTACCACTTCTAAATGGAGCTCTCCCATGCCAGAAAGAATAATTTGCTGGGTATCTTCATCTCTTTCCAAAAGTAAGGTAGGGTCTTCCTGTAAAATTTTATCCAGAGCTTCCAATAACTTTTCTTCTTCTGCATTATTCTTAGGCTCCAAGGCCACTGCAATAACCGGCTTATATTCGCTAATTTTTTCCAAAATAAGAGGTGTCTCCCTATTGGCGAGGGTATCTCCTGTTTTAGAAAGCTTCAGTCCTGCTAAAGCAACAATTTCTCCAGCCCGTGCTTCCTCCACCTTTTCCTTATGATTGGCGTGCAAGCGAAAAATCCTGGCTACCCGTTCTTCTTTTTCCTGGGTAACATTAAAAACTATCTCTCCTGCTTTAATCTTCCCGGAATAAATCCTGGCTAAAACCAACTTTCTTCCGGTCTCCATGGATACTTTAAAGACCAAAGCAGACAGTGGGGCTTTAGAAGAAATGGGAAAGGAAACTTTTTTCTTAGTTTGGGGCTCTATACCTTCTATTTGAGGCACATCCAAAGGAGAAGGAAAATAATCAATTACCCCATCCAATAAAGGTTGGACGCCTATATTCTTTAAAGCAGAACCTGCATATACCGGAACTATTTTCCCCTGTAAAACCAGTTCTCTTAGTTTTTGTTTGATAAGTTCTGGTTGCAATTCCTGTCCTTCCAGATACTTTTCCATTACCTCATCGTCTAAATCAGCTATCCTTTCTATTAGCTCAGTCTTATAGTTATCTACTTCTGCCTGTTCTTCTGGTGTCAGGTCTAAATATTCATAGCTCCTTCCCTGGTCTTCTGCACTGAAAACAATCTTTTTTTCTCTTAAAATATCAAAAACTCCCTTAAAATCATCTCCTTCTCCCCAGGGCGCTTGCAAAACAACTGGATTGGCCTTTAATTTTTTTCTAATCTCCCAAAGCACATTTTTAAAATCTGCCCCTAACCTATCCATTTTATTGATAAAGGCTATTTTAGGAATCTTGTATTTTTCTGACTGGTGCCAAACAGTTTCACTTTGAGGCTCTACCCCTCCCACTGCACAAAAAACAGCAATCGCTCCATCCAAGACCCTTAAAGCCCTTTCTACTTCAATAGTAAAATCCACATGCCCTGGAGTATCAATCAGGTTTACCTGTTTCTCTCTCCAATTAAAGGTAGTACAGGCAGAAACAATTGTAATACCTCTTTCCTGTTCCTGAGGAAGATAGTCCATCGTAGCAGTGCCTTCGTGCACTTCTCCCATGCGATGAATTTTTTGAGAATAAAAAAGGATTCGTTCACTTAAAGTAGTTTTTCCCGCATCAATATGAGCTATAATACCAATATTTCTAATCTGCTCCAGATATTTATCTGCGCCTTTAGCTACTCCCATCTAAGACCTCCTGCTTATAAAGACATACTTTTCAAACGCCCAGGTCCAATTAAAATCCGGCCAAATCCAGCTAGTTTCTTCTCCAGGAGCAAGAGTAAGCTTGGCAAAGGATGTTTTTTGAGATCCTATTTCCAGAAAAAAGTCCCTTTCTCTTTCTTCTAAAGGCTTTACAGGTGCATCTTCTTTACCCCAGGAAGCATAAAAGGTGGTATGAGGATTAGCCCAGAGCAAATTCTCCAGATTTATTTTTTCCTGTTCCTCCCAAATAACACCCCTGGTAAGGGGAGTTTGCCAAAACACAGATTTCAGCCATCTGGGATTAAATCCAAAATAAAAAACTGGTCTTTGTTGACAATTTAAAAACTCAATCACTCTCTTTTTTTTGCCCCAGGCCAGATAATATCCCCCAGCCAACTCCAGCCCCACAAATATCTCTGCTTTTATTTTGGTTTTGGAACCCAACAAAACCACCCCTATTTTTTCCACTCCAGCTAAAAGCAAAGGAATAAATAAGGCCAAGATTTGATTAACAGCAAAAAAACCTTCCTCCACCAAAAAAATCACTTCTTTTTTGGGAGAAAAACCTTCTTCCAGTTCAAAAAGGGAGTAGTTTTTTTTACAAACGCTTAGCTTAAGCTCTTTTAAATGTTGATAGTACTCGGTAAGTTCATAGATTTGTTTTTTAAAAAAAGCCCTTTTTTTATCTCCAACCCTTTCATAAGCCCGGGATAGATATTTTTCTTCAACTGCATAAGTATCAAAAAAAGCATTCCAGTCCATTTCCTAGCCTCGCCCCAAAGATACAAAAAAAGCGGCTAAAAGCCGCTTTTTGTTTACCTATTTTTTTTACAACCAGTCAAAAAACCTTTTCCAGGACCCTTCTTCCTTTTCTTTGGCCTCCTTAGCCTTTGCTTCTTGCCAGCGCAAATAGGCCAAATCCCTCCGTTGACTTGCATAAGCCACAACTTCTGGCAAATCAGCATATTCCTTTTCCACATATTTATATCTAAGCCAGGCCGCTTTAAACTGCTCTGTACGCCAGTAAAAATCCGCTACATATAACTCATGCTCAGCCATTAAAAACCTACACTTGCGCAAATATTTCTTGGCTTCTTGAGCATATTTGTTTTCTGGGTAGGTCTCTATAAGCCGCTGAAAAAAGGAGTAAGCTTCAGCAATATTCGTATAGGGTTTATCCGCAGATTCAAATTGCTTGAGATTGGACAGGCCAATTTTTAAAAGCACATAAGGAACTGCCTCATGTCTGGGGTGAAGGGCTTCAAATTCCTTATAAACTTCACTGGCTGCTTTATATTCCCCCACCAGGAAATAGGCATCTCCCAAACTCACTTCTGCCTCAGGCGTATAGGGAGAGAAAGGATATCTATCTTTTAATTTGGTAAAATACTCAATGGCCCGGTCATAATCCTTTTCTTGCAAGGCATCATATCCAGCTTGTGCCAATTCCTGGGCAGTATCCTCTGGAGGAGTTAAAAAAAAGTAATCCACTACTCCACAACCACTTATTAAAAAAAAGAGGAAACTTACGATTAATAGCTTTACCCTAGTCATCTAACTGCTCCAGATAATTGGCCACATTAAATCCAGCACAAGCTCCATCTCCTACAGCAGTGGACACCTGCCGACAATTTTTCGCCCTGATATCACCTGCAGCATATATGCCTTTTATATTGGTCTGCATCTCACTATCTGTAAGCACAAAGCCTCGCTCATCTTTTTTAACTTCTGGAGGTAAAAACTCGCTATTGGGCTCCACTCCAATAAAGATAAAGGCTCCACTCACTTCCAGCTCACTGGTGTTTCCATTTTTTACATTCTTTAAAACAACCTTTTCCAGACTCTCCTGTCCTTTGAACTCTTCCACCACGCTATCCCAGATTACTTCTATCTTTGGATTAGCCAGCACCTTTTCCTGATAGATTTTAGTGCCTCTAAATTTATCTCGCCTGTGAATGAGATAAATCTTTTTTACTATCTTAGAAAGATACAAAGATTCTTCTAAAGCAGTATCTCCACCTCCAATACAGGCTACCACTTGATCGCGAAAAAAATTACCATCACAAATGGCACAGTAGGAAATACCCTTGCCAGCCAATTCCTGCTCTCCTGGGACCCCCAGTTTCCTCCATCTGGCTCCACTGGCTACTACCAGAGCCTTTACCTGCACTGTGGATTCTTCTAAATGTAGAGTATGGTATTTATCTCCCACTTCTATCTTTTTTACCTCACCAAAGTGCTTATGTAATCCTTCATATTTTTCCACTTGCGCAGCAAAGGCGTCTGCCAGTTCAAAGCCTGTGATGCCTTCGGGAAAACCAGGATAATTCTCTATCTTTTCTGTTAGTAAAACCTGCCCTCCAGGGCTTAGCTTTTCTACCAAAAGCACCTTGCGTCTAGCTCTCAAAAGATAAAGGGCGGCCGTCAGCCCTGCTGGACCGCCCCCAATCACTGCTACCTCAAACTTATCCATGTTATAAAGCCTTTTCTGCTAACATTTGTTTTAAGCTGGATTTGGATACTGCACCAGTAATTTGCTCTATAACCTGACCACCCTTAAACAAAATCAAGGTAGGAATGGCTCTAATACCATACTTACTGGGAGTGGTGGGATTTTCATCCACATTCATTTTAACAATCTTCACCTGTCCAGCATACTCCTGAGCCAATTCTTCAATAATTGGAGAAATAGCTCTACAAGGCCCACACCAGGGAGCCCAAAAATCCACCAATACAGGCTGGTCACAATTTAAAACTTCAGCCTCAAAATTACTGTCAGTAACTTGGTTTGCCATATTTCTCTCCTTTTGTTTATTCTTCTAAGTTTCTAGTTTAAAGTAAAAAGATAGTGGTCTTAGTTCTTAGTGTCAAGAACCTATCTCATTTATCTCTTCCCACAACTTATCCACCAAGGTTTCTTGCAAATTAAATACATACTTTTCATCTTGATATAAGTCTTTTATTTTCCAGCACTCAACCCACTTATCTTCTAAAATTTCCACTAAAAAGGGATCAAAGTGTTTGCCCTTTTCCTCACGCAAAATCAAGCGCACCTTTTCTTCAGAATAGGGAGGTTTGTATACCCTGGCTGAAGAAAGGGCGTCAAAGACATCCACCAGGCCAGCTATGCGTCCTAATAGGGGGATTTCTTCGCCTTTAAGCCCTTTGGGATAGCCTGTGCCATCATAACGCTCATGATGGGTCAAAGCCACTACCTTGGCATTGCGCAAAAGAGAGGACTTGGCCTTGTGCAAGATACACCCGCCAATGATGGTGTGTTTTTCCATTATTTTTCTTTCTTGAGGAGTTAAGGGGCCAGGCTTGAGTAAAATGGCATCAGGCACGCCCAGCTTTCCCACATCGTGCATGGCCACTGCCCAAAAAACCATTTCCAGTTCTTCCTGCCCAAATCCCAGCTCTCTGGCTAAAAGTTTGGCCAATTCTCCCACCCTTCTAATATGGGCAGAGGTCTCTTTGTCTCTATATTCAGCAGCCACTCCCAATCTAAACAGGGAATCCAGATGAGCTTCCTTTAATTCAGCATACAGTCTGGCATTTTCAATAGCCACAGCAGTCTGGGAGGCAAAATAGTTTAAAGGCAGTAAAAATTCTGGCTTAAAAGGAACAACCTTTTCTCCTTCCTTGGCATTAATCAACTGTAAAACACCCACCACTTCTTCCTGAGGATTTAATAAGGGCAGGGTTAAAACAGATTGAGAGTGATAGTTATTCACCCGGTCCCACTTGGAAAATAAAGAAAGGTCATACTTATGGGCTTCTTTATAAACATCAGCTAAAATTAAAGGCTGTTTACTTAAAGCAACAAATCCTGCAATACTCTTTTGGTCCAAAGGGAAACTAAAACTCTGAAATAATTCCTGAACTTTCTTCTTGCCCAACCTTTTACTCAAGGTATCATTTTGACTGCAGACAAAAACAAGCTCTTTATTTTTAACTAAATAAATGGACCCTGCATCAGCTGAAGTTAAAGACCTGGCCTTGGTTAAAATAAGGTCCAAAAGCTTTTCCCATTCAACAGTACGGCTTAAAGCTATGCCTATGTCTAAAACTTCTTCTAATAAACTCATATCCTTTTAATTGATTTTATAATCCCTGGGAACTGTCCTTCCTCTGGGAATGGCATCTACTTCCAGGCCATGCGTATACCCAGCTTGAAGCAGTTTTTCTCCCAAATAGGCAACCATAATACCGTTATCCGTGCATAACTCCTTGTTAGGCACCCAAAATTTAAGATTCTTTTGTTCTAAAAAAAGACTAAATTCTTTTCTCAAAATACTATTGGCAGCTACTCCTCCAGCCAGAATAAGCCCCTTTACAGGATAATTCTTTAAAGCTCTACTTACTTTAATCTTCAGGGCTTCCACTAAAGAATAGGTCAGGGAGGCACACATATCTTTTAACTCTTGCGAAACTACATCCAATTTTAAATCTTCTTTTAAACCAGGGAAAACTAAGTGTTTATTTTTTTGTAAATAATTGGCAACTGCAGTTTTAATCCCACTAAAACTAAAATCTAGATTGGTATTATCAATATAGGGTCTGGGAAATAACTCCTTATCTACCTTCCCTTGTCTGGCCAGCTTATCTAAAAAAACTCCCCCTGGATAGGGAAGATTAAGCATTTTAGCCACCTTATCAAAAGCTTCTCCCAGGGCATCATCTAAGGTCCTACCCAGCAAAATAAATTCCTGCCAGGATTTAATTAAATAAAAATGGGTATGTCCTCCAGAAACCAATAACCCTAAACAGGGATACTCTACTTCCTGTTGCATTTCTGCAGCCAACAAATGGGCCTGTAAGTGATCCACACCCACCAAAGGCACATGCAAACCTAAACTTAATCCCTTGGCAAAACCCAGTCCAATTAAAAGGCTAGCCAAAAGCCCCGGACCTCTGGTAACAGCAATGCCTTCCAGATCTTGCAAAGTACAACCGGCTCTTTGCAAAAGTGTTTCCAGCAAAGAAGGTAGTACTTCCAGATGGACTCTAGAGGCAATCTCTGGCACCACTCCACCAAAAAGAGAATGCAAATCCACCTGCGAGACCATAACATGAGCCACGAGCTCACCCTTATTGACCAGGGCCAGGCCTGTCTCATCACAAGAGGTTTCAATTCCAAGAGTAAGCACTACTTAAGCTCCATAAATTTCCAAAACCTTTTGTACTTCTGTTTTCGAACCAATAAACAGGGGAACTCTTTGGTGTAAATCTTCAGGTTGAATCTCCAGAATAGGCCTTTCTCCATCTACAGCCATGCCTCCTGCCTGCTCCACTAAAAAGGCCATGGGATTGGCTTCATAAAGCAGCCGCAACTTGCCTGTAGGTTTTTTGGGATCCCTTAAATCTTTGGGATACATAAAAATACCACCATAAAGCAAAGTCCGATGAAAATCAGCAACCAGAGAGCCAATATAACGCAAACTATAAGTTGGTTTGCCAGGCTCAGGGGTTTTAAAGTAGGAAATTATCTCTTTGGTCTTATCATCCCAGTAAGACCAATAACCTTCGTTTACAGAATAAATCTTACCCTTTTCTGGAATCTTAATGTCTGGATGGGAAAGCAAAAATTCTCCCACACTGGGATCAAAGGTAAAGCCATGTACTCCCTGCCCTGTACTATATACCAGCATGGTGGAAGAACCATACAAGAAATAGCCTGCTGCAACCTGTTCTGAGCCTTTTTGCAACACTTCACTCAAAATAACAGGGTCACTACCATTTTTACGGCGATAAATGGAAAAAATAGTGCCAATACTCACATTGGCTGCGATATTGGAAGAACCATCCAGGGGATCAAAAACCAGAAAATAATTTCCTCGTCCAAATTGTTCTGGGATTTCTATAAGGTCTGCATTCTCCTCTGAAGCCATGGCATAGAGTAAACCAGAGCGTTGCAAGCGATGGATAAGAACCCTATTGGCAAAATCATCTAGCTTTTGAACCTGTTCCCCCTGCACATTTATTTCGCCAGTTTCTCCCAATACATCCATAAGCCCGGCCTTATTCACAGCCCTGGCAATAATCTTAGCAGCTAAAATTAACTCATTTAAAAGATGGGTAAAGTTACCTGTAGCTAAAGGATTTTCCTTTTGATGCAAAAGTAAGTGCTCTATTACTGTGAGCTGTCTCATTTACTCACCTCCTTTACACAAAAAAGCATAGGTAAACCAAGTTTGTCCCAGTTTTCTACTCAATCCTAACACCTTTTTCCCATCTAAAGCAAGCTCTCCAAAAGAAGTAAAAACTTTTTTGGGTACGGGAATCTCTTGAGCTATTCCTCTATAAATTAGTTTAAAATCAAAATATAAATTTACTCTTTCTTTAAATTCCTGAGGAATCAAACTCCTGGGGTCAAAGTGAACCAATAAAAGCAATTTAACCTTTTTGTCTGTATAAATAGGTTTAAACAAAGCTATTTCTGGACCTAAAATAGTATCCTGTAAAGTAGAAGAAAGACCTTTTAGTTTTTTTAAATCTTTTGCCAGATAAGAAAAGTTTACCTGTTTTAAATTTTCCTTGGGATAAGTAAAAAATACTTCGCCCTTTTCATCCCTTACCTCTATTTTATTTAACCAGTTGAAACGCAAAAAAATCTGTTTAGCCCAGGATTCTGTAGGAAAAGTGTCTTGCACAGAAAATTCCTGTAAAAATTCCTGCAACCTGGCATCAGAGCGTTCCAAAAAAGCAGCAAATTCCAGCTCACTGGTTTCACCTTCTACAGGCTTGTTAATATCTACCCTAGTGGTAGGAAGTACATACTCCTTATACAAGCTGGTTGTAGTTCTCCAACCTTTTTTAGCCCAGGAGCATCCTAATAAAACAACCAGGCCTAAAATAATGAAAAAAACCTTACTCTTTTTAATTTTTAACAATCTCTCCTCCTTAAAATCTAGTTGCACTCAATATAAAAAAGGTTTATGTATTTTTTATGGAACTATTTATTTTCCTCACCCTTCTTCTCTTTATAGCCATTGTAGATAGCCTGTTAATCGCTTATATCAACAGTAAATTCAACAAAAATTTTGCCCTCCTCCACAAAGAAAAACAAGAAATAGAAAATAACTACAAGTTCTTAAGAAGAGAAATTCTAGAACTTCAAAAACAATTAAAAGAACAAAAGAAACTCCTCCAAGAAAAAAAACTAGCCAGGGAAAAACAAATTCAACAACAAGAAGAAATAGAAAAAAATATCACTGATCCTGTCACCTATATTCGGCAAAAAAAACTGGTCCCTGAAGCCGAAATTAAAAGAGCAGAAGAATATGTGCGCAAAACAGCAACCAATCTTTCTATTTTTGATGCCCTTTTATTACTGGGTATCCTGGATGAGGAAAAACTTGCTTTTATCAAAAAACATATAGGAAGGGAAGAGTGAGTTCTCTGGTCTATCTACTGATTTTACTTGGAGCTATTTCCTTCTGGTTGGTAGGCTATATATATGTAAAAAAACAAAACCAACTTTTAGCCTATGAAAATGAAATAGCTATCTTACGAGCAAAAACCAAACACAAACTGGAAGCTCTAGAAAAACAAAAACAAGAAATCTTAAAACAAATAGAGAATATCCAGCAAGAAATAGCTAAACTGGAAAAGCCAGACTAAGCTTTACTGCCCCTTTCTTCTAAAGAGGTGGCTAATTCCTCCAATAAATTCACAATATCTTCTTCTCCACTTTCTTCTTTAGGCGCTTCTTCTGCTTCTACCTCTTCTTTCTCTTCCAGGGAGGGTGTAGAAAATGACTCTACCTCTTTTTCTTCCTCTACTTCTCTGGTTTCTTCAGGTAAAACAGGCTCTTCTTCAGGGCTAAAGACTTCTTCTATAGAAGCTGAGGTTTGCTCTTGTAAGGATTTAATCTTTTCTATCTTCTCTCTAAAAGCACTCTTTTCTTCTTCACTCTTAGCTTCATTCAATAATTTAGTATAAACATCCAGGGCCTTATCATATTCGCCCTGGGACAAAAGTACTTCTCCCAGAGAAGAAGTTAAAATCTCTTGATCAAAATCTAAATTACTTACTTCTTCTTCATAACAGGCTTTGCCCTCTTCTAGCAAAAATTCTAAACCCTTTTCCAGAATCTCACCTAAAGTTAAATCTTTTTTCTGTAATCCCAGAAAAATTAAACTGCTCCCCACTTTGATTAAACTGCTATCCTTACTCTTAAGAAAGTCCCAGAAGAATCCACACTTCTCTAAATGCTCCCAAATACGACCAACCACTTCCCTTGCCCTATCTTCCTGCCCTAAATTTTTATAGGTAGAGCTAAGTAAACTCAAAGTTTCCAGAGAATCTGGAAAATATTGCAACCCCTTTTCCAAAACATCTCTGGCCTGTTCAAAGCTTCCCTCTTGTAAGTAAAGCTTAGCCAGGGTCAAATAAATCCTAGAACCTGGATCCAGACGCAAAGCTTCTTCCAAAATTTTCTTTTCTTCTCCCATATCTAACCCCTTTTAGTCCTTGAATAAATAAAGGACTTCCCCTGGTTTCACATAATTTAAGCCCTTTCTTATCACCAGTTCCAAATATTTTTCATCTTCTCTTAGCCTTTTTATTTCTCTAGAAAGTAAAATATTCTCTCGTTCTACCTTTTTTTCTCTATCCTCAAGTTGATTATATTCCTTTTTTAATTTAGTATATAAAAATATATTTTTCTCTGAGAATACAAGCTGATACACAAGTAATAGATTAATAAATAGAGATAAAAAGATAAAAATCTTTTTCATTGCTTTCCTTTATTTACCTTAAAGTCCACTAAATATTTTATTTCCTTTAAAAATCTGGTAGTTATTTCCTCTATTTTATTCAAATCCTCTACAGAAAATTCAAGATCATCTATATTTTCTAACACATCGCTAATATATCTAAATTCTCTATTCATTTTCATATCATACTCATCATTTATATAATACAAATAATTCTCAAACTCTAGAATTGTTTCCAGACAATTTTTTAACTTATATTTGAGCTCTGGTTTGATCATTTTGTTGCCAACAAGAAAGGTATATTGCAAAATCGTTCAAACATTTTTCCAGTTTTAAAAAAAACTCTCCACTCTCTTTATTCAAATAAAAATTAACACTCTTTTCAAAGGATATTTTTTGGTCAAAATCTCGCCCTCTTTGTCCAATTAAAATAATATTAGTATTTCTTCTTCTCAGTTGTGGCCAGGTATTGATTTCTGCTAAAAGCTTATCTGCGTCTTCTCCCTCTTCTAGAAAAATAAGATCATAATTATTGATTAAAAGTCTTCCTCTACATTCTGGATAGTCCTTTACTTCTCTTAAAAAATATTCCTTTTCCTGTAAAAAATCCCCTAACTCTGTAATCAGTTTCACGTCCTTAATAAAAAGCAAGGCTGAAGCTTTGCCCACAGGGATATTTTCTGGTTCAAACTCCAGGCAAGTCTTACTTTCCAGCAAACTATCCTCTTCTGGCCTTTCTTCCTCTTTTCTATTGACAATAATCTTTTCTCCACACCTGGGACATTTAACCGCAAATTTAGTAAGTCCTTTAACCTTTTCTTCAGGCAGTTGAAAATCTTGCTTGCAAGCAGAGCACTTAATTTTCATCCTTCACCTCAAAAGCCTGCTCTTTTTTCATAATCCAGATCCAGTTCCAGACCATCTATATCTGAAAGCTTCTCCCCTCGCTTGGCCTTAATCTTATCCAGCATCATTTTTAACCTGGACCTATCCGAACAAAATTGCATGGCCACTTCTTCAGTAATTAAATTTTGTTCATAATAAGAAGCCAAACACTGATCAAAGGTAAACATGCCGTAAGCTTCACTTTCAGCAATAATGTCGTAAAAGGTTCTATCCTCTCTTTCTCCATGCAAGATAAGCTCTCTTATCCGTAAATTCTTACGCATAACTTCAAAGGCAACAATTCTTCCTCCACCCACTTTGGGCATTATTCTCTGAGAAATAACATACTTAAGACTTTCTGCCAGTCTTCCCCGGATTAAATTTTCTTCCTCTAAACTAAAAAGTCCTGTGATACGGTGAATGGTCTGGCCAGCATCACTGGTATGTAAAGTGCCCAGAACCAGATGTCCTGTTTCTGCAGCTTCCAAAGCTGTAGTTACAGTTTCTTTGTCCCTAATTTCACCCACTAAAATGATATGAGGAGCCTGACGCAAAGCAGACCTCAGTCCTTCTGCAAAACTTTTAAAGTCCTGCCCCAGCTCTCGCTGGTTAATAACACTCTTTAAATGGGGATGAAAAAACTCTATGGGATCTTCCAGAGTAATAATATGCCTGGCATAATTTCTATTAATTTCATTGATTACAGCTGCTAAAGAAGTGGACTTACCTGTGCCTGTGCCACCAGTAACCAGAATAAGTCCAAAACGCTCTCGAGCCAGGTCATAAAATACCTTAGGTAGTTTAAGCTCTTCAATGGTGGGAACACCCGGCGCAAGCTTACGCATAACCACTGCCAAAGAGCCCTTTTGATAAAACACATTGACCCTGAAGCGAATCCTATTGGGAAGTACGTAGGAAAAGTCACAAGCACCAGTTGTTTGCAGCACTGGGTAATGATGATAACTGGAACCTATCATGGCCATGGCCATGGCCTCTATTTGAAAGGGAGTAAGTTTATCCACCTCGGCAATGTTTACATCTTTGACTTCTCCAAAGACAGCAGCCTTTATGGGCACAAAGGGAGTAAGAATGATATCGGATAAATCTGGCTCCTGCTCCACCACTTTTAATAAAAGATAATCTAAATAAGCTTTAAGCATTTATTTAAACCTCAGTAAAATCCACTTCATCTTCACTTAAATATTCCCTGAACTTACTTTTATGCACAGCCTTATTAAAAGCATCTTGAGGCGAAATAATTCCCTGTTTTAAAAGCTCTAGAATTGCCTCATCCAAACTCATCATGCCATACTTTTTACCAGTTTCAATTACAGAATTGATTTGATAAATCTTATTTTCCCTAATCAAGTTTCTCACTGCAGGAGTGGCAATCAAAATTTCCAAAGCAGCCACTCGTCCTGGCCTATCCAAACGCTTAAACAAGGTCTGAGAAATAATTGCCCGCAAACTTTCAGACAAGCTGGAACGGATCTGGGCCTGGGTATCTCCTGGAAATACTTCAATAATACGGTCAATGGTTTTGGGAGCAGAAATGGTGTGTAAAGTAGCCAACACCAGATGACCTGTTTCTGCTGCTTCCAGGGCCAAAGCAATGGTTTCCAGGTCTCGCATTTCACCCACCAGAATAATATCTGGGTCTTCTCTCAACGCTCCCCTTAGAGCTGCACTAAAGGACTGGGTGTCTCTACCTACTTCACGCTGGTTTATAAGGCAATTCACAGGCTTGTGCACAAATTCAATGGGATCTTCAATGGTCAAGATGTGATCCTTACGCATTCTATTGGCATAATCCACCATGGCCGCCAGGGTAGTAGACTTACCACTTCCTGTAGGACCTGTAACCAGGATAATGCCCTTGGGCAGCATAACCAGACGCTTTAAAATTTGAGGTAATCCCAAATCATCAATGGTTTGAATCTTACTGGGAATTTCTCTAAAAACTGCTCCAATACCTTTTAAGTGCATAAAATAGTTGGCCCTGTACCTGGCTAAACCAGGCACCTCATAGGCAAAATCCACATCACCACTTTCTTCGAACTTTTTGATCTTATGTTCAGGAGTTATTTCGTAAAGGAGTTTCTTAAGTTCAGCAGTTTCTAAGACTTTATACTTAATTCTCTGCAACTCTCCATGTAAACGTACAATAGGCTGGGATCCAGAAGTTAAATGCAAGTCAGATGCACCTAAATCATGCATCATTTTAAAAAAAGCATCTATTTGAGCCATACTGTCCTCACTTTAAAACACTTTTATAAAACTTATAAACATAATTAGCCCCAGAAAACAAGGTCAAAAACAAGGCTATGTAAATAAGCACCTTTCCCAGCCAATTGGGGTCAAACCCAAACCAGGGATAATGCAAAATCAAAGGACAAAGAGCTATAATCTGCACAATGGTTTTTAACTTCCCATACTTATCAGCAGCAATAACAATACCTTTATCCACAGCTATCGCCCTTAAACCAGTAACCATAACTTCCCTTTCTATAATGAGAATGGAAATCCAGGCCTCTAACCAATGTAAATAACTAAGCATAATTAAAGCTGCCAAAACCAATAATTTATCAGCTAAAGGGTCTAAAAACTTACCCATATTGGTTACCAGATTATAACGCCTGGCAATAAAGCCATCTAAAAGGTCTGATAGAGCGGCTAAAATAAAAATTAACATAGCCACAAAACAAGAAACCCTATTGGGAAAATAAAGCAACACTACCACCAAGGGAACACAGGCGATGCGAAAAAAGGTTATTTTATTGGCCCAGTTAAACATTTTTACTTTTTAAACTCCTCATAATAAGCTAAGACTTTCCGCACATAGTTAATGGTCTCTTTAAAGGGTGGAATACCCCCATATCTTTTGACATTTCCAGGACCAGCATTATAGGCAGCCAGAGCCAGACGAACATCTTGAAATTGGTCCAGAAGAGAACGTAAATAGCGAATGCCAGCTTCTAAATTAGAAGCCGGGTCAAAAGGAACATCCAAGTTTAACTCCTTTTGAGTAATAGGAGTAATCTGCATCAATCCCTGTGCACCTTTGGCTGAAACAGCTTCTGGTTCATAATTTGACTCCACCTTAACCACAGCTCGTATCAAATCTGCATCTACCCCATAGTTTTTGCTATACACTTCAATCAACTTATCTACCTTTTTTACATCATAGTTTCTGGTTCTAAAAATCAAAAAGGGCTTATATTGATTGGTGGTGGGAAGGTCTGTAAAGTGATACACTCCCTTTTCATCTACAAAATAGTAGATGGTATCGGCCCTTACCTCTAGGCTAACCAGGAGCAAAATACCCAACAAAAAACAACAGCTACTTTTCATTTTTTTGAAGTTTTTTTAAATCTTCTGGATAGTTTAAGTTAAAAAAATAATCCCTCCACTCCTCTTTTACTTCTATATGTTCCCTTACTCTTTGAGGAATGGCCAAACTCAACTTGAATATCTTCTCTTTAATTGCCCTTTGGATATACTCTAAAGCTTCATATTCGTAAATAGAAATTAAGGCTTCTATATATCCTGTATCTGGATAATAAAAAGTGGTCATTACCTTATCTGGATCTATTTTTTTTCTTCTTTGTAAAAGAACTTGTAAACAGGATAAATGTAAAAAAGGTAAATCACAGGAAACCACCAGCAAGCTCTTTTGCAAATTTTTCAAACCTGTATAAATCCCTCCCATTGGGCCAATATCCTTTATTTCATCTGCCAGCCACCTATCTTCTAAGCCATACTCCACAGGGTTTCTACCCAGAATATACACTGGTAATCCCAGTTGTTGCAATAAATTATAGGTCCTGACCAAAAGAGGCTCGCCTTCATATTCAACCCAGGTCTTGTCCCTTCCCAGTCTGGAACTTTTTCCGCCTGCTAAAATAGCTCCGACCACTTCCCTAGGCATAAACTATCCTCTGCAACTCATCACTAAAGACCGTAAACCTTTCTTCCCGGGCAAAACCTACCAGAGTAATGCGCTTTTCCCGGGCTAATTTTACGCTCGCTGTGGTCACTGCAGATTTAGAAACCAGGACTTTAAATCCTGCTTTAACTAGTTTTTGTAATAAAGAAAAGGTAATCCTGGCAGACCCAAAAAACACTCCCTGTCCAAGGTCAATTCCTTGTGTTAAAGCCAGTCCCACCAATCTGTCCACGCAATTGTGCCTTCCAATGTCCTCTACTTCTAATATAAAGCCCTGTTTCTCAGGACTCCAAAAGGCCATGCGGTGAAAACATCCTGTCAGATTCCATTTGCTTTCCTTTTCCCTAAACTCTTTACTTAGATTTAACAACAATTCTGGCTCTAACTTAAAAGCAAATTCTTTGGATACCAATGTCTTTTTCTTTTCCACTTCTATAAAATAATCAAATCCTTCTTTCTTTACAATAAAAGGAAACTCTTCAGAATCTAAAAACTCCAATTTTACATGCCCCAGAACCAAACTTTCCAAATCAAAAGGCGAGGCCAGCAGTTTTTTTGTCTTGCCCTTTAAATGAATTACCAATTCTATTTCTTGAGCCAGAATATCTTCAAAGTCCAGCCACTTTCCCTGGGTATATTTTCTTCCTTTAACCTGAGCTAACACTAAAACCCCCAGAAGCTCAAACTAGGCCTTAAATATCCCTCTTTCTGAGCCAAAAAATCCAGAGGTAAAGAAGCCAAGTCATCTAAAGCAGGCAAAACCACTTCATCTCTTTCCCGAAAATCTATGGTCTTAATATATTTTTTACACTCAGGACAAATATCCACTCTATACCCAGGCAGTTCTTCTACTGAAAAATATTTATGCTCTTCTTTTTGCTCCTGCCCGCAAAAAGCACAGGTAAGACGAGCAACTGGATACTTAAAGAGACAAAAGGAGCAAAAATTATAACGCTTCCCACCCTTTTCCAGTACACTCAAAAAAGGCACGCTCCCACAAATGGGACAATGACCAAAGCCATATTCTTCCTGGGGTAAAGCAAGTCCCACACTTTGCCCAATGACTACAGCAAAAGGCGTAAGGCTACTCTGGACTAAAAAATTAAGCAGTCTTGGAGAATCTTTTAATTTTTCACCATACAAACGAAAGTAACTATCATCTCCTTCTAAAAACTTGTGTACGCTTTTTTGCCAAAAACTATCTTCAGCCAAGTCCTGCAAAAGTATCTGACTGTTTTCAGCTAAGACTTCTTCTCTGGCAGCCAGTTCCAGAAGTTCATCCCTTAATTGACTTACCTTTTCCCAGGGAAAAGGAAAATCCTGACGCAAAAGTAAGGGCTTGCCTTTTTGGTAGTTCTCTAGTTCCAAAGGCAAAGACAATTCTATCTTTTCCTGCTCGTATTTCTTCTGGGTTAAAAAGACCTTTTCAATAAATTCTAAAAGCTCTTTTGGAAAAAAACCAGACTGGGCAATCTTTTTAATCTTGGCCTTAACCTTTTCCATTAATTCACTCCTTAAAGTTTAACTAATAAGATAATCCCATAAGCCATCTATAAATATCCCACCACTTATCTCCAGTAAAAACATAAAGCACTGTGGCTAAACTCAAAAAAGGGCCATAGGGAATAGCACTTTCTCCTTTGCTCACCTTGCCCTTTAACCAGAAAAAAACACTTCCCATAAGGGCCAAAAGAGCAGAGACAAAAATCATAGGCAACAACCCCTTAATCCCTGTAAGGGCTCCTAACATTAGCATGAGCTTTACATCTCCTCCTCCCAGTCCATCTATACCCTTAGCCCATTTATAACCCTTTTGTATAACTAAAAAAAGTAAAAATCCAGCCCCAGCGCCTAAAAAGGCAGATTTTACTCCTGGCTGAGGCAACCAGAAGGAAAACAACAAGGCCAAGAAAGCACCTGGTAAGGTTAAAATATCTGGCAAAAGAAAGCTTAATAAATCAATAAAACTGGCCACAATAAGTAGGCCAAATAAAATCAAATAGAGAAAAAAGGCCAGGCTCCAGCCATACTGCCACCATAAACCCAGGGCAATAATCCCGGAAATCAACTCCACCAGGGGATAAAGCAGACTAATTTTTTTCTGACAATGAGAACACTTACCCCTAAGCAAAATAAAGCTCAAAAGAGGTATATTTTCCCACCACTTTAGCTTATGCCCACAACTAGGGCAATGCGAGGGGGGCCACAAAATAGACTCTTTTTTGAGATATCTCAAGATACAGACATTATAAAAACTACCTAAACAAAGACCTAACAAAAACACAAACCCATAGAACCAATATGCCATCATTTTTACCTTCCAATATTTTTAAACTTGCCAACTTGACTGGGATAAAATAAACAAGCCAGTGATTACATAAAAAAACATCCCTTTGACAACTAAAAATTGGAGCCAAGGAAATGAAATACCGTTTTTTCCCTACTCTTTCAGAAGAAGAGTTAAGAGAAGTCCAGTTACAAGGTTTAAAATGGACAGTAAACCACGCCTATAGTGGAAGCAAACAATACAAACAAAAACTAAAGGCTGCAGGCATAGAACCCCAGGCCATCTCTTCCCTGGAAGACTTACAGCACCTTCCCTTTACCACAGTGGAAGATTTAAGGGAAGGCTATCCCTTACCTCTTTTATCTGTCCCAGAAGAAGAAGTGGTAAGGATTCATGCCTCTTCTGGTACCACAGGCAAACGCAAAGTCCTGGCTTATACCCAAAAGGATATTGATATTTTTAAACTAATGCTTGCCCGTTGTTTTGAACTGGCCGGGCTTACCCCTTTGGACAGAGTGCAGATTGCTGTAGGCTATGGGCTCTGGACTGCAGGTGCTGGCTTTCAACTGGGCTGCGAATATTTTGGAGCCATGGCCATCCCCATAGGGCCTGGCAATTTAGATATGCAATTACAACTACTCACTGATTTTCAATCCACCTGTCTTTGCTCCACTGCCTCTATGGCCTTGCTCATGGCTGAGCAAGTAAAGAAAAATAACCTGCTGGACAAAATCAATCTCAAAAAAGCCATTTTTGGGGCTGAACCCCATACACCCAAAATGCGCAAATATATTGAAGAGACCCTAAATTTAGAAGATACCTTTGATATCCCAGGCATGACTGAAATGTACGGTCCAGGCACAGGCTTGGAATGTAAAGCCCATGAAGGTATCCACTATTGGGCAGACCTATTTATCATAGAAATCTTAGACCCCAGCAACTTAAAACCTGTAGCCCCAGGTGAAGTGGGAGAAATGGTAGTAACTAGCTTGTGTAAAGAGGCGGTTCCTCTTATCCGCTATCGCACAAGGGACCTGACTCGCTTTATTCCTGGTAAGTGTAGCTGTGGGCTCAACTTTCCCCGTCATGACCGCATCCTGGGCCGTTCTGATGATATGTTTATCTTTAGAGGGGTAAATATTTATCCAGGCCAGATTGCCAATGTACTGGAAGAATTTCCAGAATTAAGCTCTGAATATCAAATCAGACTCTATCGCCAACAGGGGTTAGACTTTATGGAAATAAGTGTGGAGCAAAAAGAAAACACCTCTATAAGTGAAAATTTACCTCCGCGTATTGAACAAAAAATTAAGGAAAAAATTCTGGTCAGTGCCAAGGTAAAAATAGTTCCTCCTCTGGCCCTTCCTCGTTCCTTTGGCAAATCCAAACGTTTACTAGACGAGAGAAATGGAGAAAGCTAAGACCTGCACCGCAAATATTCCTGAAATTCCTCTTCATAGAGATGAAACATAACCAGGGCAAAGCTGAAAATCAAAGGACCATAAATTAGGCCTAAAAAACCAAAACTACTTACTCCTCCCAACAAGGCCAAAAAAAGGAAAAAAGGAGATAAACTATCCCCTCTACCAATAAGATAGGGGCGTAAAAAATTATCAATACTTCCCACTAAAATAATAGACCACAGGGCCAAAAAAAGAGCTGCTCCACTTTTACCTATTAGCAAGAGATACCCTACTGCTGGCAACCAGACCAGAGCTGTACCCACTACGGGAATGAGCGAAGTTAAACCCAATAAACTTCCCCAAAATACTCCTGGGATGCCCACCAGGGCCAAACCTATTCCTCCTACCACTCCTTGAGCAAAGGCGGTAAGCAAGTTTCCCAAAATGATTTTTTTGGCCACCACACTCAAATAACCTTTAATTTTCTCCTCCTGGGCCTCAGGCAAAGGAGAAATTCTTTTTAACTTCTCCCACAATACATCCAGGTCTCGCACAAAATAAAAAAGAATAAAAAAGAACAAAAAACTATTGGTTATAAAAGAAAACAAATTGCTAAGCAAACCGCCACCTTCCTGTACTACAAAAAGACTTATTTTCTTAATAGCAGTCTCAATATATTCTTTTAAATCAATAGATTTTAAAATTCCTATATCCAGGTTATATTTATGTAACAAATGCTGAAGATAGACAGAAAAACTGCTAAAAGACAAAATATCCTTTTGATTTAAAAAATGACTTACTTTATCCACCACTTGAATTCCCTGGCTTATCAATACAGACAAAAAGTAAAGGCCTGGTAAAAAGATAACCAGGAAAAATAAAAGTAAAACTAAAAAGGAAGCTAAATTTTTTCTTCCCTTAAAATAGTCAAAAAACTTTAAATATAAGGGATGTAAAATTAAAGAAAAGGTAATAGCCAGGATAATAACTGCCCAAAAAGGCCGCAAAAGCCAAAGTACCAATACCAAAGATACAACCAATAAAAACAACTGAAAAGGCCGATAAAAATTTTCAGCCATAACAATTCCTCTTTTTTAGTTAGCAGGTAAATAAAGATTAAAAGCAGTCAACCCCTCTCCAACAAAATCCTTTTTAAGATTATTAAAGCCTTTTTAGCAAGCCTATTTTCTCTAATTTCTTATGATTTTAAAAAGTCAAAATACTAAAGAAGTTTTGGTTAAATACTATCTGAATTTTCTAATCACCCAAAAAAAGTTGCTTAGCTCTAAAAAATAAAAGTCTTACTGTTGATTCAGAAACAATCTTTTCAACTACATTTCAATTCCTCATAGGTAATGTAATAACTCCAAATATCTAAACCTGACAATAAACTGTCTTGAGTCGTTTCAATTCCTCATAGGTAATGTAATAACAAGGAGGTTTTATTATGGATTTTTCTACTTTAACAATGTTTCAATTCCTCAGGCTATGTAACATAAACTGTGTAAATCCTTTTTAAGGCAATGAGGGATGAGTTAGTAAGAGGTATTGAGAGAAGGTTAGAAGTAGGATATGCGAGCTTCCCTAGGGGGGCTTGGGGTTTGAGGCCTTAGAAAGGAGGATCTGATGTTTATTAATAAAGAAGCAATACTGAAGATGTATGAACAGGGGATGTTCAGGGATCAGAAGGACCTAGGTGAGGTTTTAAATTCAGTAGTTAAAGAGATTATAGAGACTATATATCAAGCTGAGCTAACAGAGACTTTGGGTATCCAAGATACGACAAATCAAAGAAAGCTACAGATAACTCAAGAAATGGTTATAATTCTAAAAGGGTAAAAGTCTTCATTTGGTGAGATAGAATTAAAAGTTCCCAGGGATAGGAAAGGGGAATATGAGCCTCAAGTAGTAAAGAAGAGGCAAACAGATATAACAGGATTAGAATCAAAGATTATTTCTATGTATGCTAAGGGAATGAGTACTAGAGATATACAAGAGCATTTAGGATCTATTTATGGAGTGGAATTTTCAGCAGAGAGTATAAGCAGGATAACAGAAAAGGTTTTAGAAAGGGCAGTAGAATGGCAAAATAGGCCTCTTAATTCTTTGTATGCCATAGTATTTTTAGATGGTTTGTTTTATAAATTGCGTATAGAAGGGATAGTAAAAGAGGTATGTGTGTATGCCATGATAGGCATAAATATGGAAGGGAAGAAGGAATGTCTAGGTTTATGGATACAGGAAAAGGAATCCGCTAAATTCTGGCTAACTGTTTTAAATGAGCTAAGAAACAGAGGGGTTAAAGATGTTTTGATTTTTAGCATAGATGGTTTACCAGGCCTTAGTGAGGCCATAAAAGCAGTATTTCCACATTCAGAGATTCAAAGATGCATTGTCCATCAGGTAAGAAATTCTCTAAGATTTGCATCATATAAAGACAGAAAAGAATTAGCCAGGGATTTAAAGCAAATTTACTCAGCCCCTACTGAGGAAATGGGAAGGGTAGAACTAAACCATTTTGAGGAAAAATGGGGCCATAAATATCCCCATGTAATAAAGTCCTGGAGGAGAAACTGGGATGAATTAAGTACGTTATTTAAGTATCCTCCAGAAATAAGGAAGCTGATATACACCACAAATCCCATAGAGAGCTTTAATAGTAAACTAAAAAGAGTAACAAAAAATAAGGGAGTCTTTCCCACTCGAGACTCCCTGTTTAAGATCCTTTATCTAGCTATAGAGGACATATCTAAAAAATGGACTGGTACTATAAAGAATTGGTCAAAAATCTATCCTCAGCTCTATATCTATTTTGAGGATAGAATTAATCCTGCTTTAAATCCTAATTTAAACCAAAATACGGATTTACACAAATAATGTTACAGGGTCATTCCTCATAGGTAATGTAATAACGAACAGAAGATAAGGAAATTTTAAAATTGGCAGATGAGTTTCAATTCCTCATAGGTAATGTAATAACCCGTAATGGCCTGTTTATTGTGGGAAGACAATTTTTAGTTTCAATTCCTCATAGGTAATGTAATAACTATTAAACAAAAATTCCCTCCTGTTAGTTTGGGATAGTTTCAATTCCTCATAGGTAATGTAATAACTCACTTTTCCTGCAGATGCAAAAGAGGAAAATGTGGTGTTTCAATTCCTCATAGGTAATGTAATAACGGGTTTTAATTTTTCTCTTGCCAGGGACTCATATTTGTTTCAATTCCTCATAGGTAATGTAATAACGCAGGAAAAAAGGCTAATATCAAAAGAGCTGGACATGTTTCAATTCCTCATAGGTAATGTAATAACATCCTGAAAAAAGTTTAAAAGATGTCTTAACTGAAATTTTGTTTCAATTCCTCATAGGTAATGTAATAACCCTTAAACCAACGCTTCTGGTTGTGGGGCCATCAAAGTTTCAATTCCTCATAGGTAATGTAATAACGGAAGCTGCTTGGCAGAAAAGCCTGCCATTTGAGCTGTTTCAATTCCTCATAGGTAATGTAATAACTGACACTCTAAAAAATCTTAAAAAGCCTTATCTCCTGTTTCAATTCCTCATAGGTAATGTAATAACTTGGATGTGCTCAATTACATTTGGGTCAAAATTTTACGTTTCAATTCCTCATAGGTAATGTAATAACTAGAATAGCTCAAATAATGTTTTTTAACCTTCTTGAGTTTCAATTCCTCATAGGTAATGTAATAACGGACTAACCCAGCTTCCCAGGGGCATGTAATTTTCGTTTCAATTCCTCATAGGTAATGTAATAACAAAGAAGAGCTTGCCAGCAGATTAAAATCAGCCTTGTTTCAATTCCTCATAGGTAATGTAATAACTAAAATTAAATTATTTTTATTAAAAACTAAATTTTCAGTTTCAATTCCTCATAGGTAATGTAATAAC
>LGER01000101.1 GCA_001507915.1 Desulfonauticus sp. 38_4375 | reverse complement strand
TTCTGTAATTGTTTCTTGCAAGCTTTGTAAACGCATCAGCCTTTCCTGTTTTACTTCTTCTGCTATTTTATCTGGCATTTTTTCTGCCCTGGTTCCTGGCCTATCTGAGTATTTAAAGGAAAAAGAACTTTCAAAGCCAATCTGTTCTACCATTTCCAGAGTTTGTTTAAAGTCTTCTTCCCTTTCTCCAGGAAAACCCACAATCAGGTCTGTAGTTAAGGCAATGTCTGGACAATATTTTCTCAACAGCTCTACCAGACGCAAGTAATCTTCTCTTGTATATTTGCGTCCCATAGCCTTTAAAACCTTATTGGAACCAGCCTGCAAGGGAAGATGTAAATGTGGACACAGAGTGGCAAGGTCTTGAAATGCCTTTATCACCTCCAAAGACAGGTCCTTGGGATGGGAAGTGGTAAACCTAAGGCGCTTTAATCCTTCTATATTCGCAACTTCTGTAAGCAGCTCAAAAAAAGTGGTGCCATCTCCATATTTATCCTGGCCATAACTATTAACATTTTGTCCTAAAAGGGTAATTTCCCTGGCGCCTCGCTGGACCAACTCCTGACATTCCGCAAGGATTTCCTTTCTGGACCTGGACTTTTGTCTTCCCCGGGTAAAGGGGACTATACAGTAGGCACAAAAATTATCGCAACCCTGCATAATATTGACAAAGACAGAAGGAGGAGAGCTTTCAGGATAGACCTTTTCCCTCTCAGGGTAAAATTCTTCAAAGGATAAAAGGCTTACCCTTTTTTGCGAGTCATTTACCAATTTTTCCACCTGCTCTGGTACTAAATAAAGCCCATCTGTCCCAAAAACCAAACGAACAAAGGGAAAACGCTCAAAAAAACCATCGCCTATTTGCTGGGCTACGCACCCTCCCACACCAATAAAAAAGCCGGGATTGTGCTCCCATTTTTTCCTAAACCTTCCGATTTCACTATAGACCTTTTGTTCTGGCTTTTCTCTAACGCTACAGGTATTAATCAGGACAAAATCCGCCTCTTTTTCCTCTTTAGCCAGTTCAAAGCCTTTTTTCTGCAAACTCAGGGTCAACCAGCTAGAATCAGCAACATTCATCTGACAGCCAAAGGTAATTATCCAAAACTTCATTTTTTACTCACAAACTCCCTTTTCTTTTAACCAATTTATGGCAAAGGCATATATTTTTTCTCTTGCTTCTTCTAAAGATAAGAAGTCATTTTCCAAAGTAAACTCGGCTTTGCTGTCTTCTTCAAAGGGGACATCCACCCCAATAACTTCTCCCAAACCTGGAAATTGCTTGCCTGTTTTTTTTCTCTCCAGGGCCTTGGCATAGAGATTGGCCATAACTTTACCTTGAGGCCTCTTGCTTTCCCGCTCCATGGCAGTGTTTAAAGTGCACTTTACATATATCTCAGCAAAAGGAGAAAACCTTGCCCTTAAAAAAGAGCGATATTTCTGTTTATAGGCTGTACCGTCTAAAATAACCCCCTTTCCTTCTTTGGCCAGAGCAAGCCCTTCTTCAGCAAACATTTGATAGGCCAGCTCCCTTTCTTCTTTGGTATAAGAAGGCTGGGGAAAGTACTTTTTTCGCCTTTCATCCATTTCCAGAAGTACTATGTCCAAACCCTTTGTAGCCAGTTTCTCAGCCAAAAATCTGGCTAAAGAAGACTTTCCACAGCCAGGCAGGCCTACAAACCAAAAGATAAATCCTGTCTTCACCGCTCTAATCCATGTATTTGTTTATATTTTTATAGTCAAAAACCTCATCCTCAAGCACATTTTCCAAAAAGCGAAAAAGGCCCTTTCTCACTTCTTCAGGATGATTGGGATACCACTCAGGAGAAGCAATAACCAGGCCCCTGAAGACATAAAAGGGAGCTATTACTTTTAACATTTCCCTATCATTGGTCTCTTCTAGATAGGTGTCCCAGAAACTAAGGTAAAGTTTTTCAAAATTACCGCTTAACCTGGGTTTATCATAGAGGCCAAAAAGCAAGTAATTACAACTCATAGTAGCCACATCATCTGCTGGCTCACCCCATTCTCCTCTACTCCTATCCAGGACTGTAAAGTCTCCATTGTCTCGCACTAAAACATTCCAGGGGTGAAAATCTCCATGCACAGCACTCAAACGCTGGGCAAAATGTCTTAGCTTCCAGCGCCAGTCAACCAATTTTTTTTCCAGGGCAATGAATTTCTCTGGTGGAAAATAATTATAAGGATAAGGATAGGCATCAATAATCCCCCAGATACATTCAGAATGCCCTATGAGGTCTCTAATCCTCCTTAGATACAGATCCACATCTTCTTTTTTGTGAGCGTGCACTCTAGCCAGCCACCTGGCAAAATCCCTAGCCAGCTTAAAATCTTCCTCCCTTGCCTCTCCTTTCCGAATCCTTTCCAAATCCAGAAAATAATCCCTGCCTTCCACCTTTTCCGTAAGTAAAAAGAATTCTCTGGGTTTATTTACCGGGATTAAGTTGCCTTCTTCATCTAAATACCCAAGTCCTTGCGGTCTGGCATGTTTTTCCATTCGGCCAGCAGTCTCGTATTGAAACATCAAAATAGCCGCCCTATCCCAGTAAAACTGGTGGCCATATTTATCTCCCCGCATGGTGGAAAAGACCACTGATTTTTGTTCTCCCTTTAAGTCGTAATGAATAAGCAAGGGTTTACCATAGCCAAAATCCTTCATCCCCTGCTCATCTAAAGAACCAATTTCTCCTACCCCTATAAGTCTGGCCTCTTCTCCAAAGGCCTGTTTTAAAAAAATTTGCAATTTTTCTAAAGAAATATCCATCTATTCCCCCTTTACTTCAGTATCTATCCACTGCAAAAATTCAGGATTTCCATCTTTAATCTGAAAAAATACCACACACGGGCAAGAATAGGAATGAAGTTCTTTTACTCTGGCCACAACCCTGGACATCAAATTAGCTTTGGTCTTAATAATCATTACCTGTTCTTGACCTTCTTCAATTTTCCCTTCCCACCAATAAGCAGAAATAACCTCAGGAAAAATATTGGCGCAGGCAATAAGCCTTTCTTCCAATAAGGTTCTGGCTATTTTA
>LGER01000026.1 GCA_001507915.1 Desulfonauticus sp. 38_4375 | reverse complement strand
GTGGAGCAAAATGGAGCTGAGGATGCTGAGGTGGTATTTGTGACCATGGGATCTTTAGGAGAGACTGTAAGCACAGCTATTGAAGAGTTAAATGCTCAAGGAGAAAAGGTAAGGCAGGTGAGAATTAGGCTCTGGCGTCCTTTTCCTGAAGAGGAACTCTTGGAAGCCTTGCAAGGCGCTAAAAAGGTTATTGTCATTGACAGAGCTTTGTCCTTTGGTAGTCCCAACGGCCCAGTGGCTACTGAAATTAAGGCTTCTCTTTATGGCAGAGACTTTGAGCCAGAGGTATATAATTTTATTTGTGGTCTTGGGGGCAGAGATGTAACTCGCAAAGATTTTCAGGAAATGTATAAATTAGCCACTAAAGGTCAATATAAAGATGAATATTTAATTTGGGGAGTTAGAGAAAATGACTAAACAGATAGAATATGAAAAAATTACAGCTAAAAATTTACCCAGGGAATCTTTGATAGCTTCAGGACATAGAGCCTGTCAGGGTTGTGGCGAAATTTTGGCCATGGGCATGGTGATGAAGGCAGCAGGCCCTGAAACTATTGTGGCCAATGCCACTGGTTGTATGGAAATCGTTACTTCCCCATTTCCCCAAACTGCCTGGAAAACTCCCTGGATACATGTTGCCTTTGAAAATGCAGCTGCAGTTGCCTCTGGCATAGAAGCAGCTTTAAAGGTTCTGGAAAAAAAGGGTAAACTGAAAAAAAGACCCAAGGTCATTGCCTTTGCTGGGGATGGTGGAACTGCAGATATTGGCTTGCAAGCACTATCTGGTGCTCTGGAAAGGGGACATGATTTCCTGTATGTTTGTTTGGATAATGAGGCCTATATGAATACAGGCATTCAGCGTTCTAGCTCCACTCCTTTTGGAGCAGCAACTACCACCTCTCCTGCTGGTAAAAAGAGCAAGGGTCAGCACACTTGGAAGAAAAATGTGGCCATGATTGCTGCTGCCCATGATATTCCTTATGTGGCTACTGCTAGCCCGGGTTTCCATCTGGATTTGATGAACAAAGTGAGAAAGGCCCTGGCTGTAGAAGGGCCTGCCTATATTCAGATTTATTCACCCTGTCCTACCGGGTGGAGGAGTAAACCCAGTGATAGTATTACCTTGGCCAAGTTGGCTGTGCAAACGGGAGTATTCCCCTTATTTGAAGTCGAATATGGCAAGTTTACTTTGAATCAAAAGGCCAAAAAACTAAAACCTGTAGAGGAATATTTAAAGCTCCAGAGAAGGTTCAGACACTTAACTCCTGAGGATGTGGAAATTATCCAGAAGAAAGTTGAAGAAAACTTTACAAGGTTAAAAAAGCTTTGTGAGCTAGAATAAAAGATAAATTTTAAAACTGGTAAAAGGACGGCTCTTTACTTGAGTCGTCCTTTTTTTTATCTAAAAAGGATGCACAATTATTTAGCTATTCTTACTTTTTTAAGTTTGGGTTTTCTTTTAAAGAGGATAAAAAGCATTCCCGAAAATACAGGAACAGTATTGAATTTAATTGTTATTTACATTTCTTTGCCAGCTTTAATTTTGTTAAAAGTTCCAACTCTTAAATTTTCCTGGGATTTACTTGTCCCCACCTTTTTACCCTGGATTTTGCTTTTGGTTTCTGTACTTTTGATTGGCTTATGTTCCTACTGGTTTAAGTGGAATAGAAATATTACAGGTGCTTTGCTTTTAGTAGTGCCTCTGGGTAATACCTCTTTTCTAGGTATTCCCATGGTGCAAAGTTTTTTTGGCGAGCAGGGAATTCCCTATGCCTTGATTTATGACCAATTGGGTTCCTTTTTAGCCCTGGTGCTCTATGGTTCTTTAATCCTGGTTTTTTATGGAGAAAAAGAAAATAAGCCCACCCTGGGGGCTATTTTGCAGAGAATAATTTCCTTTCCACCTTTCTTAGCCCTTTTGCTGGCTTTGCTGGCTAAGAACTGGCTGCTATCTTCTGAACAGGCAAAGGTTATTTTAGAAACCCTGGCTGCCACCCTGGTGCCCCTGGTAATGATAGCTGTGGGTTTTCAGTTCACTTTGCGTTTGAAGTCAGAAGAATTTAGCAAACTATTATTGGGTTTGGGAATAAAAATGCTTATAATTCCTTTAGTTGCCTGGGCAGGGTGTAAATTGCTGGCCTTAGAGGGACTGGCTGTGCAGGTTTCTATTTTTGAGGCTGCCATGCCTCCTATGGTTTCAGCAGGTGCTTTAGCCATAATTGCAGGTTTGGCCCCAGAACTGGTCTCTGCCTTGATTGCTGTAGGTATTTTTCTAAGCTTTATTACTTTACCTTTGTTTTACCAGTTGTTAATGTAAAATAAGTATCTTGAAAGTAAAGTTTAACAATGAATAAAAGAGTAAAATATTATCCTCCCTTAGAAGAAAAGATAAACATAATATCACATGGTTTAGGTACCTTTCTAGGTCTAATTGCCCTGGGTATTTTAATTTATCTATCCAATAACTATGATGATAATGTCTATTTACTTAGTGCCCTTGCTTTTGGATTTAGTTTTATCAATCTCTATGCTGTATCTACTATTTATCACAGTATAAAAAAGGAAAGTTTAAGAGTTAAGCTAAGAGCAATTGATCACGCTTCCATTTATGTTTTTATTGCTGGTACTTATACCCCTTTTGCTTTGATTGTTCTGCCAGATAAGGTGGGCTGGACTGTATTTTCTCTTTCCTGGGCTTTAGCCCTGCTGGGAATTGTCCTCAAGATATTTTTTACTGGCAGGTATACCTTTTTATCCTTACTTACTTATCTGGGGATGGGCTGGATGATAATTTTTTTTCTAGACCCTTTAATTAAAAACTTTTCCTTACCAGGGCTTATCTGGTTATTGGCTGGAGGGGTTGCCTATACTTTGGGAGCAATTGTTTATGCCCTAAAGAAAGTAAAGTTTAACCATGCCATTTTTCATCTGTTTGTCTTAATAGGCAGTGTTTGTCATTTTATATCTATTGCTTTTTATGCCTTTTAAAGAAGGTTAAAAACTATCTTAAAAAAGGCTTAATGAGGTCTAAAACTTTTTCTAAAGGTCTTCCAAAGTAAAAATTTAAAATACTATCTTTTAATTCCAACTTGTTTTTCAGATATTCTCTAATATTAAAATCAAAGTATAGAGCATCTTCTACTTTTTTGATATTTTTTTCTTTTAAATATTTTTTTATTTTGTGAAGATTACATATCCTTTCGTGTTCTTGAATGATTTCTCCCAGGGCAGATTTTCTTTTGATAATATCCAATCTGTGCAGAAGATTTTTATACTGGATGTTTAGTAAGTTTTGAGGCTGACTGCAAAAGAAATTTTTGCATTCAATGGGTCTGTTTTGGTAAATGGAACAAGAGTTTTGTTCCAAAAATATACATTTTGAGTTTTCAGTTCTTATTTTAATAAGCTCTTCTTTTAAAACAAGGTATTGTTGGCTGCTATGCTCAAAAACCACTTCACCCTGGCGCAGGGTAAGAAGTTTATCCCTGGCAATGATTTTTTGAATAACCAGTTCCTTATCTTCCTGGTGTAAAGTGGGTGGGCTGGTCTCACAGCATTTGGCACAGCGTTTACAGGCAGGCATGGATAATAAAAAAGCTTACCCCAGAAGGGTAAGCTTTCCTTTTCTTTTTTTGGTGGTGCGCCCGGGAGGATTCGAACCCCCGGCCAAGAGCTTAGAAGGCTCCTGCTCTGTCCAGCTGAGCTACGGGCGCCCAAACAGAGGAAGCTTTTTATACTTTTTGTTGGAGTTAGTCAATTTTTTTGTGAGAGATTTTCTGCTTCTTTCTCTTTGTTTGAAGTGTTTGAAAAAGGTTTTTTAAAGATGGTTATTTTTTATAGCTTGTTTTTCTTTGGGTTATTGCCCATAAGGGATTGTTTTTATTTTTATAGAGCTGATTAAATACAGGGATGTAAGCAAAACCTATTATGCTTTTTATAGAAGATATCCTATTGGTGCCCATTTCCAACATAGACAGCCCAGTGAATTTTCATTATCTAGGCACAGGTTGACTAAAGACGAGAGGTTCATTGATAGGTCTCCTGACTCTAAGCATGCTAACTTCTTTGTATTAAATGAAAAAATAATGAACCCCCAAAATATACCTTACAGGAAACTGTTTTTTTCTTTTTTAAGATTAGGCCTTACCGCCTTTGGTGGTCCAGCTATGGTAGCTTATATCAAAGAGCTTGCAGTAAATAAAAATAAGTGGCTAACAGGCCAATGTTTTCAAAATGGTGTTGCTATTTGTCAGTCTATACCTGGAGCTACTGCCATGCAAATGGCTGCTTATGTTGGATTGAGAACTAGAGGAGTTTTAGGCGCACTCTGTACCTATATAGGCTTTGGGTTACCTGCCTTTTTATTGATGCTTGTTTTTAGCACTTTATATCAACGCTTTGCAAATGTAAATTTTGTGATGTCCCTTTTTAATGGCCTTCAACTTATTGTCATTGCCATTGTAGCTAATGCAACCTTAAGTTTTGCCAAAAATATTTTAAAGACTTGGGCTGATATAGTGTTTACTATATTGGCTGCTACATTTTTACTATTTAATGGCAATCCTATTTTAGCTATTTTAGGATGTGCTGTCCTGGGAGTTTTTATATACTCAAAGAATAATTATGAAAAAATTAATGCTCAGGAGGTTTCGTTAAAGTCTAAAAAAAATTCAGCTGGCTCTTTTGCTCTTTTGTTTATTTTTTTGCTGGGACTACTTTTACTTTTCTTGTTTGATAAAAAATTATTTAAGCTAGCTTATCTTATGGCCAGAATTGATTTGTTTGCTTTTGGAGGAGGATATGCTTCTTTACCCTTAATGTTTCATGAAGTTGTTAAACATATGCATTGGCTAAGCAGCAAGGTTTTTATGGATGGAATTGCTTTAGGCCAGGTTACTCCAGGCCCTATAGTTATAACTTCCACTTTTGTTGGATATTTGTGTTTTGGTATTATTGGTGCTCTTGTTGCTACTATTAGTATGTTTAGTCCTTCCATTATAGTTTTAACTTTTACTGTTCCCTATTTTGATAAAATTCAACATAATGTTTATTTTAAAAGGGCTCTTAATGGAGTTTTGGTATCTTTTGTTGGTTTACTACTTGCAGTTACTGTTAAATTTTCTTTTGCTGTAGATTGGAGCTTGTATAAACTACTTATAACGATATTGGCCTTTATTGCCTTGTATCGCAAGGTGGATATTCTTTGGGTAGTAATGGCAGGAGCTATTATTTCTATTTTTACTTTATAGATGTTAATACCCATTTGTATAATGGGCTTTATTCTAGGGAGGTAATATGAAAACCGCTATTTTAGGCTTTGCTGGCAGTGGAAAAACAGATCTTTTTGGGGCTTTGGCTGGCCCAGGCAGTGAAAATTTAAACCGAGCCATGGTAAAGGTGCCTGAGCCTCGTTTGGACCCTTTGGCTGCTCTTTTTAATCCCAAAAAGATTACTTATACAGAAATAGAATATGTGGATATTCCCGGTGGTGGAGGCAAGGGAGAGGGCCTGGGCAATAGATTGCTAAATGAAATCAGGGCCTTTGACTGTTTGCTGGCTGTACTGGATGGCTTTTCTGGAGTAAATGAGCCCAAAAATCAGTGGCAGGCTATTGAGACGGATTTTTTGATTGCAGACCTGGCTGTGGTGGAAAAAAAGCTGGAAAAGATGGCCATAGACAAGAAAAAAGCCAAGGGTTTAGTAGACCCCAAGGAAGAAGCCTTGCTGGAACAGGTAAAAGCAACTTTGGAAGCTGAAACACCTTTGCGAGAAGTGGAAGAACTGGCTTTAGCTCCTGAACTTCGAGGTTATTGTTTTTTAAGTGCCAAGCCCATTTTGTATGCCTGGAATGTATCTGAAAACAAGTTAAGTTCTTATTCTTTACCAGAAGGCAAACCCAGACAGGAGCACATCCTGGTTTCTGCCAAATTAGAAAAAGAAATGGCTGAATTAAGTGACCCAGAAGAACTGCAGATGTTTATGGAAGATTTGGGAATTAAGGAATCTGCTTTGGCTAGGGTGATTAGAAAAACCTATGAGCTTTTAAATTTAATTACCTTTTTAACGGCTGGTGAAAAGGAAGTAAGGGCTTGGCCCTTGCGTAAGGGGAGTAAAGCACCTGAAGCTGCTGGAGTTATTCATTCAGACTTACAAAAGGGATTTATTCGTGCTGAAGTTTTGTCCTGGGCAGATTTTGAAAAGTATGGGGATTTTAAATTGGCCAAAGAAAAGGGAGCCTTACGTCTGGAAGGCAAGGATTATATAGTTGAGGATGGAGATATCATAACCTTTCGCTTTAATGTCTAAATGAGTAATTTGGTGTTAGAAAATCTCAGTGTAATTCTGGTGCGGCCCAAATTTTCGGAAAACATAGGCTCTGTAGCAAGGGCCTGTGCCAATATGGGCTGCCCCAATTTATATCTGGTAAATCCCCTTAATTTTGACCTGGAAAAGGCCTTGCCTTTAGCTACTCCCAAAGGGAAAAGAATCTTAGAGGGCATTGCCCTTTATTCTTCTCTGGAAGAAGCGCTTAAAAACTTTAATTTAAGTGTGGCCACCACTGCTAGAATTGGGGGATGGCGCAAAAATATCTTGCTTCCAGAAGAAGCTGCTCAAGAGATTAAGGAGATGGTATATTTAAAGGGTAGGGTAGCTTTGGTCTTTGGTTCAGAGGACAAGGGCCTTACCAATGAAGAAATATCCCTTTGTTCCAGGCTGGTTTCCATACCTACTATGCCAGAAGCCTGGTCCTTAAACCTGGCCCAGGCAGTTATGATTTTGCTTTATGAGTGTTTTAAGCAATTATCTTCCCGCAAAATAAGACCCATTCACGACAAAAATCTCAAACTGGCCTCGCAAAAGGATTTGCAGGTACTTTTTGACAATCTAAAGGAAACTTTATTGGCCATTGATTTTTTGCATGCAGATAATAATCCAGACTACTTTATGCTGCCGGTAAAAAGGTTTTTTAACCGGGTGAAATTAAGGAAAAATGAATATAACCTGTTTATGGGGATTTGCAGGCAGATTAAGTGGTTAAAAAGTAAGGTAAAAGAATAGCTTTATGCTTGTTGTTAGATGTTCAGGTTGTAAGAAAAAGCTTTTTAAATATTACAAAATAGGTCCTGGTGAAGTCCTTAGGTGTCATAAAGCTAGAATAAAGAAAGTATATGGATTTGTGCAAAGAGAGGGTAAGATTTACTGCTCTTGTGGGCAGGTAATAGGTCTGGATAAGGGAACATTTTACAAAATGGTGGCTAAAGGGTTTACCTATTCTGGGACCAAGGATTAGTCTTTACGAAAATGGCATCCTTGGCTGGTTTTGTTTTTTAAGGCTGCCCGGGTAATAATATAGGCACTCTGGCAGGCGTGATAAAGCTTTACCAGGTCCGCACTTAATTCTGTTTCTCTATAAAAGTCGTGTAATCTTTTGTTTAAGAGTTGTAGTTCTTCAAAGGCTCGCTTTAATCTGGCTTTACTTCGAATAATCCCCACATAGTTCCACATGGTATGTTTGATAGTGCTCCAGTCCTGTTTTAAGAGGGCAGGGTCAGTTGGTTCTGGGTTTTGGGGATATTCCCAATCTGGAATAGAAGCTAAAAGCGCTTTGCGCAGTTTGGTTTTACCCTGTAAGGCCTTTTGAATGGACCTGGCACTTCTATAACCCCAGATAAGGGCTTCCAGTAAGGAGGTGCTGGCCAGTCTATTGGCTCCGTGTAAGCCAGTACAACTACACTCTCCAGCAGCATAGAGGCGTTTTAAAGTGGTTTGGCCTTGATGGTTGACCAGAATTCCACCGCAAAAATAATGAGCTGCTGGCACTACAGGGATAAGTTCCTTCTGGATCTGGATGCCTTCTTGTACACATTGTTGATAAATGGTGGGAAAGCGTTCAGGAAAATTTTTTACCCTGGAAATATTTAAGAACACATGTTCCTGATTGTGTTTTAACATTTCTTCCCAGATTGCCCTGGTTACGATGTCTCGGGGCGCTAAATCCTTTTGGGGGTGATATTCCTGCATAAAGGGATTGCCCTGGTGATTGACCAGAAAGGCACCTTCTCCCCTTACTGCCTCAGAAATTAAGAATTTTCTAGGAGCCAGGTGAAAAAGAGAAGTGGGATGAAATTGAATGTATTCCAGGTTTAACAAGCGGCAACCAGCCCGATAGGCCATGGACAGGCCAGAACCTATACTGCTTAGGGAATTGGTGGAGTGTAAGAAAATCTGTCCTAATCCCCCTGTAGCCAGAAGGGTATATTCAGCCAAAAAGGGAAGAACCACTTTATTTTTTTTATCCAGGACATAAGCACCTAAGCACTGGTTTTCCAGGTGATACTTAAATTCCAGGCGAGTAGAGTGGTGATGACTGGTAAGCAGGTCAATGGCCAGGTGTTGAGGATATATTTTTACGCTTTCTAGCTTGCTTACTTCCTGGATTAGTTTGTCCATTATGGCTTTACCAGTAAAGTCCTTGCAGAAAAGAATGCGAGGTAAAGAATGAGCTCCTTCTTTGGTCAGTAGGAGTTTTTTACCTTCCCTGGCAAAGGGTATATCTAGTTGTTTTAAAAGGATATCTTCAACCAGTTGAGGTCCTTGAAGTGCTGTTAATTTAACAGCTTTTTTATAGTTTAATTTACATCCTGCTTGAAAAATATCCTGTTCTAAGCTTTGGGGGTCGCCTTGAGGATTTTTATAAACGATTCCACCCTGAGCTAGGTAAGAGTTGCCTTCGCCTAGGTCTTCTTCAGTAAGAAGATTTACTGTAAAACCAGCCTTACCCAGGATAAGGGCAGCAGTAAGACCTGCCAGGCCACTGCCTATAATTAAGACCTCGCTTTTAGGGCTCATTAAGAGCAAACCTCAAACATGGTTGTCAGGGCCTTTTTAGCCCAGGTGCTCAATTTTTCTGAGACAGTAATTTCTTTAGCAGCAGGAAAATGTTCTAAGGTCTCTAGGACCTGTTCCAGCCTGGTTCTGGCCATGTTAGAACAACATACTGGGTAGAGGGACAAAACTTCTTTTTGCCCTTGATAAGTTTTTTGCAGCCTTTTTACCAGGTTTTCTTCTGTGCCCACATAGATTTTTGAGCCAGCAGGAGCGTTTTTTACATACTTAATGATAAAAGAAGTGGAGCCATTGGCATCGCTTAAACTTACGACTTCAGGAGAGCATTCAGGGTGAACAACAATCCGGGCCTGGGAATCCTTTTGGCGAATCTGGATAAGATGTTTGGGTTTGTACTTAAAGTGTACTGCGCACACTCCAGGCCAGAGTAAAAGTTTTTTAGAAACTATGCTTTTTAACTCTTTCAGGTTGGTTAGAGAGATGGTAGCCATATCCTTAGCGCTTAGTCCCAGGGATTTTCCTGTGTTTTGCCCCAGGTTTTTATCAGGTAAAAACAATACCAAATCGCCTTGCTTCAAAGCCCAGCTAAGCATTTGCCTGGCATTGGCAGAAGTACAGGTGCTACCTCCCAGCCTCCCGCAGAGGGCTTTTATTTCTGCTGTGGAATTTACATAAGTAAGAGGAATTACCTTTTTCCCCAGGGAAGTGAGTTCTTCCACTACCTTTTGAACTAAAAAGGTGGGAGCAGTATTGGCCATGACGCAGCCAGCCTGAGGCTCAGGCATAAAGACCTTTTGTCCTTTTGCAGCCAGAATAGCTGCTGTTTCTCCCATAAAGTGGACTCCGCAAAAGATTAAATATTTGGCAGTTAAGTGGGGAATTTTTTGGGCCAGTTCTAGAGAATCTCCTGTGAGGTCTGCAATCTCTACTATTTCCTGGGCCTGATAGTGATGGGCCAGTATGGCTACTTGCGTGCCAAGCTTTTCCTTGAGTTGTAAAATTTTATTTTTCATTTTTTCCCTCTATCTTTAAACTGAGATCCAAAGCTGGGGCAGAATGGGTTAATTTGCCTACAGAAATATAGGTGGGTTTTAACCGGGCATACGCCTCTATGTTGTTAAGGTCTATATTGCCACTTATTTCTGTCTCAATATGAGAAGGAATAAGGGCCAGACACTCTTTAGCTTGCTTCAGGGACATGTTGTCCAGCATAATTCTGTCCACCTGGGTTTTAATGGCTGCTTTTACTTCTTCTAAGGTCCCACATTCTACCTCAATGGGTGGGCAGGGATTAAGTTGGGTTCTCAAAGTTTTTACTGCTTCTTGCAGGTGAGGAAAGGCTGCCAGATGATTGTCTTTAAGCATAATCATCTCGGATAAGTTCAGGCGGTGATTTTTCCCTCCCCCTACTTGTACAGCATATTTTTCTAAATAACGCATCCCGGGTAGAGTTTTTCTGGTGTCCAAAAGGGTTACGCCATAAGGTTTAGTCTTTTCCACATATTTGCTGGTTAAGGTGGCTATGCCTGAAAGATGGCTTAAAAAATTTAAAAAAATCCTTTCTGCTCTTAATAGGTCTCTGGTTTTTCCCTGGATTTTGGCAATGACTTGTCTGGGCTTAACTCTGGCTCCTTCGTGAACCAAAAGAGTAATTTTTAAGGAAAGTTTGAATTTTTCTTGAATTAAGTTTAAAAGGGGTAGTCCAGCAATAAGGCCATGGGCTTTGGCTATCAACTTGGCTGAAGAGGTGTGATCTGAAGGAAAAATTAGGCTACTTGGGTCTTCACCATCTTCTTGCCAAGCCAGGTCAATAAGATTAAGTAGCAGAGGCTTTTTTTGAGGTGGGAAGTAAGTGGAGAAGTTATCCATGGTTGGAAGTCTGGGTAAAGAAACTTTGAAGACTCGTCAATAGGGAAAGAATCCCTTTATCTGGAGTTTTTTATTTTTGGCCTAATAAAAGGAGGCCCTGATGAAAGATGAAAAAATGCATTACAAAAAAGTAGAATGGCCTAAAGCTAAAATTGATAACCTGCACCCTGCAGATGCTGCAGATAAGTTAGAAGAACTTTCTCTGGAAGAGCAGCAGGCCTTTATTCGTTCTCAACCTCTGGAAGTGAGTGCTGAATCTATTACTGAAATGGAAAAGCATGAAAGGGTGGCTCTAATGTCCACCTTGCCTCCTGCCTTTGCTGCTGACCTGTTGGAGGAAATGGCTCCTGACGATGCTACGGATATTTTAAGTGAATTACCTAAGGATATTCGGGATAAAATTTTAAAGTATATAGAAAAAGAAGATGCAGTTCGCATTAAACATCTTTTAAAATTTGACCCTGATAGTGCTGGTGGCGTGATGAATACTGAGATTTTGGTCCTGGATCAAAATCTCAGTGTTGAACAGGCCATTAAATTGATTAGAGAAAATGCAGAAGAGATAGAAATTCCCTATTATGCTTATATCGTGGATGAATTTAGACACTTAAAAGGAGTATTGTCTTTAAGAGACTTGTTTTTGGCTCCAGGCAATAAGACTTTAAAATCTTTGTTAAAGGACCAGCACCTTATTTTTGTTACCTATGACCAGGACAAGGAAGAGGTGGCCAAACTTCTTAGTCGTTATGACCTTTTGGCCATTCCAGTAGTAGACCATGAGATGCGGCTTTTGGGTATTGTAACTGCAGACGATGTTATTGATATTATTCAAGAAGAAGCCAGTGAAGACATGCAGACCATGGTGGGTGCTGGTTCAGATGAAACCCTTTATACCCCCTGGTTTTACTCAGTAAAAAAAAGACTGCCCTGGTTGATTATCAATGTGTTTAACTCTGCCATTTCTGCCTATGTGGTGCATCTTTTTGAAGGTTCCATTACTCAAATGGCGATTTTGGCAGTGTTGATGCCCATAGTGGCCAATCAAGCCGGAAATACAGGCCAACAATCCCTGGCAGTAATGATTAGACAGTTAGCTCTGGAAACCTTTGACCCCAAAAGATTTTGGAAGGCAGTGGCCAGGGAAGCCAAAATTGCCCTGGTTAATGGGATTTTGATTGCCCTTATGGTCTATACAGGTATTTATCTGTGGACCCAAAATAGGGAGTTGGGTTTGGTTATGGCTTTAGCCTTGTTGCTGGATATGGTTTTAGGGGCAGTAGCTGGAGCTTCCATTCCTTTGATCTTAAGGGCCCTGGGACGAGACCCGGCCCAGGCGTCTTCTATCTTTTTGACTACCCTGACGGACAGTGGAGGCTTTTTTACCTTTTTAGGTCTTGCTTCTTTGTTTTTGTTGAATTAAAAGATAGAATAAATTAAGGAGGTTAACATGGATTGGAAAAAATGTCCTTTGACCGATAGGTACTATGAAATAGTTAAAAAGGTATTTGGTAGTTGGCTAAACTCTCAAAAAATTACTCCCGGCCAGCTTACTTTTAGTGGCTTTGTCCTGGCCCTGCTTGTCCCTTTGGGGTTTTATGTACATGCTTTCTGGGGAGTGGTTTTAATTGGCCTTTCTGGACTGGCTGATACTTTAGATGGCCTTGTAGCCAGAGAGCAAAATAAGGTAAGTCCCAAGGGGGCTTTTTGGGATTCTTCTCTGGATAGAATAAGCGACCTTTTTTATTTACTGGGTTTTTATGTCTTAAGTACGCAGAGTGTTTGGTATAAGGAAGCTGGAGTAATGCTTTTTCTGGCTGTGGGCTTTTCCTTTTTGATTAGTTATCTTAAGGCTAGAGCCCAGTCTCTGGGAAAGATTTGTGAGTCCGGGCTTATGGATAGAGTCTCCAGAACAGTTTTTCTATTGGTATGGGGACTGCTTTTGGCCCTATTTGGTTTTAGGGAAGGCCTTTTCTTTATAGGTCTGGTTGTATATGTATTTTTAACTTTGTTTACGGTGATACAACGCTTTATAGAAGTTAATAAGCAGTTTTAACTCTAAGCCCCTAAAGGGGCTTTTTTTATGTCTAAAAAAGTTTTTATTTATCCTTTTACAGAGCAAGAAGCAATTACTTTAAGTAAGTTTTTGGCCAGATTTTTTAGTAGGCGTCAGGCCAAGGATTTAATTCGTTCAGGTAAAGTACTGGTCCAATCTCAAAAGATAAAAAAGACTTCTTGGCTGTTACAACCAGGAGATAGGGTAGAGGTAAGAGAAGAGGATATTTCTCTAAAATTTTCAATTAGAATTTTAAAACAAAAAGATTCTTTTTGGGCCTTAGATAAACCCTCCTTTTTACATTCTATCAGGGGAAAAGAAAAAAGTAGTTTAGAAGATTGGTTAAAATACAAAGGCTTACCCTTAATTCTTTTAAATAGATTGGATTATTTAACTTCAGGCATTGTTTTAGCTACAGATAAGGTTGAAAGGGAAATTGAATACAAGAAGTGGCAAAATCAGGGTCAGGTGGAAAAGTTTTACTTAGTAAGGGTTAAGGGAAAGATAGAAAAGCCCTTAGTGGCCAAAAGGGGTTTAGAAGTAAGTAAGAGAAAAAAAGTAAAGGTATTGGAAGAGGAAGAAAAAGACCCTTTAAGATATTCCTGGGTTTATCCTCTTAGTTGGGATTTAAACTCTTCTTTGTTGGTGGTGAAAATTTTAAAGGGTAAAAGGCATCAGATTAGAGCCCACCTGGCTGGTTTGGGTTTTCCTATCCTGGGAGACCCTCTTTATGGCCAGGAAAAGGCTGATTGTTTATTTTTACACCACTTTTATTTGCGCTTTCCTGGCTGGGAGGTCCTATCCTGGCCCAGATGGTTAAAAGAACCTGAACTTGCCCTGGTAAAATCCAGTTTGACCACCTTATAATCAGGTTTTTGGTTGATATTTTAGGGAGTTAAAGAAAGTTTGTTCAAAATAAAAAAAGGCGCTAATTAGCGCCTTTTTTTAGGGAAACCAGGCACCCAAGGACAACTACTACCGCTGCTCCCTCTCGGGCCTGACGGGGTTTGTAGCGTCCTTGCCGCCTGGCTCCCCTTTATTCTCTTTTTTTTGCTGGCGGAGAGGGAGGGATTCGAACCCTCGGTACCGGTTTTGCCGGTACACACGATTTCCAATCGTGCTCCTTCGGCCATCTCGGACACCTCTCCGGGCCAGAAGAAAACCTCTTTAGCTAAAAATGTTTAATTAGGCAAGAGTTAAACCACCCTATTTTTCACTTTTCCCTGTAAAAAGGAACGCAAATTATCTACAGCAATGTCTAATAGCCTTTGTCTGGCTTCTTTAGTAGCCCAGGCAATATGAGGGGTTAGGTGTAAGTTGGGGCAGGTAAAAAAGGGATGATTGGCAGGAGGTGGCTCCTGGCTCAAGACATCTACGCCTGCTCCAGCGATTTGTCCTTCTTTTAAGGCCTTAACCAGAGCCTGCTCATCTACCAGTTGTCCCCGACTACAGTTGATCAGGTAAGCACTTGGTTTCATAGCCTTTAAAAAGTCTTCGTTGACCAGGTTTTCTGTTTCTTTGGTCAAGGGGCAGTTTAGGGAAATGACATCACTTTGGGTAATTAATTCTTCTAAAGAAACCAGTTTTACATATTCAGGCACTTCTTTGGGTATGCTTCTGGTTTTTACCAGAATATTCATCCCAAAGGCCTGGCCAATTCTAGCCACTTCTCTTCCAATTTGCCCAAAACCAATTATTCCCAGGGTCTTGCCACTTAGTTCTACCAGAGGGTACTTCCAATAACAAAAATCTAGAGCCCTGGACCACTCTCCCTCAATTACACTTAAGTGATGGGCATAAACCCGGTTGGTTAATTCCAGGATGTGGGCAAAGACCATCTGGGCAACAGTTTTGGGCCCATAGCCAGGTACATTGGTGACCACAATCCCTTTTTCCTGGCAGTAATCCACATCTACCACATTATAACCTGTGGCCAGTACGCCAATGTATTTTACCTGAGGCAGGTGTTGAAGGTTTTCTCGGTCCAGAATGGTTTTGTTGGTGATTAAAATGGGGGCATCTTTGGCCCTTTCTACCACCTGGTCTTTGGGGGTTCGGTCATAGATGACTACTTCTCCCAGAGTTTTTAACTCTTCCCAGCTTAAATCACCTGGGTTTAAGGTATAGCCATCAAGGACTACTATCTTCATCTTGTTGCTCCTTTTGTTTGTCCAACTGACAAGATTTGGCTGGGCCTCAAGTGGGAATTCCCAGCTTAGAGCCAAATTTGATTAACAAAATCCAGATAATGAGAAAAATTATTAAAAGGATTAAATCTCCACTCATCTTATAGTCCTAAAATGTTATACCCAGCATCCACAAAAATTACCTCACCTGTAACTCCAGAAGATAGGTCTGAAGCCAGGTACAGAGCGGTTTTGGCCACATCTTCTTGAGTTATGTTGCGTCCCAGGGGAGCTTTTTCTTCAATGGTTTTAAGAATGGTTTTAAAACCACTAATGCCAGAAGCAGCCAGGCTTTTTATGGGGCCAGCGCTAATGGCATTAATACGAATATTTTTGGCACCCAAATCAACTGCCAGGTAGCGCACACTGGCCTCTAAAGCAGCCTTGGCCACTCCCATTACATTGTAATTGGGTACTGCCTTTTCTGAACCATAATAGGTCATGGTAAGAACAGAGCCACCAGGATTAAGCAACTCTTCAAAATCCTGGCAGAGTTTTACCAGAGAGTAGGCTGAGATATCCAGGGCAATTTGAAAGCCTTTTCTGGAAGTTTCAATAAAGCGACCCTGTAAGTCTTCCCTTTGAGCAAAGGCTACTGAGTGAACCAGGATGTCAAAATTGCCCCATTTTTCAACCACTATTTCTTTGGCTGCCAGGATGTCTTCGTCTTTGCTAACATCGCAGGGAAAAATAAAATCTCCTCCCAGTTGTTCACTAATAGGCTCTACTCTTTTTTTCAGGGCTTCTCCCAGATAACTAAAGGCTAGTTTTGCTCCCTGTTCTTTAAAAATTTTGCTTATCCCGTAAGCAATGGAGCGTTCATTGGCCACACCAAAAATTAGGGCTTTTTTATCTTTTAACAACATAGTGAAAACTCCTTTTTAACTTAGAATAAACTTTTACCGGTTAATAATTCATAGGCCTTGAGATATTTTTCTTTGGTCTTTTCAATTACTTCTTCAGGCAAGTTGGGCGCAGGTGGAGTCTTGTCCCAACCACTTTGAGTAAGCCAGTCTCTTAAATACTGCTTATCAAAACTGGGCTGGTCTTTTCCAGGGGTATAACTTTCAGCAGGCCAGAATCTGGAGGAATCTGGGGTCAGCACTTCATCAATGAGCAGGAGCTTTTTATCCTTTAGACCAAACTCAAATTTGGTATCAGCAATAATAATTCCTCTGCTGCGGGCGTACTCCTGGGCCTGAGTGTAAATTTTTAAGGAAATATCTTCTACCAATTTAAAGAGTCCTTCGCCTATTTTGGCCTTGGCCTGAGCAATGGTTATATTTTCATCATGCTCTCCCAATTCTGCCTTGGTAGAAGGAGTAAAAAGAGGATTAGGTAATTTATCTGACTTTTTTAAATTGTCTGGCAATACATGACCACAGACTTTACCTGTGTTTTGATAGTCTTTCCAGCCTGAGCCAGTAATATAGCCCCGAACAATACACTCAATGGGCAAGGGTTTGGCTTTTTTTACAATTACGCTTCTTCCTTCCAGCTCTTCTCCATATTTTTGTAGCTTGGCTGGAAATCTGGATACTTCTGTTTCCACCAGGTGATTGTCTACCAGAGAAGAAAACTTTTCCATCCAGAAGATGGTAATCTGGTTCAGGACAACGCCTTTGTAAGGTATGGGATTGGGCATAACCACATCAAAGGCACTCATGCGGTCTGTAGTAATGATGAGCAAGTGTTCTTCATCCAACTCGTAGATATCCCTGACCTTACCTTTGGAATAAAGGGGATATTCCTGGATATTGGTACTGGAAATTACTTTCATTTTAACTACTCCTTAATTTTGTAATCTAATTTCAACGCTTCTGGCATGGGCTTCCAGACCTTCCAGTCTGGCCAGACGGGCTATTTTTTTACCCTGCCTCTGGATATAATGCTTAGGAGTATAAATTAAGCTTGTTTTTTTGTAAAATGTTTCCACGCTCAGGGCCTGGGCAAATCTGGCTGTGGACATGGTAGGCAGGACATGGTTGGGACCGGCAAAATAGTCTCCTACAGGTTCTGGAGTATATTCCCCCAGAAAAACAGCTCCGGCATTTTTGATTTGTCCCAAATAATCCCAGGGATTGTCCACAATAAACTCAAAGTGTTCAGGGGCAATGAGATTTACCAGCTTAAGGCCCTGTTCAATAGAAGGCACTTCAATAAGGGCTCCCCAGTTTTGCAAGGACTTAGCTGCAATGTCTTTTCTGGACAGGTTGTCCAGTTGCCTTTGCAACTCTATCTCCACAGCTTCCAGTAAGATGGGAGAAGGAGAAATCAGGATGCTGGCAGCCAGAGGGTCGTGTTCTGCCTGAGAGAGAAGGTCTGCTGCCAGGTAAGCAGGAGAGGCCTTTTTATCCGCCAGGATGGTTATTTCACTGGGACCTGCAATCATGTCAATTCCCACTTGTCCCTGGAGGATTTTTTTGGCTGTAGTCACAAAAATATTTCCTGGCCCCACGATAATATCTACTGCTGGGATGGTTTCAGTACCCAGGGCTAAAGCTGCAATGGCCCAGGCTGAACCCACGGCATAGATGTCTTTTAACCCCAAAATTTTGGCTGTGGCCAAGAGATAGGGGTTTAAACTACCATTTTTTCTGGGTGGGGAGACTAGGTGTATTTCCTTTACTCCTGCCACCAGGGCTGGAATGGCATTCATTAGCAGAGAAGAAATAAGAGGTGTTTCTCCTCCTTTTCCTCCAGGAATGTAAAGTCCTGCCTTGTTTACAGGGTTTACTATTTGTCCCAGGATAGTTCCGTCTTCCTGAGGAGTAAACCAGGAGTTTTGTTTTTGTTTGAGATGAAAATTCCAGATATTTTCTTTAGCTTCCTGGATAATGTCTAAGTCTTCAGCAGGGATTTCCTTTAGAGCTTTGTTTAGGTCTTCTTCTCTTACCTTTAAGTTGGTTAGAGAAAAGTCAGGGCAATCAAACTGTCTGGTATATTCCAGAAGTGCTTGGTCTTTGTTTTCTTTTACTTGAGCAATGATTCTTCTTACTTTATCTTCTATTTCTAAGTTGGATTCATTGCGTTTACTCAACCACTTTTTTAGTTGAGGAAATTCAAATTCCTGTTTTAAAGAAAATTTGTTGATTAACATCTAAACTTCTCCTTTGACCAGGGTATAAAAACAAAGTAGCTTTTAGGCTCTGGCTTCGTCAAGTGAAACTAGCTAAAGTTGAGGGGAGGGTATGTTTTGAGTGAGAAAATTTTAGTAATCTATACTGGAGGAACCATCGGCATGGTTCCAGGGGAAAAAGGCTATGAGCCTAAAAAGGGATATTTAAAAACCCTTTTGGCAGAAAGGATTCCTGAATTAAAAGCCAGAGAACTACCTTCCTTTGATGTCTTGGAATACTCTCCTTTGCTGGATTCTTCTAATATGACCCCCTGGGATTGGTTTAAAATAGCTAAGGACATCTATGAACATTATTCTTCTTACCAGGGATTTGTGGTTTTGCATGGCACTGATACCATGGCCTATACAGCCTCAGCCGTGGCTTTTTTGCTGCAAGGCTTAGGAAAACCTGTAATTTTTACGGGCTCTCAAATTCCTCTCATTGAAACCAGAAATGATGCCAGGGAGAATCTCATTGCCTCTTTTTTATTGGCCAGAGAAAAGGATTTAAAAGAGGTAGTTATCTGTTTTGGCAATAAGCTCCTAAGAGGAGTAAGGGCCAGTAAGGTGGATGCAGATAGTTTTGCTGCCTTTGCTTCTCCCAATTTCCCTCCTCTGGGTGAAGTGGGGATTGAGCTTAAAATCAATAAAGAGCTTCTTTTACCACCTTTAAGAGAAGAGTGTAAATTGCGGGTAAAGCAGATAACTATCCCCAATTTACTCATTTTTCCTCTTTTCCCAGGATTTTCTGGAGAAACCCTGGAACAGTTGATTGCAACTCAAGATGTGCAGATGGTTATTTTAGAAACCTTTGGTAGTGGCAATGCACCTGAGGATAATAAAGCCTTTTTAAGGGCCCTGGAAAAAGGCAGGGAAAAAGGGATTCTTTTTGTTAACCGTACCCAGTGCTTAAAAGGTAAGGTGCGTCCTCAAGCCTATGCCACAGGGCAAGTTTTGACTCATTTGGGAGTTTTACCTGCCTGGGATATGACCAGAGAAGCTCTGGTCAGCAAGCTTATTTGTGCCTATAGTGAAAAGGGGTTAAGCTTTGTTCCCAGGGCTTTAAATTCCAATTGGTGTGGAGAGGTAACTTTTTAACTGCCTGTAGTACTTCCTGGCAGATTGGCGATTTTTTCTACTTCCTGTTTGTAAGCCAAAATGCCCTGAACCAATCCCTGGGCCAGAGCCGATAAGTAGGAGTAGCTGGTCATTTTTTTACGGTCATAAGGATTGGTTAGATAACCAATTTCCACTAAGATAGCTGGCATTTTTGCCCCCATCAACACGTAAAAAGGTGCCTCTCTAACTCCATGGTCCAAAAGGGAAGGGTATACACTTTGGGCTTTTGATATACATTCCTTGCGTACCAGTGTAGCGAGATCTTTAGATTCACTGATTTTAGAATTTAACATGAGTTCAGTTAAGATGAGTTGTAAATCACTAATACTTTTTTCCGACACGGCATTTTCCCTGGCAGCTACCCGCAAGGCATCTTTGGATTTGGTCAGGTTTAAATAATAAATTTCCAGTCCCTTTACTTTAGAGCTTCTATGAGCATTACAGTGAATGGAAATGAATAAGTCAGCTTTTTTAGAATTGGCCATAGCTGTTCTTTCTTCTAGGGGAATAAAAGTATCTGTAGTTCGGGTGTAAATAACTCTAAATCCTTTTTCCTTTAAAAGTTTTCCCAGGATTTTGACCATTCTTAAATTTATGTCTTTTTCCTTTATTCCATGGCTTATGGCTCCTGGGTCCTTTCCTCCATGTCCAGCGTCCAGCATAATAGTTTTTACTTTTAAGCCCAGTTGTTCAATGAGATTTTGGCTGGCAATTTCTTTTCTTTTTTGCGGATCCAAGTTGATTTGAGGCTGAGAAGGAGAGGTATCTTTTTTTTCTTCAGAAAAGACATCAATAACTATTCTGTAAGGATTATTTAAGGAAAATAAACGATAATCTTTGATATTTTCTATATCTAAAACCACTCTAGTTTTATCTTCAGAATGTTTAGCGACTCTTATTTGTTTTAAGATTCCATCAGCGATGGTTTGTTCGCTTGGAATAACAGTAGCTATCGAGGTATTTTCTAAATCAATAAAAAGTCGATAGGGGGTGTTTAGTTTGGGGTCTGGATTTAATAATTTGTAAAAATACTTTGTTTCTTCTTCCAAATCTAAGACAATCCTGGTATAATCATCGCTAGACCAGTGCCTTATATTAGTTAATTGGATGGGAGTAGGATTAGAATTTTGTATTCTTTTGGCTACTAGAGAATAGTTCGGAGTGGTTTTATTTTCTTTTTTTTGTTGTGATAACTTCTGTTGATCTAGTTTTTCCAGAAAAGCTTGAGCTTCTTTTTGTTTATCTCCTTGGGGATAGGAATAGACTACTTTAAGTAGTTCTACATAAGCTTGAGTTTCCTCATTGAGGTTATAGAAATAGATTTGAGCTATTTTCAGTTGGGCATCATCACTCCAGCTGTGATGGGGAAAATGAAGGGTGACCCTGCGGAAGTAATCAATGGCTTCCATAAAATCTTTTTTTAAGCGAGAGCGTTTACCTAGCTCTTCATAGCTTCTGCCTACATAGTAGAGCGCTTTGGCACCTAGAGAACTTGTTGGAGTGGCTTTATATATTTTTAAAAAGTTATTGCTTAAAGTCAGCCAGGTGCTTCTATACTTGGCCTTGTTAGGATTTTTTAAGAGATAGTGGAAATAATTTACCTGCTTTTGGTATTGGGCAGAAAGGGATAGCCCTCCTGCAGGAGAAGAAAGTAGTAAAAAAGAACAAAAAAAATAAAAGGTGAGTAGTTTTTTCATTCTACAGTAACGCTTTTGGCCAGATTGCGAGGTTGATCTACATCCTTACCAAGGTACACAGCCATTTCATAAGCAAATAGTTGTAGAGCTGGCAAGGCCAAAAAGGAATTAAAGGGCGCTTCTAAAAAAGGCACAGTCCAAAGGTCTGTTGCTTCTACTTTAACCTCTGGAGTGGTTAGAGCAATTATTTTTCCACCCCTGGCCTGGACCTCTTTTAAGTTGGACACCACTTTGCTTAAGAGTTCATCTTCTAAAGCCAAAGCAAAAGTGGGAAAATCTGGGTCAATAAGGGCAATGGGGCCGTGCTTCATTTCACCTGCAGCATAGCCTTCAGCGTGAATGTAGGAGATTTCTTTTAGTTTTAAAGCACCTTCCAGAGCCAGGGGATATCCCAGTCCCCGGCCTAAGTAAAAGAAACTTCTGGCCCAGGCGTATTTTTGAGCCAGTTCTTCAGCAGAGTTTTTAAGTACTGGAAGTTGTTCTTCTAAAATTTCTGGCAAATTGCTAAGAACTGTTATGGCCTTTTCCAGAAAAGTAGAAGTTAGTAATTGTTTCTTGTTTCCCCAGAAAAGAGTGAGTAATAAAAGGGTTAACATCTGGCTTAACATGGCCTTGGTAGAGGCTACGCTTATTTCTGGTCCGGCTTGAGTATAAAGGGTAATATCTGATTCTCTGGCAATACTGGAGCCCACCACATTGCACAGTCCCAGGACCTTGAGTTTTTTTTCTTTAGCCAGTCTTAGAGCAGCTAGAGTGTCTGCTGTTTCTCCGCTTTGACTGATGACCATTACCAGGTCTTGAGGGCTTAAGGGAACTTTGCGGTAGCGAAACTCTGAAGCAATATCCACTTCCACAGGAATTTGAGCCAGTTCTTCCAGGAGATATTTTCCCCATAAGCCCGCGTGAAAAGAGGTGCCACAGGCAATAATATGGATTTTATGAGGGATGGGAAAGTTTTCTAATTCTGGCAGAATAACACTTTTTTTACTTTTGTTGATTCTCCCGGTTAAACAATCCCTGATTACCTGGGGCTGATCAAATATTTCTTTGAGCATAAAGTGTTTGAAACCACCTTTTTGCGCAGCCTGAATATCCCACTTAATAGTAGTAACTTTTTTATTTAAAGGAGTTAGGTCTAAATCATAGACTTGATAAGAAGTAGTGGTGATTTCAGCTATTTCTTCGTTTTCCAGAAAAATTACTTCCTTGGTGTAGGGCAAGAAGGCAGGGATATCAGAAGCTACAAAATTTTCTCCCTGTCCCAGCCCCAGGATAAGAGGACTGGAATGTCTTCCTACCCACATTTTATCGGGTTGAGAGCATTCAATAAGGGCAAAGGCATAAGAGCCTTCTATCTCTTTTAGGCTTTTAGAGATTGCCTGGAGAATAGAATCTCCCTTTCTTACATAATGGGCAATTAGTTGCACCAATACCTCTGTATCTGTTTCAGAGGAAAAAGTAATGCCTTTTTTCTCTAATTTTTCTTTAAGTTCCCCATAGTTTTCAATAATTCCATTGTGAACTAGGGCAAAACGGCCATCTATACTCAAGTGGGGATGGGCATTTTTTTCTATGGGTAAACCATGGGTAGCCCATCTGGTATGCCCAATACCCGAGGTAGCTAGGAAGAATTCGCTTTGATTTAATTTGTTTTCTAAGTTGCTTAACTTGCCCTCACTTTTTATAACCTGTAATTTATTGTTTAAGCAAAAGGCCAGGCCAGCTGAATCATAGCCTCTGTATTCCAAACGGCGTAGACTTTCTATGAGTAAAGGTACACTTGGTCTATGTCCTACATAGCCAATAATTCCACACATTAAAGTTCTCCTTTAATTTCTGTCAAAAACTTAGGCCATTTTTTTAGGAACACCTGCAAGGCCTTACCCCGATGGCTTTTTTGATTTTTTTCTTCCAAGTCCATTTCTGCAGCGTGTTTGCCTGTTTCCAGGTCAATAAAAATGGGGTCATAGCCAAAGCCTTTATTTCCCCTGGGCTCAAAGGCAATGCGTCCTTCCCATTTGCCTTCTACCCAAAAGTACTTACCTTGAGGTGCGTACGCTACCAATACGCAGACAAAAAAAGCCTGACGTTTTTCTAAGGGTACTCCCTTTAACTTTTCTAAAAGTTTGGCATTGTTTTTTGCATCAGTGGCATCTTTTCCGCTATACCTGGCCGAATAAACTCCAGGCTCTCCTCCCAGGTAGGGCACTACTAGACCAGAGTCATCAGCTAAGGTAATAAGTCCGGTTTTTTCACTGGCAGTTTTAGCTTTAAGTAAGGCATTTTCCAGAAAAGTTGTGCCTGTCTCTGGGATATCTCCTAAATTGAACTGGTCTAAACCAACTACTTCAAAATCTCCAGTGGTAGAGAGAAGACTCTGGATTTCCCTTATTTTTCCTTTGTTGGATGTGGCTAAGAGTATTTTCATTGAGATTTCCTTTCAGATTTTTTGAGAATAACCTTTTAGGCTAATTTTTTTTAATAGTCTAGGCTTAAAACAAGGGGGTGCAGGAAGGAAAGGGAAATCTTGGAGTTGTTTTTGACTTGGGGGTAGTTAGAGGTTTGGGGTTAAAACCTGATTCTCACTACCCCCTAAAGTTAATTAATTGTTGCATTGCCAATAAGCTCCATACACATTTTTGCCCTTAAATTGAATATAGTCCTGTTCATATTCTGGATTTTCTAAACAAAATCCTTGAGCCTGCCAGAGCTCAATCAAAGGTAAAGAGTTGGACCAGGCAAGCTGACTTGTTCCTAAAAGGAAAAATAACAACCAATATAAAGAAATTGGGAGTTTCATATTTTATTCTCCTATTGAGCAGATATTTTTAAAAATTTTTATTTTTTATATGGTAGCAAATTTTTATGATGAAAACAAGTTTGTAATGGAAAAATAGGATATATTTTTTAAGATGTTTTTGTATTAGAAAAAATAAAAGATAATTAGAAGTTAAAGAGAATAAGTTTCAAAGATAAAGTCAGTTAAAGAGACATAAAAAACTTTATTTACCAGGTGAAATTTTTGTTTTCTTAAAAAGGAAATGGCTTCTGCGCTTTGTAAGGTAGCTATCAGGCTTACCATAGATGCTGGGGAGCCCAGGGTGTTTTCTGCGCCTTCTTCTTGACTACCCTGGTAAAAGGCTAGAGGAGCTTTGCTTTCTGGTAGAACAGTACTTAAAAAACCTTCAAAGCCAGCAATAGCCCCTGTAACAATGGGAATGTTTTTTTGCTGGCATTTTTGGATTAAAACTGGTTTAAAGCCTATACCTCCCAAACAATCTATTACCAGGTCTACCTGGGATATTTGAGTTTCTAAATCCTGCTCAGTTAAAAAGTAGTCTAGGGGGGTTAACTGAAGAAAGGGAAAAATAGTTTGCAGCCTTTTTTTAGCTTCTAAGGCCTTGTTTTGGCCCAGGTTTTTAAGGGTGGAAAACAATTGGCGGTTTAAATTGGTCTCTTCAAAAGTATCACCATCTGCAAAGACAAGTTTTCCCACCCCACTTCTAGCCAAGAGTTCTAAAACATAGCCTCCAAGCCCACCACAACCTACGACCAACACCTTGCTTTGCAGGAGTTTTTTTTGTTCTTCTATACTTAGGGCCTTAAAATTTTTTTTTAAGCCCAAGGGTAAAAGGTTTTGCTTAAGAAGAGAAGAAAAGGATGATTTTTCTAATAAAGAAGCAAGATTTTCCCACGCTAAAAAATTAACTTTACTCAAAAATTATCCTCCTCCTACAGCTGGGAAAATTCCAATTCTATCCCCATCTTGTAAAGGTGTGTCTAGAGAAGCATGCCCTCCGTTTACAAACACCACTTTTACTTCTTCTAAGGGGATATTTAACCTTTTTATCACCTCTTGTACGGTCATCCCAGGGGTAAATTCCAGCTTGCCCTGGTCCGGGGTGTATTCATGTAAGGTGGCAAAGCATTTTACTTCTAACATGGTTTAGCTTTTTAAAAGGGCTGGGAAAAGATTCCCAACCCCTTTTTTATTTTGTGAGATTATAATACCTTAGCTTGTTGTAATTCTTCAATGCTAAAATCCCAGACAGTATTATGAGGAGGCAAAGGTTCATTGATAAAGAAGTCAGGTAACTGGTCTTGAGCTTTGGTGAAGCCTGCATCCTGGTTAAAAGAGTACTCATCCTTAAGTACGCTTATACCGAGGTTGACAATATCATCTACAGTAATGTTTTGACCTACTTTGGCAGAAATTAGCTTGGCTATAGTCTCCAGGGCATCTTCTGTATCCAAAACAGCAAAGGCCACAAACAGGCAGAAGCCCGTAGAATCTATGGCTGCAGTGGCGATTTGTAGGTTTTTGGAGACTTCTACATTTCCTTCTTTACCCAGAGGATTAATATCTCCACCTACTTTTAAGATGTTTTGGCATACTGCATAACCTGCAGTATGGTCTGCGCCCATGGGACTGGTAGCATAGGTTACGCCCACACCTTTTACTGCCCTTGGGTCATAGGCTGGCAGGGACTGTCTTTTTACCACAGGTACTCTTTCTACTCCTAAGGCCTCACCTGTGAAAGTTGCTCCATTGGCAATAATCTTGCCCAGGTAGTCTTTGGAGTCATAGACTTTTTTCAAAAGGTCTATGGCAGCCTGGCCATCACCCCAGGGGATTAGGCCGGCTTCCATGGCTACAGCAATGGTGTTGCCCATTTCAATGGTATCCAGGCCCAAATCATCACAAAGCCTGTCCAACTGGGCGAGATGGTCTAGGTTATCTATCAAAGTGTTGGGGCCTAAAGCCCAGACTGTTTCATATTCAAAACCAGAAGTTATGTATTCTCCCTTTTCATCCACATAAGATTGAGAGCACTGGATAATACAGCCTGGATGGCAACCTTCTTTGGCTACGCCTCCTCTTTTGTTAATGATTTCCACCATTTTTTCGCCACTTACCTCTTGAGCCTTGTCAAAACGGCCAAAGCGGAAGTTTTTGGTGGGCAGGGCCCCTGCTTCGTTGATAATATTGATTAAAATGGAAGTGCCAAAGGAAGGAAGCCCCTGGCCTGTAACTGCATGATTGGTTAAAATTTCAGCCCAGCGTTTGGCTGCTGCCTTAAAGGTCTCTTTGTCTACTATTTCTGTTCCAGGAGCGCCTTCGTCATTCACCACAATGGCCTTGATGCCTTTAGAGCCCATTACTGCGCCTAAACCACCTCTACCAGCTGCTCTGGCAGGTCTTCCCTTGGGGTCAGTAAATTGAATGGATGCTCCCAAGCGTAAGTCCTCTCCTGCAGGGCCAATAACTAAAATCCCCACTTTTTTGCCGTACTTGGCAAAGAGTTTCTCTGCAGTGGCATAGGTGCCAAGGCCTGCTAACTCAGGCATGTCTTCTATTTTTACTCCATCTTTGTCCAGGTAGATAACGCGAGTGGACTTTTCTTCTGGTTTGTCTTCTAAAACAATACCTCTTATGCCCAGTTTGGCCATTTTTTGAGAAAAGGTTCCACCAGCATTGGCTTCTTTTATACCGCCAGTTAGAGGAGATTTACCGCCCACAGAGATTCTTCCTGAATTGGCTAGAGGAGTTCCACTTAAAAGCCCTGTGGCTACAATGAGTTTATTATCTTTTCCCAGAGGATGGCAGGTAGGAGGAACCTCTTTGCGGATGAGCCTGGAGGTTAGTGCCCTTCCTCCTAAAAGATTTAATTTTCCACTTAACTCTTCAAAAGAGATGTCCTTAGTTTTAGTATTGATACGCAATAATTTAGCCATGGTTTGCCTCCTTGGTTGGCTTTAGGTTTATTTTTTAAGCACTTATT
>LGER01000100.1 GCA_001507915.1 Desulfonauticus sp. 38_4375 | reverse complement strand
AAAAATAGGACAATACAATTTCCCGGAAGAAACCCAGAAACTTGGACACAGCGTTCAACACTGTCAGCCATATAATAAATTTTTTCATGGTGATATTCTTATTACAATCTTCTTTCTCCGGATTTTTGTAATACATGTGCTTTCATTCTAAAGAGTTAATAGTGGCAGGTCAACGAAGAGAAAGTGTCACTGTCCCGTTAAAGACATTTTAGAGTGACATTTTCTCTGTCCGTTGACAGCAAAAACAGAGATATTTCTCATTACTGGATAAAGAATCAATGAAAAAATAAAAGCAAAGAGTGAGAAAATCAGTGCATTGGGTAAAAGGTTTTTGTTCTTCTGTTCAACACGTGACTCAACTGCAAACCTGAGGATAGCTTCATTTATTTGAAAAGACAGTATAGGCACCAGTAGAGAAACAGTCGTTCTTATAAGATCCAGTTTCCCATAATCCGATGGAACCATATACCTGGTGAACAAGGGACGCATTAAAAACTGGATACTTCTCGAACCTATGTTCCCCGAGGTGAAGAAAAAGGTGTTGACGGCAAGTTTTTTGTATTGTCTCAACTACAGTCACCTCTTGATGAACCTTTTCAAAACTCTTTTGGCAAAGCTCAGACCTCTTCTAATAAATCCCCTAAGACCGATAGGTTAATGTATTTACGTGATATGTACTTCCAACTTTTGCTATGAATTTCCATTAACAATTTATCTCTTTCATTGGGCATTTTCATATGCCCAGATACTATCCTTGGATTTGATTTCGTAGCCGTCTCTAACGATACTTGCTCTGCGAAGATTATTTGCTTTTCTCTCAATTGATTAAAAAGTTCTTCGCCCTTCTCTGAATTAACTAAAACAACAGAAACTCCCTTTTCGTCCTTGTACTTATCAGGCACGCCCCAAAAATCGCCAAGAGTAATATCCCCCTGACGTGGAAGCTTTGAAAAGGGGCAACTGTAGCAGATACGTGTAAGATAAAGCTTTATTAAAAATCCCCGAAGGAATGAATCTTTAAAGAGAGGAACAGAATAAATTCTTGAAGTCTTGTCATATATGCTAAATGAGGAAGTGCTCCAACCTGTTACTTTATCTCTAAAGGAAATTGCTGTAATTTTTTTGTTATTGAAATTTTCAGTAAGATATTTTTTGAAAACGGATGGCGAAGGAGTCCCAAAGCAGACCAAATCAACAAGGAATACACTATCCTCTATTACTCGTCTTTGTTTTATAAAATTCCTCAACCCAGCTACTTGACAGGGAGTTCCCACGAATAGAACCTTTTTGCCATACTCGGTAAGTTCAGCTATTCTTCTGTAGGTATCTCCAACATAACTTTGGACATACTTTGAACCCAGAGTTTCTGAGAGTTGGCTATAATCACTAACCTCTTTGTGTTGAGGTAACCATTCTTTGTTCCATCCGACTGCGAATACGATTCCACCATTTTCAAGAATCAATTTGGCCAACTCTGGATATAAACCACCAGACGATGAATTCAACCTTGTTTTCTCATCCAGTGACCACGAAATATATACTTTTGGTTCCGAAAACCTGTCTTCACTACTTGGTGCATTCACTACAGGACAAACTTTTAAACATAACCCACAATTTGTGCACAATGATTTATCTATCTTAGGAACATAGAAACCTTCTCTTGATAAAACTATTTCTATAGCGCCAGCTGGACAAACATTGTAGCAAGCAAAACAGCCAGAACAAACATTAACAATCGATACGTTTTTATTGCTACTCGACATCTTCTAGACCACCCTCCAAAGCTTCAAGCAGCCATTTAATAGAATCTTCGCGCAGCTGGCTTACTTTCTCATGGACTTTTTCCCAATCTATATTTTTATCAAGTCCTCTTTTAAGAATATCATGGGGGTCATCAAAACACCTTTCAATTAACCCTATTTGCCCTAATAAATTGGTGATGCGTCCGTTTTGTTTCATCCTATCTTTATATTTTTCGCTCCACAGAATAGCGTAGAATGGTTTTCTAAACAAGATAGAAAAAACAACACCATGAAAAGAAGATGTCACAACAAAATCGGCCTCTTTCAAATACCAAAGAAACTCAGCAGGTCCCTTTGTATAAAAAGATAATTCAAGATGGGGGTACCTCAACTTTTGTCCAAACAAAATTGGAGTATGGTTAATATATTTCATGCACTCTTTTCTTGCTAACTTCTGCACAGCAGGTAAAATCTCTGGTGAGCGGTACAAATCATACACGAATATGTATGGTTTTTTGACTTTTTGTTCTGGCTGATGTGCTATTTCCTCCCACTGTTCAGCGTTTAATAACAAAGCCGGATCAACATTCACCTTAGGCTTATAACCGAGGACTTTTTCTATTTCTTTTGCACTTTCCTCCTCTCTAACAGATATGCAATCAAATTTTGAGAGGCGCTCTCTATAAAAGTCAATAAGATCATGAGGTATCTTTGCGCTTACACTTGAAGCGTAGGAAATCCTCGGCGAGTTTTGTACAAAATCAAGCAAATATACTTTTAAAGCATTTCTGTTGTTAAAATAAGGATTCCAAACTTGATCGGAACCAACAAGGAATATATCAAATTCTTGAATCACCTTTGATGCGCCTTCAGAAATTTCATTGTAGCTGTTATACCTTCTCTCAGAAAAGATAAGAAAGCAATCTTTAAATGTCAGGAAATTTTTGCGCCTTTCCTCTTCATATTCCTTCTTTAGCTTCTTTTCGATTTTCACTCGCAAAAAATTTATCGGTTTTTTCGCCAACTTGACAAGGAGAAACTTTACCCCTTCTTCGTTTAATATTTTTATCAACTTTTTGTAGTAATAGTTTAAATCTTTTTTTACTATGCTATTATCCGCCCTCTTGTAGTTCAAGATTTTTGCGCGATAGCCATTAATCCTCAGAAATTTTTGGAGTGCATATGCTTGCAATACTGCTCCGTAATTTAAGTTAAAACCCCTTCCAACCAAAGTTACAAATAGCACATTTTTAGGTTTTCTCAAAATAGCTTCTTGTTCTCCATTCACTGACCTCTCCTCCATTCTTGCGCCATTAATCGTAATGTTAAGTTACGTCCATATAATTGTGTAAAATTAAGAGCCAAGGCAAGGTCTCTGGTTTAAAATGGTAAGCGGTAAAACAAACCCAAACCGGAGGTGACCTTGCAATGGCTCAGTACAATATTACCATCGACTCAGAATTACTGCATCAGTTATTTTTGTCGG
>LGER01000001.1 GCA_001507915.1 Desulfonauticus sp. 38_4375 | reverse complement strand
TAAGATAAGAGGTAATGAAGAAAAATTAAGATACTTTAAGAATAGATTAAGAGAGCTGGGTAGAAGTTTTTATGTTTTGAAAATATCACATAACCAGCTAGAAGAAAAATATTTAACTAAACCTTATAGTTTGAGAAATATTTTGTACGAAATAGAAACTGCTTTCCAAAAATCAAAACAAGAGGCACTTATAAAACTGGAGGCAGTAATAAAAAATTATTTTAAGGTAAAAGATTTTGATTTACTTTTGGTAGATAGAAAAAATCTAGAGTTTTATACCCCAAATCTAATAAAGAAAAAACTTGCCACCAGGGAAGTGGAGTTAATTCAAAATTCCTTTGAACAAGAAGAAGCTATCTTTATTTCTTCAGAAGAAAAAGACCTGAATAACAATTTATTAGCCGTTATTCCTGGTTTTAACTGGGAAAATAAACCTCTACTGGTTTTATTGGTAAGAGAAATGGAGTTCTTAGACTTTAATCAAGAAAACTTTATGGCTATGTTTATTACCCTTTCCTACTTGGCCATGCGGATAGGTTTTGTAAAAGATACTTTTAAAGATGAGTTTTGTAAATATTGTGACCCTCGTTTTGTAAAAGATGTGTATACCTTATCTTACCTGGGAGAGAAATATAAGCTTAATAGCTCCCTGGTGGCTATTTTATTAAATCCCAAGTTGGAAAACTATTTAAAGAGTTATAAGTTAAGGCTTAGACTTCTGGATAGAATAGAGTTTTTAACCTGGCAAGATAAAAAAATAGCCCTCATTCTTTTTCCCTTTGAGGGTAAAAATGGCGCTTTGGGATTTGTGGAAAGGATTAAAAAGGAAGGCTTTGAGCTTAGAGATTATCAAATAATACCCTTTGCCAACTCTTCTCTGACCAAAATCAAACAAGAAGTAAGAGCTTTTCTAGCTTTATTATGATTACTTTTGATAACTATATACTATTTTATATTGTATTTTGCTTTATTTTAGCTTTAACTTTTTTTATTTTTTTGATTAAAGATTTGTATAAAAAAAGTTATATTTTTATCTTTTTACTCGTGTTTCTTTTGACTGTTTTAAATCCTGTTTTTTCTTCTATATTTTTTATTTTTATTCTTAAACAAAAAAATAAAACAATTAGTAAGGAAAAAGTACTATTTGAAGAAGAAGATAATATTTGGGCTAAACCTTTTAATTTTGGTATGAGAAGATTGGGAGAAGCAAGTGTATCCCTTTTGCCTGAAAAGGAAAATGTTCCCTTAGAAATAAGACTGGAATTAATCAACCTTTTAAATCAATATAAAAGTCCCTGGAGTATAAGAATTGTAGAAAACTTATTAAAGGATAAAGAAGATGAAGTAAGGCTTTTGGCATATAGTGTTCTGGATAAATTGGAAACCAGGATAAGTAAAAAGGTAGAATATTTTTTAGATAAATATCATGGAGCAAAAGAAAAGAAAGAAAAGGCTATTCTGGTTCGTAATATAGCCTATGCCTTTTGGGACTTTCTCTATTATAATTTGGTAGATACAGAAATGGAAAAGGTAATTTTAAAGAAGATAGAATTCTTCTTGGAAGAAGCCAAAAAGGTTTTACCCAAAGACCCTTATGTGCTGGTTTTGTTGGGAAGAATGGCTTTGCGGCAAGGTAAGCAACAAGAGGCTATTTTCTGGCTGTCCAGGGCTAAAGAATACGGAGCTAGCAACTATAGTACGATTCCCTATTTGGCTGAAGCCTTTTTTGCTTTAAGAGATTTTACCAGCCTTAAAAAAATAGCCAATGAATTTAAAGAGTTTGTAGAGCATCCTAAACTTGGGCTTATCTGGAGGATGTTAGTTAAGTGAAAGAATATACCCTATTGGAAAAAGAGAAGTCTTTTGATATTTTAATTTTAGCTGAGGGAACATATCCCTATGTACGCGGTGGAGTTTCTTCCTGGATTCATCATTTAATTTCCATTTTTCCTGAATACAAATTTGGAATTGTTTTTTTAGGGAGTAAAAAAGAAGACTATGGTGAGGTACAATATACTTTCCCAGAAAATTTAGTATACCTAAAAGCTGTCTTTATTTTTGATTTTGCGTATTTTAAAATAAAAAAAGGTTTAAAGATAAAAAAAAGCACGATTGAAGATGTTTTCAATCTACATAAGTGGTATAAGGGCTTAGAGCCCAATTTTCCTCCAGCATTTCACTCCCCTAGGACCTTTTATGAAGATTTGGAGGCAGATAAATTTTTATACTCTAGAGATAGTTTTGACTTTATTGTTCAAAATTACTTACAAAATGCCAAGGAATTGCCTTTTATTGACTATTTTGGGCAAATAAGAAATATACACTTACCTGTACTTGAATCTAGTAAAATTTGTAAACTGGATTTTAAATGTAAAGTTATTCATAGCCCTTCAACTGGTTATGCTGGATTTTTGGGTTCTTTATTGTCTTATGATAGAAACATACCTTTTATTTTAACTGAGCATGGTATTTATGTGCGGGAGAGAAAAATTGATATTTTTTCTCAGGAAGATAATATTTCTGGTTATAATTTATTTTCATCTGATAAAAGTAAGTTAAAGAAAATCTGGATTTCCTTATTTGAAGGATTGGCTAAAATAACTTATAATAGAGCATTTAAAATAGTTTCCCTTTTTCCTAAAGCTAGAGATATACAGGTTAAAATAGGTGCTCCTAAAGAAAAATGCTTGGTTATACCCAATGGCATAAATCTAGGTATATTTAAAAAAGAGAAGCAGCAAAGAAAAAATGTAATTGTAAATATCGGAAGAGTGGTAAAGATAAAGGATATAAAGACTTTTATAAAAGCCATGGGGGTTCTTTTAACTAAAAAGAAGGATGTGGAAGGTTGGATTGTTGGACCCACAGAAGAAGATGAGGAATATGCTAGAGAATGTCTGGACTTGGTTGCTGCTTTGGGTTTGGAAGATAAAATAAAGTTTTTAGGCTTTAGAAAACCAGAAGAAATTTTGCCCGGAGTAAAATTGTTGACCTTAACTTCCATAAGCGAAGGAATGCCTCTGGTCATTTTAGAAGCCTTTGCCTGTGGAGTGCCAGTGGTGGCCACAGATGTGGGGGCATGTAAGGACTTGATCTATGGGCAGGAGGGAGAAGATAAAGCCCTAGGCAAAGCTGGAGAGATTGTGCCCCTGGCCAGTCCTAAGGAAATTGCCCGGGTGTATCTGGATTTTTTGGTAGATAGAGAAAAATGGCAAAAAGCAAGTCTGGTAGCTCAAAAAAGAGTCCATACTTTTTATTCTCAGAAGGTTTTTTATAATAATTATAAGATGTTGTATCAAGAGGCATTAAGTAAATGGCCGGTATAGCCTTTGAACTAAAAAAACTTTTAAAAAAACAAAAACTCTTTTCCCTGCTTGTAGCCTATGGTTATAGTGCTGTGCTGATTTCTGGTCCTTGGGTAATTTCTATTGTCAGCATTTTGTTGGTGGGTTATTTTGCATACTCCCAGCAGGATAATCTTTTTATTCTCCAGTTTCAAAGTCTAGTGACCTATTTGCTGGCCCTTAGCCTTATTCTTACTGGTTCTTTTCAGCTTTCTTTTGTTCGGAGTATAGCAGATTTTATTTTTCAAAAAAGGGAAGAACAGGTGTTCCCCAATTTAATGGGAGCCCTTTTATTATCTTTTGGGCTAGGTATAATTGGCGCGTTTATTGGTATAGGTTTATTTTTAAACTCTCTGGATTTGACTATTAAAATTCTAATACTCTTTTCTTTTATTGCTCTTTGTGGAATCTGGATTGTCAATGTTTTGTTCTCTGGCTTAAAAGAGTATAAAAAACTTTTATTATTATACTTTGTTTCCTTTGCAAGTATATTTATTTTTTCTTTTTATTTTAAAAAATATGGATTATCTGGTTTGCTTTTTTCTTTTCTTTTAGGCCTAAGTATTCTTCTTTATCTTTCCTTAATTTTGATAGGTAATAATTTTGTTTTAAACAATTTTATTTCTTTTGATTTTTTGCAAAAAGATAATTTTTACCTTACATATGCTTTAATAGGTCTTTTTTATAATCTTGGTATTTGGATAGATAAATTTATGTTTTGGTTTTCCCGGGATACAGGAAGAGTAGTTATTGGCGGTTTAAAAAATTCCATTCTTTATGACTTACCTATCTTTTTGGCCTATCTTTCTATTGTTCCTGGAATGTCTGTGCTTTTTTATCGCCTGGAAGTAGATTTTGCAGAGAAATATGAAAAATTTTACGATGCTGTTAGAGAGAAGGGAACCTTAGAGGAAATTTTTTACTATAAAAAAAAGATGATTAGAAGTATTAGAATGGCCATTCGGGAGATACTGATAGTGCAGGGTATATTTACCTTGATTTTGTTCTTAACTTCAGAGGATATTTTTTCTTTGCTCAATATTCCCAAATTGTATCTACCACTTTTTTATGTGGACCTGGTTGGAGCTCAGTTGCAGCTTGGGTTTACCTTTTGTTTAAGTTTTTTATTTTATTTGAATAAAAGAATTATTTGTCTTATTATGTCTATTTTATTTTTTGTCTTAAATTTTATTTTTACTTACCTAAGTATAAAATTAGGTCCATATTTTTATGGTTATGGATTTTCTTGTTCTTTGCTCGTTTGTTTTGTTTTAATCTTATTTTTGTTAAGTAAAGTAATGGAAGATTTAGAATATGAGACATTTGCCTTTCAAGAGTATTAGTTTAATAATCTTTATTTTTTTAGCAGGTAATATTTGGGCCCAAAAAATTGAGGATGGAATGTGTTTTTATTATGGAAATAGACTTCCTGAAGAAATGCTGGCCTATTGTAAGTATATTGTTGTGGATGATAAAAACCTGGAAGAAAAGCCTGTAGTTACTTATGATTTAGATACTAAATATATAGCCTATTTGAGTGTGGGAGAAAGTCTGGACAAGGCAATAGCTAAAGATTGGGTCCTGGGAGTAAATAAAAGATGGGGCTCTAAGGTAATGGATTTAACTAATAGGAAGTATTTTGATTATCTTTTAACCAGGGCCAAAAGACTTTTAACTAAAGATTATGGAGGTATTTTTCTGGATACCTTAGACTCAGCTACTCTTTTTTTAAAGGGAGAGAAATTAGAGGCTTATTTTGAACAAGAGGTTAAGCTGATTAAGACTCTAAGAAAGTTATTTCCTCAGAAGCTGATTATTCTCAATAGGGGTTTTGAAATAATACCTAAGGTCTTTCAAGATATAGACGCTTTAGCTGTAGAGTCTCTTTTTTGGGGATATGATGCTGTAAATCAAAGTTATGTTCCAGTGAAATCTGAAGAAAGAGAGAAACTTCTTGTTTTACTTAAAGATATTAAGAGTAAATATAAGTTGCCCATAATAGTTATTGACTATTTAAAGCCTGGCGAAATGGAGAAAGGTCTGGAGTTATCTCAAAAGATACAACAGCTTGGATTTATTCCTTATATCAGTAATGGAGAACTTAATGCCCTGGGAATAAATGAAAAGTGTATTTATCCTCGCAAAGTTTTAATTTTAACAGATGGTAGTGTTTTTAATGATATCTATGAAAATTATCCTTCAAGACTTATTTCCCTTCCTTTAGAATACTTAGGTTTTGTTCCAGAGATAAAAGATGTGTCCAGAAGTTTACCTGGGTTTCCTTTAAAAGATAGATATGCTGGAATTATCGTCTGGTTGAATAAAGGTATTTTAGAAGATTATTCCAGATTTTATGTGTGGGTTAAAAGAGCTATTGCTGAAGGAAATAAGGTTTTATTTTTGGAAAGTTTTGGGTTCCCAGAAGAAAAGGAGTTTTTAAATCCTCTGGGCCTGGATTTAGTAGAAGTGCAGGATAAAAATTTTAATTTATGGTTTAATAAAAAGTATTTGAGCTTTGAGATTGAACCTAGAATAAGAGCAGAAGATACAGGCCTGGTGCTCCAAAGAGGAGAGCCCTGGTTAATGTTAAAGAATAAAAAGGAGCAAATTACGCTTATGGCCAAAACTCCCTGGGGTGGGTATGCTTGGGGAGAGAGTTTTTTGCTCAACAGCCCAGAAGAAATCTGGGTTGTTGACCCTTTTCAACTGGTTCAGGAGATGCTGGAACTACCTCTTCTTCCCATACCTGATGTAAGCACAGAAATGGGGAAAAGGATTTTCATAGCTCATATTGATGGAGATGGAGCAGTAAGTAGGGCTGAGTTTGAACCAGATAAGCTGGCTGCAGAAATCATTTATTCAAAAATTTTAAAAAAATATACCTTGCCCCATGGAGTTTCTTTTATTGAGGCAGAAATTGCTCCTCATGGACTTTATCCCCAACTTTCAGCTAAGATGTTAACGTTAGTTAAAAAGATTTGGCAACTTCCCTATGTGGAGCCAGCCAGCCATAGCTATTCGCATCCTTTTCAATGGAAAAAAGTGTTGCTGAAGAAGGAGGAGTTAGAAGATACAACAGGAGAATTTTATAACTTACCCCTTAAAAACTATACCCTTAATCTGGAAAGGGAAATTATAGGTTCAGTTGATTTTCTGAGTCAACTTACCTCTAAACCCTTACGCTTGTTTTTTTGGACAGGAGATTGTTTGCCCACTGAAAAGGCTCTTAAAATTGCTTACAAACAGGGTTTATACAACATTAATGGGGGTGATACAACAATAACCAATCAAGAGCCCTGGTTTTCCAGGATAGCTCCTTTGGGCTTTAAAAGGGGAAAGTTTATTCAAATTTTTGCCCCTGAACAAAATGAAAACCTTTACACCAACTTATGGAGCGGTCCCTTTTATGGCTATAAGCAGGTAATCCAGACCTTTTTAAAAACCGAAAGTCCCAAAAGGTTAAAACCCATAGACATATATTATCATTTTTATTCTGGTTCTAAACTTGCATCTTTAAAGGCTTTGGAAGAGGTATACAATTTTTGCTTGCAGCAAGACATTCATCCCCTTTATGTTTCTGAGTTTTTACAAAGGGCGTTGGCCTTTTATAATAGTGTCATACTTAAAACTAGTGAAGGCTTAGAAGTAGTTAAAAAGGGAAAATACTTTGGACTGGAATTTAACCTTGGCACCTTAAGGTTGAGCCAGGAAAGCATTGTTTCAAATAGCTGGGGAAGAAAGCAAGATAAAAATCTTTATTACTATCACTTAGAGCCTGATAGTTACAGAATAAAGGTAAGCACAAAATCTAATTTAAAAAATAAAAAAGAACCATATATAATTTCTTTAAATGGAAAGGTTTTGAGATTTAAAAAATATAAACAAGGCTTTGATTTTAAATTTACCTCTTTTAGACCTGTAAAGGGAGAGCTGTTTTTGCCAGATGGTTGTCGTCTTGATTTTAAAAATAAAGTGAAAGTAAAGAAAAAAGTAGATACATATGTTTTTCAAAGTAAAGAGAAAACAGTTGCAGGAAGAATTACCTGTAGACAGTGAAGAAAAAGTTGTCACTGGAAGTGAGCTTTTGTTTATTTTAGGAGCCTTTTTATTGGCTTTATTTTTAGTTTTTCCCAGAAAGTCTTTGGACTTTTATGTCTTAAGCGAACAGAAAAATTTGGATTTAGCAATTTCCTATCTGGAAGTTTTGGTAAAAAAATATTCACGGGTGGATTATGCCAGAGTACTTTTTCAAGGCTATGTACATAAGGGAGAGTGGGAAAACGCTGAAAAATTGGGAGAAAAGATTAAATTAAGCCCTTTTTTGCGCTATGATTTAAGTAAAAGTCGGTTTTTTGCTTTGCAAAACAAAGAACCCGAAAAAGCCATAGCTTACTTACAAAAGTGTTTAAGCTTACTTAAGGAAATAGAAATAAAAGAAGAAGTAAAACCGTCCTGGCTTTATGAGGAGTACTGGAGGCTGGGGCAATCTGCAGAAGCGCTTAGAATAATTGAAAACTATGGGCTTTATAAGGAAGATGTGAAGTGGGCTAAAAAGGGGCTTGAACTTACTCTGGCTAAGTCTGATTTTAAAAAGGCAATGTTTTTTTTAGAGGAGCTCATAGTAAAAGATAGCCCCAATTCTTTGTTCTGGAAACAAAAAAAAGGCTGTTTTGCTCGAACAAGAGGGTAAATACCTGGCCAGTGCTGAGATTTATTTTCAATTGTTTAAAGAAAGTAAGGACAAAAAGCAAAAGAAAAAATTTTTAATATCAGCTTTTAAAGTTTTAGAAAGTGGGAATAAGGTAAAAGAAATTAAAAAATATTTACATAGTTATTTGAAAGAGATTCCTGGAGATTATGCCAGTTATAATTATTTTTTATCTCTGGCTAGAAAAGTTGGAGCCAGGAAAGAAGCACAGTTTCTATCAAGGAAAATTTTGAGAGAAAATTAAATTGAAGATGAAAAAAGTAATTTTTACTTTGATTTTTTGTTTGCTTGCTTTAAATTTAAATCTTGCTCTAGCTGAAGATAATTTAAAGCAACAAACAGAGCTTTTAAAACTGGCTCTTAATGTATTTGTAGAAAATAATGATTTAGATAATGCCTATAAAACAGCTTTAAAAGGTTATAAACTTAATAAAAGAGATATCTTCTGGCTTCAATGGTTAGCTCAAATTTCTCTTTGGCAGGGAGAAACAAACCTGGCCTTTTCCTATTATAAGCAAATATATAAACTAAAACCCAGTTTAAACTTGAGTAATAAAATTATTAAGCTGGGTCTAGAGTTAAATCAATTAGATAAGATTGTAGATTTACTAGAGGAAAAATTAAGGAAAAAAGAATATCTTTATGTAGATAGCCTCATTAAAGCCTATATCTATATTGGTTCTCCAGAAAAGGTATTTGCTTTACTTAAAAAAATACCCAAGAAGATAGCTTTTAATTATTATTTTATAGCCTCAGAGCTAGCTTTTTCCTTGGGAGAGCTTGATTTATCCCTGTTTTATTTAAAAGAAATAGAAAAGGTTAGAAAATTAAATTCTGAAGAAGTTAATCTTTATGCTAAAATTTTACTTATAAAAAGAAGATATGACCATGCGTTGCAAAAACTATATTCGATTAAGGACAAAATGGATTTTACTGAGCCAGATTATTGGTATAATTTAAGTGATTTATCTTGGCTTATGCAAAAAGATGAAATTGGTCTGGAGGTTAATTACTTTTTGTTTCAGCACGATATAGCTAGAAAGGTTGATTTTGAGCGTTTAGGAATACTTAGCCTTAAAAAGAAAGATTTTGATTTAGCTAAAAGGGTTTATTTAGAGGCCTGGAAGAAATATAAAGAGCCTATTTATTTCTTAAATTATGCCTATGTCTTAGATAGATTAAAGGACTATAAACTGCTTTATACAGAAATAGAAAAGTTTTCCCAAGAGGATAAACACTTTTTGGAAAATAATATAAATATTTTATTACTAAAGGCCAAATCTTTAACTTGGCTGGGTAAGAAAAGGGAAGCATTGGATATTTATTTAGAGCTTTATCTAAAATATAGGCAAAATAGTTTAGCTAGAGAGTATATTTATGCTGCTATTGAGTTGGGAGAGACAAAGGACTTACTTACTTTTTTAAGGTATCTAGAAGAAAATAAGTTAGTAGATGAGTCCCTATATTTAGTAGTTGGCTCTGCTTATACCTATTTACAGTATAATCAAAAAGCTATTTTTTACTATGATAAGTACTTGGATAAAAACAAACAAGATATTAGTTTTTTGGTTGATTATGCAGATGTTTTAGGCTCACTCGAGGAATATAAAAACAGAGAGATAAAACTTAGAAAAAGAGCTTATGCTTTAATAAAAGAAAGGATTAAACAAGATGATAAATTTTTAACTAATAAGGACAATCTTTATCTCTATCTGCGATTGTCTTTTTATTTTGATTCTCCTGGAAAAATAAAAAAATTATTAGCAAAAGCTAAAGAGATACTTCCAGAAGAAGAATATTTAAACCTTTATTATAGCTATCTTCTTGCACGGGGAAGTTATGAAAAAGCAATTTTTTTACAAAAAAGATATGGATTTGCTCCCCCCTGGGCTAAGATGAGTATGAACCTGGAGCAGGACAATAGAGAGGAGTTAGCCCGGTTAACCCAAAATTTTTTATTCAGGTTACCTATAAGAGATGAAGTTGAAAGCTTACGCAGGATTGGTAGAATAGATAGGAGTAAAGAAGTTGCTTTTAGTAACCTAGATAAGAATAAAAAGGACTTTTTACTCTATAAACAATTTAAAGATTTAATAGAAGAAAGTGAGGATAAAATACACCAGGCTACAGAGGCTAGCTTACATAAAGACTATGATATCTGGACTAATAGAGTATTGGTTTTGTCTGATTGGAATAAGTATTTAAGTTATAGTGTGTTATTAGAAGATAAATTAATCAAGGAGAGGGATAACAATTTATTCAACCTTCCAGATAACATAAGTAAATATACTTTAAGTTTTAGCTATAAAAGAGAAAGAAAAGAAGTGGGAGTTTCTCTGTGGAAAATAGTAAGTAAACAAGAGATTTGGGGCGGGAAGTTAGAGTTTTCTTCTTATTTGAATAATAGACTGAATTTAAGGTTTAGAGTTTATGGTAATGACTTTGCTTCTGAAAATTTACTTGTGGAGACTTTAGGGCTTAGGGAAGGAATTGGGTTTGATTTAGTTTATGATTTAACCGATAGCTGGCAGACAGAGTTTAGCCAGGATTTTAGTAGATATAGAGATTTAAAGTATAATCTCTTTGGTCAGAGCAGAAGTAGTTTTTGGCAAATAAGTAAAAAGCTTAGAGTGGGCTATCCTTCTTTGACTTTACGCAATTACTGGCTTTATAATTCTTATGCAGAAAATCAGAGTAGCTATTTAAATCGGTTTTCAGTTCAGCCACCAGATTTGCTACCAGCGGATTTCTGGGAAACAGGCCTGGTTTTGGATTTTGGTCTGGAAAATAGAGACAACTATAATCGAGTATGGCGGCCTTTTGGAGAATTTGGAGTGGTTTATAACAATCAAAATGGTTGGGGGCCTTTTTTAGAACTGGGAGTTGGAGGTTCCTTATTAGGACAGGATAATCTGGCCCTGGGATTTGGTTATTCCAAAGAACTCATACAAGAAGGAGAAGGGGTGTATAGGTTTTACGGGGAATATAATTATTGGTTTTAAGCTTAGATAAAAATAAAAAAGGTGGTAAGCTTTAAAACTTACCACCTTTTTTTTCTTTTTTTGGTAACGGGGGGAGGATTTGAACCTCCGGCCTTCGGGTTATGAGCCCGACGAGCTACCAAGCTGCTCCACCCCGCGTCAATCGAGAAAAGCTACTTTATATATTTTTTTATATTTGTCAACATTTTTGTCAGTGTTTTTTTATTTTTAGCCTTTTAGCTTGCCTGGTGATTATCCTTTCCTTATCGTTTATTTGCCTGGAGTGAGTGTGAAAAAAAGATAGATGCTGGGAATTTAGAATATCCTTTTTTTTGTGGACTTACTAGTTTAACTGTTCTAAAAAAGAGAGCAGTTCTTCTCCCACACTTTGTGAAGCTTTTTTATTTCCCAAAATAGTTTTGATTTCTTTTAATTTTAGGATAGTGTTGTTGTAGGTTTTTTCCTGTTCCCATAAGTTTATGCTTTGTAAGATGTTTTCTACATTAGCTTCTTTTTGAATATATTCTGGGAAAATTTTTTCTTTTAATATTAGATTGGGCATCCCTATTGCTGGAACATCTATTAATAATTTACCCACCAGATAGGTTAGAGAAGATACCTTATAGGTGATAATGGTGGGTAATTGCATTAGTGCGCACTCCAGAGTTACAGTGCCAGAAGCAGCCAGGGCCAGGTAACTGCTGGCCATTTCTTGATATCTATATTTTCTTTCTACAATCTTACAATTTAATTGGGGGTTAAGGTATTGGGTTATTGTTTTCAGGTCTATGTTATCTGCCTTAATAAGAGTAAATTGATAATTTTTCTTTTGTTGTAAGTTTAAGCATACTTCATTAAAAAGTGGTAGCAAAGAATGCACTTCCTTATATCTACTTCCTGGTAGCAATAAGATTTTATTTTTTTCTCTGGTTATATTTTTAAAGGAGTTAAAGTCTATGATATCTAATAGTGGATTTCCCACATAGGAGGTATTTACTTTATATTGTTTTAAAAAATCTTCTTCAAAAGGGAAAATGCAAAATATTTTTTTGATATATTTTTTTAGAAAATGAACCCTATTTTTCCTCCAGGCCCAAACCTGAGGAGCAATGTAGTAAAAAACAGGTATGTTTAGGTGCCAGGCATATTTGGCCAGCCTAAAGTTAAAGTCAGGGGCATCTAAAAGAAGGATAAGGTCAGGCCTTGTTTTTTTAAGAGATTGCTTTATGTCTCTTAGCAATTTGAGGATGCGGGGCAAGGCGGAAAAGACTTCGGTAAATCCCATTACAGAAAGTTCTTCAGCCCTAAATAGGGCTTTTAGGCCGGCTTTACGGCTTAGCTCTCCTCCCATCCCGATGATGTTTATTTGGGGATGATGAGTTTTTAGCCAGGTTATAAGCTGGCTGGCATATACGTCTGCCGAAGGTTCACAGCAGTTTATCCAAATAGTTTTGCCCATGGTCTATCCTATGCTTAAAATTGAGTTTAAAGGTAATATGAAGTTGGGATAAATACAAGTTTTAGAGTAAGGGAGAAAAAATGAAACACCTTATTTTGTTTTTAGGGTTATTTTTATGGTTGGGAGTACCCACAGGAGAAGCCAGGGAGTTAAAACTGGCTCATGCTGTCAATACGCAAAGTCCCTATCATCTGGGGAGTTTGGAGTTTAAAAAACTAGTGGAGCAGGAAAGTAAAGGTGATTTGCAAATAAGGATATTTCCCAACAGGCAACTGGGAGATGAAAGGGCACTTATTGAAGCTTTGCAAATGGGCTTGGTGGACTTGGCAGTTATTTCTACAGGCCCTGTGGGCAACTTTGTTCCTGAGTTTCTGGCCCTGGATGTGCCTTATGTTTTTACCTCCTATGCACAAGTAGATAGAGTGCTGGAGGGAAAGCTGGGTACAAAGTTTTTAAGTACCTTAAATAAAGCTAAGCTGGTGGGTCTGGCTTTTTGGGAAAACGGGTTCAGGCATCTTACCAATAACAAACATCCAGTATTGGTACCTCAGGATTTGGTGGGATTAAAACTAAGAACCATGGAAAACAGGGTTCACATTGAAGCCTTTGAATACCTGGGGGCCATTGTTCAACCTTTACCTTATGGAGAGGCTTTAGCTGCCCTTAAACAAGGTGTTTTAGATGGTCAGGAAAATCCCATAAACATTATTTATGCCTTTAAGCTCTATACCTTACAAAAGTACCTTTCCCTTACTGGGCATGTTTATTCTCCTGCCTTGCTTTTAGTTTCTCAGAAAACCTGGCAGAGTTTATCTGCTCAAGAAAAAAGTATTTTAAAGAGTAAAGGGTTAATCGCAGCGAAATATGAGAAAAGGTTGATTCGAGAGCAGGAACAAAATCAACTGGAAGAACTAAAAAAAGCCGGTATGAAGGTTTTTCAGGTGGATAGGGAAAAATTTAAAACCTATTTAACTCCCTTAAGAGAAAAGTGGGCAGAAAGCTTTCCCTGGCTAAAGGAAATAGAAGCCTTTTTGCAGGAAAATAAGTAAAATATTTGTAATTACTTTCCTATACAAAAACGGGAGAAAATAGCCTCAAGGGTTTCTTCTGTGGTTATTTCTCCTGTTATTTCCGCTAGTTTTCTTATAGCTACATCCAGGTGCAGGGATAAAAGGTCATAGGGAAGCTGGGAAAGGTTTTGCAGTAGTTTTTCCAGTTCCTCCTGGGCTTGCTGTAAGCAAATTTTTTGACGCAGGTTGGGTACCAGTAGGGATTGCTGTTCCTTTTGCTGGCCTACTAGTTTTTTTAGGATTTGTTCGGTTAGGAGGTTTAGATTTTTACCGGTTTTGGCAGAAAGGAAAATAGGCTCTAACTTACATTGATTTAGCCACAGGGGCTTTGTTTCGGCTTTGTCTATTTTATTGATAACCAGAATAATTTTTTCCTGCTCTATACTTTCCAGTACTTTGTCTTCAAATTCACTCCAATCTTCTTCAATATCTATTAGCAATAAGCAAAGATCGCATTGTTTTAAAAGCTCCCAGCCTCTTTTTAAGCCCAGATTTTCCACTTCATCTTGCGTTTCACGCAAACCAGCAGTATCTACCAGGCGTACAGGAAGTCCTTTAAGATTGATGCCTTCCTCTAAATAGTCTCTGGTAGTTCCTGGAATGGGGGTGACCAGGGCCCTTTCTTTACCAATAAGAGCATTTAACAAACTGGATTTTCCAGCATTTACCCTTCCTGTTAGAACCACCAGAGCTCCATCCTGGTAGATGTGTTTTTGTTCGTAGTTGGTAATTAATTCTTGTATTTCTCTGAGGATGGTTTTGATTTGGGGGCTTAATTGAGTGGGAGGCAGGATTTCCAGTTCTTCTTCTGGAAAATCCACTGCCAAGCAAAAGTGTTGTTTTATTTCCTCTAGATTGGCCCTCAGGGAAGAAATCTTTTCTTTTAACAGTCCAGATAGTTTTTGTTGAGCCAGGGGAATGGCTTTTTTCGTAGGAGCACTGATTAGTTCAGCTACAGCTTCAGCTTGGGTGAGGTCTAGCTTGCCATTGAGGAAAGCCCGATAGGTAAACTCTCCTGGTTTGGCCAATCTGGCCCCTAGCTTTAAGGTTTCCTCTAAAAGGGCTTGCAAAATAGCAGGCCCACCGTGGCAATTTATTTCTACCACATCTTCTCCAGTATAGGAACCAGGCTCTGGCATATAAGCTAACAACACTTCATCCAGCAATTCGCCTTGAGTGGAATAAACATGACCGTGGTGTAAACGGTAGGGCTTTGGGCTGGTAAAGTGTTTTTGACTGGATTTAAACAAGCGAAGGGCAATATTTAAACTTTCTTTGCCACTTAATCTTATGATTCCCACTCCTCCCTGTCCCAGAGGAGTAACTATAGCACTTATGGTATCCTTCTGGTGCTCCATGTTTGGGTCCTTGTTATTAAATTTTTATACTTTTTAGGCTTTTTGGGGTTAGGAAGTGTTGGAAAGAAAAAAGGCGAAGCGTTTAAGCTTCGCCTTTTTTTAGTGCTTACTGGGTAAGCCTTGTTTGTAATTGTTCTGGTTTGCGTCGCATTGTTTTTTTCTTAGGCATAATGAGTACTCTTTTCAGCGGGCCTTCTCCAAGGCTTTTGGTTTGAATACCTCTATCCTTTTGCAAGGTGAGGTGAATGATTCTGCGGTGATAGGAAGTTAAGGGCTGGGTTTTCATTGTTTTTCCAGTACGTTTTGCCCGTTGAGCCAAGGCCAGAGCTGTTTGTTTAATTTTTTCATTTTGTCTTTGGCGATAGTTAGCAGCGTCCAGCTGGATTCTAGAGATACCTGGACATTGTTTGGCTATAATCCTGTTAGCCAGGTACTGGACAGCTGAGATAGTTTGCCCATCTTTGCCAATGAGTACTCCCGCATCTTCCTCTTCTTCAATACTTACATAAATGGGATCTTTACTTAAATCCACATTGATTTGCGAATTGGGGGCAATGGGTTTAGTTAAGTTTTGCACAATATCCCGAACCTTGTTCTCCACTTCCAAAGGATTTTCCCGTTTTTTGGCTTTAACTTTTGCCTTTTTTAGCCCAACCAAACCAAAAATACCAGAAGAACCACCGCTTAGAATTTCAATTTCCAGAGAGTCGCGTTCAGTCTGAAAGTACTCACAGGCCTTGGAGATAGCCTCATCCACATCCTTACCGACGAATTCTACAAATTCCTCCATGCTCACTCCTTACCTCTTTTCCCGGTTTTTAATTTTCAAAGAACAGTTCCCCTTTTTCGTCCATTACCCTTTTTAAGGGGAAAGATAAAGGTCATCACCGGGTCTTTAAGCCTGTTTTTTCAACATCCACCACTGTTGGGCAATGGACAGTATATTGTTGACCAGCCAGTATATTACCAACCCAGATGGAAAGTTTAAAAAGAGAAAGGTAAAAAGTATAGGCATAAACAACATTACCTTTGCTTGGGTTGGGTCCCCTGGCGCTGGAGTCATCTTTTGTTGTATAAACATTGTTGCCCCCATAATCAAGGGGGTAATATAAAAAGGATCTTTAGCAGAAAGATCAGCTAACCACAAGAGATTGGTAAAGGGCAAGTGAGTTATAAAAGGAGCATGTCTAAGCTCAATAGCTCCTAAAAGCCCCTGGTATAATCCAAAAAAGACAGGGATTTGAATCAGCATGGGCATACAACCACCAGCTGGATTTACTTTGTAAGTTCGATACAGCCGCATCATCTCTTCATTCATTTTCTGGCGATCGTCTTTGTACTTTTCCCGTATTTCAGCCATTAGAGGTTGTAACTTTTTCATCTGGTTCATGGATTTATAGCTTTTTTGGGATAAAGGCCAGAAAAGAAGTTTAATTAAAATGGTTAGTAAAATAATGGCAATCCCATAATTATGAGTATAGGTATAAAAGAAGTTTAAAACTTTTATAAGTGGTTTGGCAATAAAATCAAACCACCCATAGTGTATAGCCTGGGATAGATTGTTGGGTACTAAAGCTAGTTGTTTTTCTTCCTTGGGTCCTAAATAATAGATACAATTTAAAGTGGTTTCATTGTTATTTACGATTTGAGACAAAGCTAAGCGATAGATATTTTTTTCCAGCTTTGCTTTAAAGACAAAATTGTTGCTTGTAGGCACTAAAGCCAGTAAAAAATAATTATTACTTATTGCTCCCCATTTTACCTTGTTATCTGTTAGAATTCCTTTTTCCAGGTCATCTTTATCTGTTTCTGCACTTAGTCCATCTGTCCCCAAGTATACTATCTGGGTGGGATTATAACGGTTTTCTTCTCTGGTAAGAGGAAGGGTAGAAATTACAAAACTTACTTCATTGTCCTTGTTTCCAGGAGCTAAGATTTTGAGTTCTTCCTTGACTTGATAGGTGTCAGCAAAAAAGGTGAGTGTCCTTAAGAGGGTAATACCTTCAAATTCACCTTTAAAGGTCAAAGAGGTGCTTTCCCCTGGATTTAATTTTTTGTTTTCCCCTTGATAGCTCCAGTTGAATTTGTACCAGGTAGGTATGCGATTCCAGATAATGCCCAGAGGTCCTTTGGCCAGAGCTTCAGGGCTGATTAAATCTATATGAGGAGAGTTTTTCTCTACACTTACTCGGTACTTTTTTAAGACAAAATGTTCCAGCACTCCCCCTTGAGTATTAAGTATGGCTTGATATAGAGGAGTTTCTATGGTTATTTTTTTACCCTTCTGGGGGTCAAATAAGTTGTTGATTTGTCCTAAATTGGAAGGAGTATAACTGGGAGCAGGTGTAGAAGTGGGTTGTTGAGTAGCCACAGTATTGGAGGAGTTAGTAGTAATGTGTTGTTGTGGCTGTTGTTTAGGTTGAGGTGGAGGAAAAATTATATTCCAGAGTAATAATACCACTAAAGATAGACCCACAGCCAAGAGTACTCGAATATTGTTATCCATGGATTTTTTTTCTCCTTAAAATATAGAATTGTTGAGGTACAGGGTCGATTCCGCCCTCAAAAAAAGGATTACAGCGTAAAAAGCGTCTAAGAAAAAGATAAGAGCCCTTTAAACAACCAAAGCGCAGGATGGCTTCTTTTGCATATTCAGAACAGGAAGGGTAAAAGCGGCACTTGGCAGGCCAGAGAGGAGAAAGGGCATATTGATAAATTTTGATTAAAAACAAGAGCACTTTTTTCATACAATGATACTTTTTTCCCTCAGGCTCTTAAAAAAGGAACTTAAGTCTTCTTCCACATCTTTAAACTTTAATGTGGACCATACAGGGTGTTTTTTAGGCACAATTACTATATCCTGTCCACCAGGAAGTAGGTCTTGATATAGCCTTACAAATTCACGAACTACCCTTTTTACCCGGTTGCGCACCACTGCTTTCCCGATTTTTTTACTTACAGTAATACCCACTCTTGCATATTCATAAGAGTTGGGACAGATGAAGACTATAAACAGAGAGGTAAAAAAACGGCGACCTCTTTCATAACATCTTTGAAATTGAGGTCGCTTTAATAAACGTTTTGTTTTGGGAAAGGTTAAACAGTTAATCTTTTTCTGCCCTTGGCCCTACGTCTTTTGATAACCAGTTTTCCGCCTCTAGTGCGCATTCTGACCAAAAAACCGTGAGTTCTTTTACGTTTGATTTTACTGGGCTGATATGTTCTCTTCATTGCTCTCTCCTTCTTGCTAACTTAAGACAAACTCTTTAGATAACTTCTTGAAAGATAATGGTCAAGAAAAAAACTCAGATAAAGATTTGATTTTCAGCTAAAAGCTGATTTATCCATTGCACAAGGTATTCTCGTTGTTCAGGCGTGGCATAAGTGATACACTGGCATCTGATTTTATTGCTGGCCCTGATTAAAAGTTCGGCCTTTAGCCAGTTTTTACCCAATTCCAAAGGAAAATAATAAGGGCCACAGCTGGATAGGTGTTCTTTCTGTTCAGAAGTATAGAACTTTTGGGGTAGAGGAAGCCAGTAGAGATTATCAAGAGGGTTATCTAGTTTTTTTTCTTTAAAACTCTTTTTTATTTTTTCCATGTCCTGCTGGTTTAATTCTTCGATATAATAGGATCTCATAATTACCTCTTTTTGTGTTCATGTATCTTTTTATTTTCTTCTAAATTTATTTCATCCAGATTAAACATCTTGCGTAAGGCATCAAGATATTTTTCTACCGTACCTTCTTCCTGTTGTCTTCTCTTTAAAAATAAAATTGGGGATTGATATAATTTGCTTACTATAGACTTTAGCATAAGTTCTATATGTTCTTTGTCTTTATCTCCAAGGTTTATCTTTTTTAGAGTTTTATGTAATTCTTTTTGAGCTATTTCTTCTCCCTTGGTCATTAATTCTTTTATGGTTGGAGTTATTTCCAGGTTATCTAACCAGTGTTTAAATTTATAAACTTCTTCTTCAATGATATACTTAGCTTTTTCAGCTTCCTTTTGTCTATAGACTAAGTTTTCTTCAACTACTTCTTTTAAATCATCTATGTCATAGAGAAATACATTATCAAATAAATTGATATCCGGGTCTATGTCTCTAGGTACAGCAATATCAATAAAAAACATGGGGCTGTATTTACGTTTTTTTAATATGGGTTTTAAATCTCTGGCCTGAAGGATAGTATGGGGGGCTCCAGTGGAGCTTATCACTATATCAGTCTGGGAAAGGTAGTCTAAAAGCTGAGCAAAGGGGATGGCTTTTCCCTTAAATTTTTGAGCCAGTTCTTCTCCCTTGCTTAGGGTTCTATTGGCTATTAAAATATTTTTTACTCCCTGATTTAATAAGTGTAGAGCAGCCAGTTCAGCCATTTCTCCTGCGCCAATGAGCATGACTGTGGAATTATTTAAGTCTCCAAAAATTTTTTTAGCCAGTTTTACTGCCGCATAGCTGATGGATACAGCACTAGAAGATACTTCTGTTTCTGTGCGCACCCTTTTGGCTACAGAAAAGGCCTTGTGTAATAAGCGGTTTAAAATAACTTTGGTAGTGTTTTCCTGAACAGCTTCTCGGTAGGCGTCTTTAAGCTGGCCTAAAATTTGAGGCTCTCCCACTACCAGGGAGTCCAGGCTAGAAGCCACAGTGAAAAGATGTTTGATGGCTTCCAGGTCCTGGTAAATATAAAGGTGTTTGTATAGCTCTTCTTTATTGCCAGAACAATAACTAGTCCAAAAGGTTAGGATTTCCTGGACTACTTTTTCTTTGGGATTACCTATAGCTAATATTTCTACCCGATTGCAGGTAGAGAGAATCAAATATTCTTTGAGACAACCGCTTCCCTTGAGCAGATTGTTTTCCCTGTAATTGTACTGACTAAGGGCATATTTTTCCCTTACTTCTACAGGGGCGGTTTTATGGTTTAGTCCTAGAAGAATTATACTACTTTTCATGGTTAGGGCCTAAAACTATGATGTGTTGGCATAAGAAGGTTTATTCCCATAAGGGAGATTAAGGATAAAATAAAGAGAAAAATGGCCATTTTTGCGGGTTTTTTCCCTTTCCACCCCAGGGCCAGACGTTGATGGAAAAGATAGGCATATAAAATCCAGATGAAAAGGGCCACAATTTCCTTGGGATCCCAGGTAAAAAAACTTTTCCAGCTAAAAATTGCCCAGATAAATCCAGTAAATACCCCCAGGCTAAAGAGCGGAAAACCGCAGACCACAGCCAGATGATTTAAACGGTCAAAGGTGGTAAGTGAAGGTAAGTCCTTGGAAAAGGAAGGCAATTTGCTTTTGGTCTTTATTTTTTTTTCCAGATAAAGATAGATAAGTCCACTTCCAAAGGCCAGGGCCAAAAAGGCAAAGCTTAAAAACAAAGAAACAATATGTAAGCCAAACCAGAGGGCTACTCCTTTTGCTGGGAGTACTCCTTTAAGTTTAAAGCTCAACAGCAAATGAGACATATAAAAAAGAAGGGCCAAAGGACTAGCTAAAAAAAGAAGAAAATTTATCTTTAACCTTAGAAAAATAAGTAAAAGCAAAAATATAATTATCCAGGCCAGCAAACTAAAGTAAAAGGGAACAATATTTAGACTTTGCGGGAAATGAAGTAAATATCTCCAGCTAAGCTCTGCAGTATGCAAGAAAAATCCAAGCCCTAAGAATATTTTACTTACTTTTTGTAAGGATGTATTATTTTTGAGATAACTGGCAAATCCCAGTAAAGTGGATAATAAATAAATAAGAATGATAAATATGCTAAAGTTTAAGTTCATCAATAATATCTCCCACTACATCTTCTATTTGCGGTAGCTCTTTAAGGATAGTTCTTTTTACCTGTTCCCAGTTTTGCTCTTTTAAAGGGAGAAGCAAAGTTTTAGCCAGCTTTCTAAAACAATTGGCCCTTTTGTTTTCTGGTATATGGTTTAAAATCAAAGGCCTAAGTTTTCCCATGAGGCCAGCTAAAAGAGCATATTCTCTCCCCAGGCACTTGTCCAGTTCCTCTTTGATGAGCCTGGCTAAAGCTGGACTCTGTCCTTGGGTAGAAATGGCTAATAGCAGGGAATCCTGTTGCCAGAGAGCTGGCAGGGAAAAATCTCCATCCTGAGGATTGGTGGCTGAATTGACCAAGATGTTTTTAGACTTAGCCAGGGAAGCGATTTTTTGATTTAACTCTTTGTTGTCAGTACAGGCAAATACCAGGTGCATGCCCTCTAAATCTTCTGGACTAAAGGGCCGGGCATAGAACTGGATGTTGTCCAGGTGGCTAAACTTTTTGGGTAAAGGACGCATGGGGTCTATGATTTTTACCTGTAGAGGTTTAAATTTTAGAAGAGTAGAAAGCTTTCTTTGCCCTACTTCTCCTATTCCCACCAGAAGGCACTTTTTTTGGCTTAAATCCAGGCAAAGGGGAAATAGCATAGAGAAAATTCCTTGCTGTAAATTTACTTGCTAAACTTATAGGGGTGTGTTTAAATCATTTTCCAAATGGCTGCAAATTTTTTGGTTATCCAGTTTGCGAGGCTAGGAGATTTACTGCAAAGTAAACGCCTTATTTTGTCCTTGGCCAGAGAAGGGCAGGTCTACTTACTGGTGGATACCAGTCTGCAAGCTTTTGCCAGACAAATTTATCCCTTTGCTTATGTGCTGGCAGCAAAAGCCCATGGACAGAGTAATTTGGCTGAACTTTTTGCTCTTAATCTAAGAGTTTTTCAAGAATTAAAGAGAATAGATTTTGCTGCAGTCTACAATTTAAATTTTTCTCCTTTAAATTATGTCTGTGCCCAGCTTTTTCCGGGAGAAATAGTTAAGGGTTATACCCACTTGAACCGGCAAGAACTTAAATCTTCTTGGACCAGGAAGGCCTTTGAATGGATAAAAAAACGCAAATTAGCCCCCCTTAACCTCATAGACTTTTGGTCCTATTTAAAGGAAAAGGGAGAGATTTGTCCTCCAGAAGAGGTAAATCCCCTCATTACGCAAAATAAAGGGGAAGGAGTGGGAATTGTCCTGGCAGGAAGAAATCAGCGCAGGTCCTTAAGCCCTTATTCTTTAGCTCAGTTAATTGAAGTTTTATTAAAGCAAAAAAAACAAAAATTTTATCTTTTGGGCACCCGGGCAGAGCAACCTCTGGCCAGAGAGTTAAAAAAGTATTTAAGTCCCAGGGAAAAGGAGTTTTTAATAGATCTTACCGGTAAGACTTCTTTATTGGACTTACTGGACTTGTTGCCCGGTCTAGAGTTGGTCATAAGCCCAGATACAGGGCTTTTACACCTTTGTTGCCATTTAGGAGTACAAACCTGGTCTTTTTTCCTTTCTTCAGCCTGGGTTTTTGAAACAGGTCCTTATGGCCAGGGGCATAAGGTGGTTCAGAGTTTTCATTCCTGTGCTCCTTGTATAGAAAATAAAAAATGTCTTTTTCAACAAAAGTGTCATAGTGATTTTACTCCCAAACTCTTTTACCTGCTAAGTCAGGAGAAAGTAGAGCCAATGCCCCATTTAGGCCTTGGAAGTAGCTATTTTGATGAGCTGGGTGTAAACTATAGATTTAGTTATGGTCCTTTGTGGTTAGAAGAGCGAGAACAGGCAAGGTTTAGTTTGCTTGCCTACTTACAGGGAAAAGATATAAACTGGCCTTATCCTGACTTTCTCTTTGCAGAAAGGGAGTGGATCTTAGCCTAGAGGTGTTGAATATGCTGATGGATAAACACGGTAGAAGTGTTAGTTATCTTCGTTTGAGCATTACGGATAAGTGTAATCTTCGTTGTTTTTATTGTCAGGGAGTAAGAGACCCTCTGGTAAAGCATAAAGAAATTTTAAGATATGAAGATATGGAAAAGTTTTTACTGGTTGCTGAGTCCATAGGGATAAAAAAGGTACGCCTTACTGGAGGAGAGCCCTTTTTAAGACGCAATTTTTGGGATTTTTTAGAAAAGCTAGGGAAGGAATTTAACAATTTTGATTTTCGTTTAACCACTAATGGTACTTTAATTAAAAGTAAAAAAGAGCTCTTAAAATTAAAAGAATTAGGATTTAAGGGATTAAATGTTTCTCTGGATACCTTTGATAAAGATAAATTTTTACAAATTACAGGTTCTAGCTATTTAAACCAGGTTTTACAAACTATTTTCTGGGGACTTGAAGCTGGCTTAAAAATTAAAATAAATGCTGTAGCTTTAAAAGGTTTAAATGATAAAGAGCTTGTGGATTTTGCTAATTTTGCTTATAAGTATCCAGTAGATGTTAGGTTTATAGAATTTATGCCCATTGGACAGAAGACCAGATGGAAAAAAGAGTATTTCTGGTCTGCTCAAGACATTTTAAGACAATTAACCCAGGAGGTAGAGGTTTTACCTCTGGATAGTCAGGAGCAAACTGCAGGTCCAGCAAGAGTTTTTCAAATAAGCGGAGGAAAAGGAAGAATTGGGGTGATTTCCCCTTTAAGTGATCATTTTTGTGATCGATGCAATCGCTTGCGCATTACTTCTCAAGGCAGGTTAAGACCCTGTTTATTTTCAGATCGGGAATATAAATTGCTGGCTCTGGTCAGAAACCCCAAACTTAGCTTAAAACACCTGGAAAAGGTGATATCTCTGGCCATCAAACACAAACCTGTAGGTGCCCATTTGCTGGAAAAAAATAAAAATAAGGTTTGTGATTCAGCAATGGTAGGTATTGGAGGATAAGTAGAGTGCGTTATTATTTTTTAGGTCTTGGTTTGTTACTATGCGTGGGAATTTTTAGTTGTACCTCAAAAAAGGTCTATGCACCTTTACCCAAGAGTCCTTCTAAGCCCTATCAAGTCTACGGAAAAACCTATACTCCTTTGCCCAGTGCCAACAATTATGTAGAAGAGGGCATTGCTTCCTGGTATGGACCTAAATTTCACGGTCGCAGGACAGCTAGTGGGGAAATTTATAATATGTATGCCTATACTGCAGCGCACAAGGTTTTACCTTTTCACACCAAAGTGCGTGTTACTAATTTAGACAATGGAAAACAGGTAATTGTTAAAATTAATGACAGAGGGCCTTTTGTGGCCGGGCGCATTATTGATTTATCCTATCAGGCGGCTAGAGCCTTGGGAATGGTGGAAACCGGTACTGCCAGGGTTAGAATTGAGAGCTTGCATAGCTTACCTAAAAGTAAAATAAAAGGCACTTTTTATATTCAAGTAGGTTCCTTTTCCATAAAGGAAAATGCCTTAACACTGCAACAACGACTTAGTGTCTTAGGATATAACTCTAGAATTGTGCAAATTTTTTATGAAGACTCAACTCTTTGGAGAGTGCAAGTTGGACCCTATTATAATTTGCTTCAAGCTGAAACTAACAGGAGCAAATTGAGTACTATTTTTAAAGGTAGTTTTATTTTTATGGATTAAGTTCGGATCTAAATTTTTTGGAAATTCTAAAAACAACTACCTTGCGCCCTGGTAAAATAATGGTTTCGTTGGTTTGAGGGTTTCTCCCTTTACGGGGATTTTTCTGATAGGCTTCAAACTTGCCAAATCCGCTAACAAGTACACTTCCTTCTTCTTTTAAACCTTTTTTAATCAAGAAAAGGAGATGCTCCAGGATTTCCTTTAATTCAGTACGGTTCTTTTTGCTGTACTGGTAAATTTTTTCTACAATATCTGCTTTGGTAAGGGTGTTGGCCATAGTGTAACTCCTTTTAAAGCTTATTTATTATTTGTTGAGCTATTTCTTGCATTTTGGTTTCGCTTTCATATTTTTGCTGAGGCCAGAGAGTTAGACCGTCCTTTTCATAACGAGGGATAAGATGGAAGTGGGCATGAAAAACCAATTGACCTGCTGCCCGGTAATTGTTCATTCCCAGGTTGATTCCATCTGCCTGTAGCCCTTCTTTTATAGCTTTAGCTACCTTTTGCAGAGCTTCTAAAAGTTCTTGTCCCAAAGCTGGAGGCAAATCCAAGAGGGTTGGATAGTGCTGTTTGGGTATGACCAGAGTATGCCCAGGATTTACTGGAGCTATGTCTAAAAAAGCCAAGATGTTTTCACTTTCATAAATTTTGGTGCAAGGGATATTTTCAGCTACTATTTCACAGAAGATACATTTTTCCATTTGCCTATCTCCTTAAATCTTCTTACTATAAAGAAATCACTTTAACCTGTAGAGGTAATTGAATTTTATTTTTTTGGCAAGTTAAAAGTGAAAAAAACTTCTCTTCTTTTACCCTGCCCAGAATTAAACAAGAAAAAAAAATCCTTGTGGCCAGTGTTTATTCCCTTTGCTGGCTGCAAGGTGAGGTGTGTGTTTTGTAACCAAAAACTTAGCACAGGCAGAGAAAAAGTCAATGATATAAAATTGTTAGTGAATAAAGAGTTAAGGCAACTAAAAAAGCAGGCGCAACAAAAAAAGAAGGTTTTTGGTTTGGGTTTTTTTGGAGGGACTTTTACCGGACTTAGTTTAGAACTCCAAACCTATATTTTGAGTGAGGCAAGAAAACTCAAGAAAGAGGGGTGGGTGGATTTTGTTTCTCTTTCCACCAGGCCAGATTTTGTTAACTATGAGGTGGCAGAGTTACTGGCAGGTGCAGAAGTTGATTTGGTGGAGCTGGGGATTCAAAGTTTTAACCCTGAGGTGTTACAGGCCAATAAAAGGTCTTATAGTTTAAAAGACATTTTAAGCGCTTTGAGTTTGTTGCAAGAAAAGAATTTAGATTATGGTTTTCAGCTTTTGCCAGGTATGTTTAAACAGAGTTTAGCAATTTTTTGGGAAGATTTGGATTGGACTCTAAAACTAAGACCTAAAACCATTAGGCTATATCCCTGCTTGGTCTTAAAAGATACTTTACTAGCCAGGTACTATTGGCAGGGAAAATTTGTGCCTTGGGAGCTTGAGAAAACCCTTTTGGCTTTGGCTGTGGCTGTAAAAAAATTTTGGGAACAGGGAATTACCATTCTTAGAGTGGGCCTTACTCCAGAAAAGGAACTGTTAGAAAATATTCTTGCAGGCCCCTGGCACCCCAGTTTGGGATTGCTGGTAAAATCCCTGGCCTTTAGAATGTATGTGCAGGAGTATTTATTCTGGAGTTCCAGGACGGTCCAGGCCATCTATTTACCATCCAGGCTGGAGAGTTTTTTTTGGGGGTACAAAGGAGAAGCAAAAACAGAGTGGAAAAAAATAGGAATAGGCCCTGAGCTGGTAAAAACAGGGCCCTATAGAGAGATAAAAATTGATTTTGTCAATTAGTGATGCTCGTGCTTTAGATTTTCTTTTATCCTATAGCAAGCTACAGCCACGATAATGATAAAATAAATAAAGATTGCTGCTACTCCAAATTTGCCTTCAGTGGTGCTGTGGGTCATATTGGTCAAGAGTTCTATAATGGTTTGCATTTTTAGGCCTCCTCACTAAAAGATATTAAAACCTTTTAGCTCAAAATAGGGTTAGAAGTCAACAAGATATGGACAGGTTTTAGGAAGAAGAGAGGATAAAAACAAGATAGTTTTTGGATTGATTACTTAAGAAATTGAGGTTAAAGGAAGGTAAGAATTAAAAAAATAACTGATATAGGTAGTTAAATAACTTTAAAATTTTTACAGTAGTTATGGGTCAATATATTTTTTTATGAAAAAAGTTTTTATCCAGGAGAGTGAAGATGAGTGTTATTTTTCAAGCAGTAATAAATGTATTTAAAAAATTAACAAAAGTAACTAAATGTCCCTTTTGTGGATATGAACAAAAGATAAAAAATAAAGACCAGGAAGTGATATGTGTTAATTGTAAACAAAAGTTTAAAGTAAAAAAAGGTTAATTTTTAACTTCTTCAAAAAAAGAATTTCTATTTACAGGTTCAAATCCAGCCTGTCTGATATAAGTTTTTAATTCTTCTACAGTAAGACCTTTAGGAGTGTCTGCGCCTGCAGCATGGCCAATCTTTTCTTCTACAATGGTTCCATCAAAATCATCTGCTCCAAAATAAAGGGCAACTTGAGAGAGTTTTAGGCCAGCAAAGGCCCAGTATGTTTTTATATGGGGAATATTATCCAAAAACAGGCGAGATAGGGCAATCATTTTTAAAAAATCTATACCATCTGGACCTGGGGCCTTGAGTTCATTGTGAGCTGGTTGATAAGCTAGAGGGATAAAGCAAAGAAACCCTCGGGTCTGGTCTTGCAAGTCGCGTAAGGCTTCTAAGTGTTTAATCCTATCTTCCCAGCTTTCTATGTGTCCAAAAAGCAGGGTGCAATTGGTATAAATTCCCAGTTTATGAGCTTTGGCGTGTATCTCCAGCCATTTTTGGCCAGAGATTTTTTCTGGGCACAACTTTTTTCTTAATTTTTCGGCAAAAACTTCTGCTCCGCCACCAGGCAAGATAGATAGGCCTGCCTTTTTTAGTCTCAATAGAACTTCTTCTTCACTTAGCTGATGTTTTTCAGCTAAAAAATGTATTTCCACAGCAGTAAAAGCCTTTATTACAGCTTCTGGACGAAGTGCCTTTATGGTAGAAAGCATTTCTTCATAATAACTAAGAGGTAAGTCAGGATTTAATCCCCCTACGATATGAATTTCTCTAATTGGTTCCCTTATTCTTTTATTTATTTCTTTTTTTATATCTTCTAAACTAAAAGTATAAGAGTTTTTATCTGTTTTATCTTTGTAATAAGCACAAAATTTACACTTGTTTTTGCAGATATTGGTGTAATTTAGGTGTTGATTGTAAATGTAGTAAGCCCTGTTTTGGTGTAGGGCTTTTCTTTTAGCATAGGCCAGTTGGCCTAGGTAGTGGATATCTTTTTGTACAAGCTCTAAAGCTTCTGTTGAGGATAATCTCTGGGAAAATTCTTTATTCATAGCTTAAAATCCAGGTAGGAGCAAAGATGGCTGAGTCTAATTTCAGATTTAAAGAACCCAAAACAGAAGAGAGAAAGTTCTTTTCTTTAGGTGGTCCTTCTACTAAAATTACTTCTTTTTTTATCCCGGCCATTTCCTTTAAAATTTCCAGAGCTTGATTAAAATTTCCCAGTTCGTCGATTAAGCCCAGAGCCAGGGCCTGTTTGCCAGTAAGGGCTCTACCATCAGCAATTTTTAGCACTTCTTCTTTACTCAATTTTCTACTCTCTACTACTGCACCGATAAATTGCTCGTAAAGGTCATTTACCAGTTCTTGAAAGTATATTTTTTCTTCAGGACTTAGTTTCCTGAAGGGAGTACCTGCATTTTTTAATTTTCCACTGGTAATGGTTTCTTCTTCTATGCCTATTTTTTCCATTAATTTTTGAAAATTAGTAAGCTGGGCCTTTACTCCAATGCTGCCAGTAAGGGTCCCAGGGTTGGCTACTATCTTGTGTGCTCCTAAAGACACATAATAACCACCAGAGGCAGCTACTGCTCCCATAGAAGCTACAATAATCTTGCTTTTGGATACTTCCTTTAAGGCTTCATAGATTTCTTGAGAAGGTCCTACTACGCCACCAGGGGAATTTATTCTCACTAAAATCCCCTTTATTTCTGAGTCCTTGCTTAATTTTTTTATCCAATCCAGGATGGGTAAGGGATTGGCAATAATGCCTTCTATGTAAACAACGCCTATTTTTTCTTTGTTAAAGGCTAATTTGTTTTTATTAAAGGAAAAGGTAAAAAAGGCCATGGCTCCAATTATTAGAACCATGGCCATAAAAATCAGGAAAATACCAAAGAGAAAGGGATGTTTTTGACTGAATTTAAGACTTTTGTTCATTCTCTTCTAGTTTTTGTCTTAAAATCTCCCCTAAGTTGCTTCCACCAGCGTTCTGGTTTTTCTTTTTTAGTTCTTCAGCTCTTTTTTTCTCTTCTTCTTCCATCCATTGTTTGATGGACAGTCCCAATCTGCGCTCTTCAGCACTGGCATTTAAGACCTTGGCTGTAACCTGTTGTCCTTCTTTGTAGATTTCTCTGGGATCTTTGACTTTTTTGGTACTTAGTTCAGAAACATGTACCAATCCTTCAATGCCTTCTTCCACTTCTACAAAAAGGCCAAATTCTGTTACATTGGTCACTGTGCCAGTAATAGTGGTGCCAGAGGGATATTTTTCAGGCACTTTTAACCAGGGGTCTTCTGTAAGTTGTTTAATTCCCAGGGTGAACTTTTGGTTTTCCTTATCTACAGTAAGCACTTTGGCCCTAACCACATCGCCAACCTTGTAGAGATCACCAGGATGACGGATTTTCTTGGTCCAGGAAAGGTCAGAAACATGAATTAAACCATCAATTCCCTCTTCTATACCAATAAAAAGGCCAAATTCAGTGATGTTTTTAATGGGAGCTTCCAGGATAGTGCCTTCTGGATACTTTTCAGCCACAATATCCCAAGGGTTGGGATAGACCTGTTTCATACCCAGAGAAAGGCGTTTTTTCTCTTTGTCCAGGTCCAAAACCACCACTTCCACTTCATCGCCTTCTTTGACCATCTGGGAAGGATGTTTGAGCTTTCTGGTCCAGGACATTTCAGTGACATGGACCAAGCCTTCCACACCATCTTCCAGTTCCACAAAGGCTCCATACTCGGTAAGACTGGTTACCACACCCTTTAGTTTGGTGCCCAGAGGATATTTTTCTTCAATATTTTCCCAGGGGTTGGGAGTAAGCTGTTTTAAACCCAGAGAAACCTTTTGTTCTTCCTTATCAAAACTTAAAATCTTTAATTCCAGTTCATCTCCCAAGGAGACCATTTCCTTAGGATGTTTCAATCTTTTCCAGGACATGTCTGTGATGTGCAAGAGCCCATCCAGACCACCTAAGTCAATAAATACGCCATAGTCGGTTATATTTTTCACCTTACCCTTGACGAGATCGCCTTCAGACAAGGTGTTTAAAAGCTTTTCTTTTGCTTGGTTTCTTTCTTCTTCTAAAAGAATCCGTCTGGAAACAATGACATTGCTTCTGCGACGGTTGATTTTTACGATTTTGAAATCAAAGCTTTGGCCAACCAGAGCATTCATATCAGGAACAGGTCTTAAATCCACATGAGAGCCGGGTAAGAAAGCAATTAAACCACCCAAATCAACTTGATATCCGCCCTTGATGCGTTTGATGATTTTGCCCCGAACACTTTCTCCTTTTTCAAAGGCTTGTTCCAGGCTGTCTAATACATGGGCTTTGCGTGCCCTTTCGTAAGAAAGATAAATGCTTCCTTCCACATCATTTTTGCGGATTAATAAGACCTCAACCTCATCTCCTTCCTTTACGGTTAAGTTGCCGTCTACATCCATAAATTCGGCAACAGGAATTTGTCCTTCTGACTTGTAATTGACATCCACCAGGACAAATTCAGGAGTGATTTTGACCACTTTGCCACTGATGATACTTCCTTCCTGGAATTCATCAAAGTCAAAGTTGAGATACTTTTCTAGCTCTGCTTCAAAATTCACCTCCATGTCTTGATTTTTGTTGACCATGTCATTGGAACTCATCATAAAAAAACCCCCTACACAAACGATATATTCCAGGCCTTCTAGCAAAGACAGACCTAAAAGACAACTACTAATTTAAATAAATAAATATTTTTAATTTGCTTAGACAATTAAAAGAATTAAACCAATCCCACCAAATCATAGACTTTAGTTTCCTCTATTTGAGCCTGGTAAAATTCTCCCACTTTTATATTTTCTCCACTTACGTAAGTAAGACCATCTATTTCTGGAGCCTGAAACCAGGCTCTACCTTCAAAAAGGGTAGGCCATTCCGGATTTTTCCTATCAATAATAACCTCTAAACTTTTACCTTCCCATTGTTTTAGGATTTGAGCACTGATTTTACTTTGTAATTGCATTATAATTTGCTTTCTTTTTATTTTTTCCTGAGCACTTACTTGCCTTTCTAATTTAGCTGCCCGTGTGCCCTCTTCTTTAAAAAAGGTAAATACACCCAGGTGATTAAACCTATTTTTTTCTACAAAATGGACCAGATGTTCAAAGTGTTTGCTGGTTTCTCCTGGGAATCCCACGATAAAAGTAGTTCTAAGACTGGCTTGAGGCAAAATCTCTCTAATTTGGTCAATAATTAGCTGAGGGTCTTTTTTAAAAGGTCTTCCCATTTGCTGGAGAATATCCGGATGAGAATGCTGTAAGGGTAAGTCAAAATAGGGTAAGATTTTGGGATTGTTTTTTATGATTTGCAGTAAATTTTTATCTATTCCTGAAGGATATAGGTAGAGCAAGCGTATCCATTGAAAATCAAACTCACTTAATTTGTGTAAAAGAGTAATAAGTCCATCTTTATAGCCCAGATCCTTTCCATAGGACGTACTATCCTGGGCAACAATCACCACTTCTTTTATTTTTGCTTTTTCTAATTCTTTTGCTTCTTGAAGTACTAATTCTTGAGGAACAGATTTAAGTTTTCCTCTAATCCTGGGTATAGTGCAAAAAGAACATCTATTATTACAGCCTTCACTTATTTTGAGATAGGCATAAGCAGGAGTTGTGATTAATCTTTGCTGACTGGTTCTAAGCTCGGGGAAAAAAGTTTTTAAATGATGATAAATATTTTTTTGTTCTGCAATGGGAAGGATTAAATCTACTTCAGGAAATTCCTGTTTTATTTCCTGAAAATAGCGATTAACCAGACAACCAGTAAGCACTATTTTGGGTTTTGGAGACAGATGTCTAGTGCTGGCAATTACCTCGCAAATATTTTCCAGAGATTCTTCAATGGCTGGCTGGATAAAAGAGCAGGTATTGATAAGGACCAGTTGAGCCTGGTTTAAATCTTCCACCAGGATAAAATGTGTGACCAGGATACCCAGGATTTTTTCAGTGTCCACCAGGTTTTTAGGGCAGCCCAGACTAATGACCTTCAGGCCTGGTTTGGCTGGATGGGAATTTGTTCTTTTCATTTGAGATAAATTAAGTTATTTCCTAAAAGATTTAAGCAAAGCTCGACTTTTAACTTTTAACCCAAAGGAGTCAAGTTTTTATGCACTGGAGACATAAGCATTTGCTGGATGTGGATCAACTGGAAAAAGAAGAGATTGAGCATATATTTGAACTGGCCAGGAATTTTAAAGAAATAAATAACAGGCCGGTAAAAAAGGTTCCCACCTTAAAGGGTAAATCTGTGGTGTTGTTTTTTGCTGAGCCTTCCACCAGGACCAGGGTTTCTTTTGATATAGCTGGAAAAAGGTTATCTGCAGATACCTTTTCTTTAAGTAAGAGTGGAAGTAGCCTGTTAAAAGGAGAAAGCTTAAAGGACACGGTTTTGACTTTGCAGGCCATGCGGCCAGATTGTATAGTGATTAGGCACCAGTTTAGTGGCGCAGCTGCATTTATTGCCAGCAAGCTTAATTGTTCTGTGATTAATGCTGGAGATGGTTGGCACGCCCATCCCACTCAGGCTCTTTTGGACGGTTTTACCCTAAAAGAAGAATGGGGGGAGTTGGCAGGAAGAGAGATTTTGATTGTGGGAGATATTGCCCATAGTAGGGTAGCCAGATCGGATGTAAAACTTTTTACCAAGCTGGGTGCCAGGGTTAGGCTTTGTGCTCCCAGGACCCTTTTGCCTCCCAGGGTGGATACCTGGCCGGTAAAGGTGTACTCTTCTTTAGAGGAGGCTGTAAAAGGAGTAGATCTTATTATTTGTTTGCGTTTACAACTGGAGCGTCAGGAAAAGGGGCTGTTGCCAGATTTAAGGGAATATAGCTGGCGTTATGGTTTAGGCCTGAAGCATTTAAAACTAGCCAGACCTGGAGCAAAGGTCATGCATCCTGGTCCTATGAACAGAGGGGTGGAAATAAATTCTGAGCTTGCCGATAGCCAGAAAAGCCTCATTTTAGAGCAAGTGCACTCTGGGGTGGCAGTAAGAATGGCCTTGTTGTATCTTTATTTAGTGGGCGCCTAAGGAGAGAAAGGTTATGAATTTTGATTTAGTAATTAACAATATTAAATTTTTGGGCCAAAGGGTATTTTTAGGTATAAAAGAGGGTAAGATTGCAGAGCTTTCCTTTAAGGATTTAAGCATAGAAGGAGTACCGGTTTTTGATGGGCAGGGATGTACCCTTTTTCCCAGTTTTATTGATGCCCATGTGCATTTAAGAGAGCCTGGTTTTGAATATAAGGAAGATATTGAAAGCGGGTTAAAGGCAGCTTTAGCTGGTGGCTTTGGCCAGGTTTTGGCTATGGCCAATACCAATCCCGTAAATGATAAGGCCAGTGTGACCGAGTTTATGCTCACTCGGGCCAGAGAACTTTATCCCTCAGGGCCGTCTTTGCATCCGGTGGGTGCGCTTACCAGGGGCTTACAGGGAGAGGAAATGGCTCCCTTAGGGGAACTGGCTCAAGCAGGGTGTAAAGCCTTTTCCAATGATGGTTTGCCTGTAAAAAACAATGAACTTTTTAGGCGCTGTGTGGAATATGCCCATGACCTTGGGCTTCTGGTAATTGATCACTGTGAGGACCCTGATTTAAGTGAAGCTGGCGTTATAAATGAAGGAAAAATGTCTTCTTACCTGGGACTAAAGGGTATTCCTACGGTAGCTGAGAGTTTGCAGGTGGCCAGGGACATTCTTTTGGCTGCTTATCTGGATATTCCTCTGCACTTAGCGCACATCAGTTGTAAGGAATCTGTCGAGTTAATTGCCTGGGCCAAGGAAAAAGGTATTCCCGTAAGTGCTGAGACCTGTCCACACTATTTGCTCCTTACTGAAGAGATTTTGGCAGATTACAATACCCTGGCCAAGGTCAATCCTCCTTTACGCACAGAAGAAGATAGGCAGGCCTTATTGGCTGCGTTAAGAACAGGAGTTATTGATATTCTGGTTACTGATCATGCGCCTCATGCTGACTTTGAAAAGGAAGTGCCTCTGGCTCAGGCTCCCAATGGTATTTCTGGTCTGGACACAGCCCTGGCTTTGAGTCTGGAACTAAAAAGACAGGGGCAACTTCAAGAGCAAGACCTTATAAGGCTTTGGGCAGAAACACCTGCAACTTTGTTTAATTTGAATTTTAATTCCTTTAAACCGGGTGATAGGGCTGATTTTATCCTGGTAGATGAAAGTAAAAAATGGGTAGTAAGTGAAAAGACCATGTATTCTAAAGGAAAAAATACTCCTTTTTGGGGGCAGACTTTAAGGGGCAAGGTAAAGTATCATTTTTTAGAAGGCAAACTTGTCTATGAGGATAAATAAATGGCCAGAATTCTGGTGGTAGATGACGACCCCAGTTTAAGGGAAGTGCTGGAAATAGCCTGTAAAAAAAAGAAATGGCTGGTTTACCTGGCTGCTGATAGTAAAGAAGCCTGGGAACACTTAAACGAGTATCCCATAGATATTGTCTTATTAGACCTGAAGCTTGGGCAGGAAAGTGGCCTGGAGGTCTTAAAAGAGATTAAAAAGGTTTATCCAGAACTACCTGTGTTGATGATAACGGCCTTTGCTGAAACTCAGAGTGCAGTAGAAGCCATAAAACTGGGGGCAGTGGACTATTTACCCAAACCCTTTGACCTGACCGAGCTTTTCTTTTCCATAGAGCGAATTTTAGAGGAAAAAAGATTACGCAGAGAAAATATCTTACTTAAAAACAAAGTCAAAGGTTACTTTGGCCGCATTATTGGCCAATGTGCCAAGATGCAGGAGGTTTTTAAGCTTATAGAAAGGGTTAGCCCCACCAACATCAATATTTTAATTACTGGAGAGTCAGGTACAGGCAAAGAAATTGTGGCCAGGGCCATTCATGAAGCCAGTCCCCGTCAAAAGGCACCCTTTGTGCCTATAAATTGCGGCGGGCTTCCAGATACCCTTATTGAAAGTGAGCTTTTTGGCTATAAAAAGGGGGCGTTTACTGGAGCAGATAGGGCCCGAAAGGGACTTTTAGAAGAAGCCCAGGGTGGGACTGTTTTTTTAGATGAAGTGGGAGAGTTAGCTCCTGGGGTACAGGTAAAGCTCCTTAGATGTTTACAGGAAAAGACCTTTCGTCCCCTGGGAAGTAGCGAGGAGCGAAAACTGGATGTTCGTTTTATTGCTGCCACCAATCAAAATATCCTGGAAATGGTAGCCCAGGGAGATTTTCGAGAAGACCTATTTTATAGGTTAAGTGGAGTTATTATCAACTTACCTCCTTTAAGAGAACGGGAAGAGGATGTGGTTTTGCTGGCTGAGTATTTCCTGCAACGAGCAGTAAAGGAGCAGAAGAAGAATATTCAAGGTTTTACTCCTGAGGCCTTAGAAAAGATAAAAAGCTATAATTATCCTGGTAATGTTAGAGAACTGGAAAACATAGTGGAAAGAGCAGTGGCCCTTGAAAGCACAGAATTTATTCAAGCCAGTTCTTTAATTGTTTATGAATACGAGAATCAAAGGAAAATGGAAGTGGAAGAGGTGCTGGCAGGTAAGATTAGCCTGGATGACTATTTGCTCCAGAAGGAAAAAGAAATCTTGTTGGTTGCCTTACAGCGCACTGCAAGTAAAAGTGAAGCAGCTAGCTTGCTGGGGTTAAATCTTAGACAATTGCGCTATAGACTGGAAAAAACAGGAATAGAAAAATGAAAATAGGGGTTATTTCAGATACTCATCTCTATCAGGTTTCTGCGGATTTTGTGCAAATAGTGGAAAAGTTTCTGCAGGATTGTGATTTGCTTATTCACTGCGGGGATTATACAGGAGAAGAAATTTATCACTACTTAAATAGTTTTCCCAATTTTGTGGGGATAAAGGGAAATTGTGATTTTTTTAGCTTAGAAGAAAAAAAGGTAGTTTGCCACCAGAATAAAAAAATAGGGATTATCCATGGTTATGGAGTGTCCAACCTGGGTAGAAACCCAGAAGATCTACTCCCACTTTTTCCTCCAGATACCAATCTAATCTGTTTTGGTCACACCCATACTCCTTTGTGGAAGAAGGTTAAGCAGACCTATTTGCTAAATCCAGGTAGTCTTGCCTTTAATGGTACCCTGGCTTTAGTTTCCTGGGAACAAGAAGTACCAGAAATGGAGTTTATCTCCCTTTAAAAATCCTACTTGTTTTTTGTTGGTGTTTTTGCTTATTGCCCAGGGAAAAAGCAAAGGGACATTAAAATATATGCCAGAAAAGGATAAGTTTTCAGCTAAACAGCGTGGAATATTTAAGCTTAAATTTTTAGCCAAAGAGATTCTTTTATTTATTCTCACCGGGATAATTACTTTTCTGGTTTCTTCTAAGTATGATATTTTGGAGCGATTTCTACGGTTTTCTCAAAAACATGAGTCCTGGGAATTGGATGAATGGCTAATAGTAGCCATGGTTTGGGTGGTTCTTCTTTTGGTATTTTTAGTTAGAATGAATCAGAAACTAAAAAAACAAAAGGAACAATTACAAAAAGCCTGGGAAGAAGTAGCTGAATTAAGAGAGGTTATTCCCATTTGTGCCTATTGTAAAAAAATAAGAACAGATAAGGGTTATTGGGAACGGGTAGAAGAATATTTTAGCAAACATACCCATACCAAATTTACCCATGGAGTATGCCCCACTTGTAAAGAAAAGCTTCTTGAGGAAATCAAGGAAATAAAAAAGGAGATAAAAAAAGAAAAGGCCCTTTAAAAAAGGGCCTTACTGTCTGGTCGGGAAGACTGGATTTGAACCAGCGACCCCCTGCTCCCAAGGCAGGTGCGCTACCAGGCTGCGCCACTTCCCGTAAAGAGGTATGCCTTTTATATTTTCTTGTGCTTTTTGTCAATTAAAAAAATCAAGAAGTAAGCAACTTACTTAAGTCTGAGTGAATGAGGCCATTAGTGGCTAAAATTTCTCTATGCCCCAGTTCATAGGGTTTATTGGCAAAGGTAGAAACTTTGCCTCCTGCTTCTTCTACCAAAAGCCAGCCTGCAGCAGTATCCCAGGGTTTTAAGCCCACTTCATAAAAACCTTCAAACCTGCCACAAGCTACATAAGCTAAATCAATAGCAGCAGCTCCTGCCCTCCTTAGCCCCTGGGTGTGGAGAAGTATTTTTTTCATCCAGCTTAGGACTTCATCTACTTCTTGCCTGATGGAATAGGGAAAGCCTGTGGCAATAAGGCTTTTGTTTAAATCCCTTTCTTTAGAGACAGATATAGGCTTTTCATTTAAAAAAGCCCCTTCACCTTTTTGAGCCAAAAAGAGTTCGTTTAAAATAGGCAGATACAAAAAGGAAGCCACAATCTCTTTTTGATAGGCATAAGCCAGGGAAATGGCCACAAAGGGAAAACCATGGGCAAAATTGGTAGTGCCGTCTAAAGGGTCCAGGATAAAAGTTTCTTCTCCCAGGGTAAGGTGAAGAGCGCTTTCTTCTGCCAAAAAAGAGGCCTGAGGAAAAAGTTGTTTTAAATTCCAGGTCAAAAATTTTTCCACTTCCAGGTCTGTATTGGTTACTAAGTCAATCTCTCCCTTAAAGTTGATTTCGCGAGGCTTAAGCCAGTTTCTTTTAACAATCTCACCAGCTTCCAAAACCAATTCCTTTACCTTTTCCCAGTTTTTCATTTTAAACTCCTTTTATTCCACATAGCAAAATAGTCCCTTTAAATACAAGGTCTCAGGCATAAAGGGGTGAAGGGGATGATCTGGCCCTTGAAAACAATACTTAAGGATTTTTACTTTTTTGTGAACTTTATATGCCGCTTCTTTAACTATTTTCTGAAGTTCTTCAAGGCTTAGATGATAGGAACAAGAAGCAGTATAAAAAAAGCCCTTTTTAGCGAGCAGGCTTAAAGCCAGTTGATTATAACGCAGGTAAGCCTTTACGCCCTGTTTGTAGGCAGGTTTACTGGGAATAAGGGCTGGAGGGTCTAAAATAATCAAATCAAATTTTTCCCCTTCACTTGCTAACCTTTGTAAACTATTGAAGGCCTCTCCTTTTATGGCTTTTACCTGAAAACCATATCTTTGGGCATTTAATTTTAGATAGGCTAGTGCTTCGCTGGACCTATCCAGGGCAACAACTTCTCTGGCCCCACCTGCAAGTGCATTTAAACTAAAAGAACCTACATAGGAAAATATATCCAGGACTTTTTTGCCTCTGGAAATTGTTTTTATTAGCAACCTATTTTCCCTCTGGTCAAAAAACCAACCGGTTTTTTGTCCTTTAAGTAAAGGAAAGGAAAATTCTAAATCGTTTTCCAGGACAGTTTGGGTTTCTTGTTTTGCACCGATAACCTTTACTTCTAAAGGCAAATTTTCCATTTTTCTAGCTTTGGAATCATTTTTTAAAATGATAGAAGCAGTAGGAAAAATTTCCAGAATGTTATCTAAAATAAGCGAGGTTATTTTTTCCATTCCAAAGGAATTTATTTGTAAGACAAAGGTTTGCTCAAATCTATCTATAATAAGTCCTGGCAAATAATCACTTTCTCCAAAGACCAATCTGTAATAAGGTTTAGAAAATAAATTTTCTCTAAGTTCTAAGGCTAAATAAATTTTACTTTTTATTATTTCTTTTAATTCTTCTAAATTTTTTATTTTTTTTCTACTAAGTATTCTTATACAAATTAAACTGTGAGGATTTATAAACCCTGTGCCTACAAAATCATTTTTAGAAGAAAAGATGTGGACAATTTCTCCTGGAGAAAAGCTTTTTAGAGAATGTCTTTGAGTATCTATTTCATTGCTGAAGACCCACAAGTGGCCTTTGAGGATTCTTTTTTCTTCTTTGGGCTTTAAAAAAACTTTTTGAAACATCTTGTCTTTCCTTTAAGAATTATTTAAGTTACTTGCAAAAAAAGAACAACGAGAGGATAACTCTTTGCTATCCTTAAATAAAAAGATAGGACTGAATTTTTTACTTGCTTTTTTTATTTTTAATTTGTTGTTTTACTTTATTTTTTCCTTTTTTTTAGAGCAAAAGTTAAAAAAAGAAGAAGAAAAAAATGTACTGGCAAAACAGGCCAGAGTCAATGCCAGCTTGGCTCAAGACCTGGAGCAGGTAGCCTGCTTTGCCCAATTTTTAATTAACTCCAAGCAGGCCCATTTTCTTCTAACTTTACCCGGACAAAAGTTTTCTACCCAGGTAACCAATATCTTAAAAAGTGTACACATGCACGGCTTGGCTTTTTTAAATGAACAGGGCGAGGTTGTAAAAAGTGTTGTCTTAAGTTCAAAAAATAGGTTGCTTTCCTACTTACAAAAGCATGGAAGAGTTTTGCTAGCCAGGAAAAAGGAAGTATCCAAAGGTTTTTGTGCCAGGGAATGTGGAGGAGGAGAAGTTGTAGTAGTTCCTTTAGTTGGAGAAACGAATAAATACCATCTTATTTTATTTCGCAGTTTTAGTGAAGAAAAGATAAAACAACTTATAAATATTACAGGAGTTGAATTTAGCTATCTGGCAAAAGAAGAGGTAAAGAATAAATCCTTTTTTTCTAAGCTAACGGATAAAGGTAAATATCTTGAATTAAATGATAAATATTTTTACTTTTATTGGTTAAAAGAAGATATCTTGGGTAATAAGTCTCTGGTTTTTAGTTTAAAAGATTTAAATGAAGACATTATTCAGGCCAAAGAAATATTATATAAGCTATTTGTTGTTATTTTAAGTATAAATTGTGTGCTTTTATTTTTCCTTAGTTCAAAAATTAAAAATATAGTTTTTAATTTTCTTAATAAGATAAATAGCGAACTTTCCACTATAAATTCTCTTCAGGATTTAAAAAGAAGATTAAATGTCTCTCGCTATGAACAAGAACTTATTCCTTTGATAAATAATATTAATAAAATGATTGGCAGGTTAGAAGACAATTCCTTAGGGTTTATGGAGAATCTAAAGCTTTATTCTGCAATAGTAAATCAAAGCACAGATATCATATTTCTTTACGATTTGGAGACCAAGAAAATAATTAAGTATAATAATGCCTTTAAAAACTATTTTGGTTATACTGATGAAGAGATACAGAGGTTAACTGTATATGATTTGGTGGATAATACCAGGGAAGAAGTGGATGCGATTTTAGCCACTTTCAAGAAAGAAAAGAACTTATTAGGAGAAAGGCCTTACAAGAATAAAGAGGGTAAGGTCTTTTATGTGGATGTAAGTGCCTATGTTATTGAGCTGGCAGGGAAAAAGATTGTTAGCATCTTGGCCAAAGATATTACTGCCAAGAAACTAAGGCAGGAAAAATTAACTTACCTGGCCTTTCATGATGCTTTGACTGGTCTTCCCAATAGGCTTTATTTTTTACGCCAGGGGAAAAATATTTTACAGCAGGCAGAAGACAGGGAAGAAGTGGTGGCTTTAATTTATTTAGATTTAGATGACTTTAAATTAATAAATGATGTCTATGGCCACCAGGCCGGAGATTTTGTTCTGGAAAACTTAGCTAAAAGATTAAAGAAAACCCTCCGCAGGGGTGATTTGGTGGCCAGGTTGGGTGGGGATGAATTTGTCCTTATGGCTCCAGGGTTAAAAAAAGATGAAGATGTAAAAGTGGTGATAAACAAGATAGCCATGGAACTAGAAGAACCAATTTACTGGCAACAGGATGAGATAAAGCTTTCTGTAAGCATGGGGATAAGCCTTTTCCCGGAGCAAGGAAAAGACTTAGCCACTCTTTTGGAAAAGGCAGACCAGGCCATGTATGCTGCCAAGAAGAATTCTGAGCGTATCTATTATCTTTTTGAGGAAGATAAAAAGAGTGGTTAAAGGGAAAATAAAAGGAGAGGGTTTAAAGGCCCTCTCCTTTTTAAATTTTTTATATTTCTGGAGCAGGCAGGTATTCAGATTCCTTGGCTGCCAATTCTTTTATCTCGCTGGATTTAGCTAAAACAGCTTCAATTACCTCTGAGCCTAAGCTTTTCTTCTCAGCTACTTGATTGAATAATTCCCTTAAAAAGGCAACAGGTACATCTGTAATTGCTCCCCTGGAGTCAATGCGGGCAGTATCAAATTCCTGAAGAATTTTGTCTTTCATTTCTTCAGATACTTCTACATTTAAACAACGCAGTTCTCCACCAAACATATATTGTACCTTTTCTTCCAATTCTGTACCTTTTATTTTGGCAAAGCGATTATCATCTAAAAGTACTACCATAAAATAGGCCATTTTAAACCTCCTCCTAGCTTGGTTTAAAGGTCCTCCAAATCTACTTCTAATTCTTTTTCCTTGTTAATTACATATTTTTCATTACAGAAGGGATAGTTGAAGTGTTTCCACCATTTTACAATAGCTTTGTATACTTCTGGCCTCATAATAATAGCAGGAGGTTGTACGCCTTCAGCCACCATGCCTCTTAAGAAACTTCCACTCAACTTTTCGCGCTTGTGCCCACAAGTTTCACTGTAAGCCATTTCTTTACAGGTGGGGCAGTAGGAGAACTCCCTCATATTTTGAGGTCTAATGCTTAAACCATAAGGAACATCAGTGGGAGGTTTGGGGAAACCAAAACTGGGGATTCCCTTGGTCCATAAAATTTGGGTGGACCACTTATCATAATATTCACCTACAGCAGCGTGGTCACGACCAAACATATGATGAGTACAACCCATGTTCTGGCGAATAATTCCGTGCAAGAGAGATTCTAAGGGGTTACCATAACGCATATCCCAGAGACAAATGGTGGGTAAATGCCTTTCTGGTTTAATGTAACCGCCCAGGTTGACTGCTTCGTGACCTTCTACAATGGCTTCGTCAGGATAATCTCCTCTTCTCTTTACTCCGATAATGGCATTGACCAAGATGCCATGACAGGGTTCCACATCGCCAGTATAGGCAGCGTTTTTCATTAAGAACTCGTGCCCTACATGGGGGACATTTCTGGTCTGATGGTTGATAACTGTACGCCAGCCCCTTTTGTCAAACTCTTCTCTACATTTTCTGGGTGGAAACCAGAAACGGTCAAAAGGAGGACGCATTTTAGGTTCATTGATAATGGTATATTTTCCAGCCAGGACAATGGGATTTAAGCTGCGGTAAATGACCCAGCCTGGATGTTTTTTATTGAAGCGCTCTCTTACTACTTCGGGGTTATCTTCAGGAGTACCAAAGGTTTTGTGTGCTAGCTCTTCTGGATTGTCTATTTCCCAGACCTCTTCAATATCCAAAATGGCAAAGGGTTTGCCTTTGAGATTTAAAACCAAGCGGTCTCCAGACCCCACTCCCAATTTTTTGTAGTCTTCTTTGCTAATATCAAAGACCAGGGGATAGGGGAAAATCCATTCGTTTAAGAGCCTGCGTTCTTTTAAAATACGCTCCACTTCAGCCTGTTTCATGGAACCTTCTACAGGACTGAAAAATCCATAACAAATGGACATGATTTCGCGGTAAACATTGCGCACTGGCACGCCAGTTTCATAATGAAGAGTGGGCTTAATGTCATAAGTGGGACAACCTTTGATCATTTTTTTGGCAGCTTCCTTGTCTCTAACTACCCTTTCCACAAGTCTGCCGCCATGAGGTAAGGGCCTTTCAATGATCAAACTAGACATTTGCTGCACCTCCTCATTATTTATTTTAATTTCATTAAAACAGGTAGTTAGGTGTTTGGAATAGAATTAGTAGCTTTGTATTTTTTGTCAAGAAAAAATGTGAAAAATTTCACTTTGGGGGGGGTTTTTGCTTTCACTTTCATAAGCAAAAAAGATAGTGCAACCTTATTAAAGTGAAAGAGCGTTTTTTAGTGAGAAGATTTTGTTTATGTTTATCTGTTTGGGTTAACTTTTGAGGATAGGTGATAATTGATTGTAAAATTGAGGAAAAAAGAATTTTCTTTGGCTTGGGAAACTAATCTTAGTTTTAGCCTTAAGGTGAACTTAGGGTTAGGAGTGATTTGAATTGTGGTCCTAGTTAAAAAAATCACAATATTTTTTGAGACAAAGAAGTAGAAAAAGGTATTTTGTTGTTTAACTATTTAATTTATTTAATCTTTATATTGTGAAAAAAAGAACTTTTATTCTTGACAACAGAATTTAGGGGGTGTAGATAGGTTTTGCTCTTTTTTAAAGATGTAGTGATTGTGAAAAAAAAGACTTGCAACTTTTTTTAGAAGTGAGTAAGTGTTGTGTGCACAAATTCACAATCTGGCGGAAGCTGGGAAAAAACAAGGAAGGAGGAAACAGCTAATGTCTAATCTTGTTCCACCCCATGGCGGTAAGGGGTTAGTAATCCGCTTGTTGGAAGGAGAGGCTAGGGCTGAAGAGTTAAAAAGAGCCGAGTCCATGAAGAAGGTTCCTGTTACCAGTCGTGAGAAGGGCGATCTTATCATGATTGGTACTGGTGGTTTCAGTCCTTTGGAAGGTTTTATGACTCGTGCTGATTGGAAGGGTGTTTGTGAAAACTTCTTGCTTGCTGATGGCACTTTTTGGCCTGTGCCTGTAACTTTTTCTGTAACTAAGGAAGATGCTGCTGAGATTAATGAAGGGGATGAAGTTGCTTTGGTAGATCCTGAGAATAATAATGAAATTGTTGCTACTCTTAAGGTTACAGAAAAGTGGGAAAAGACTGAGGCAGATAAGAAGTGGGAATGTGAAATGGTTTATAAGGGGCAGGGTGAAGACAGTGCTGATGATAAGTTCTGGAAAGTAGCCTTGGAAGATCATCCTGGTGTTCAGATGGTAATGGCTGAAAAGGATGTCTGTCTTGCTGGTCCTGTAAAGGTTCTCAGTGAAGGCGAGTTCCCCACTAAGTTTAAAGGCGTTTATATGCGTCCTGCTGAAATGAGGGCTGAGTTGGAAAAGAGAGGGTGGAAAGAGGTTGCTGCTTTACAGCTGCGTAACCCCATGCACCGTTCTCACGAGTTTTTGGCCAAGATTGCCATTGAAGTTTGTGATGGTGTAGTTATTCACTCCCTTATTGGTAAGTTAAAACCTGGAGATATTCCTGCTGAAGTTCGTATTAAATGTATTGATACTCTTATTGAGCACTATTTTGTAAAGGAAAATGTAGTACAGGCTGGCTATCCCTTGGATATGCGCTATGCCGGTCCCAGAGAGGCATTGCTTCATGCTACTTTTCGTCAAAACTATGGCATCTCTCGCATGATTATTGGTCGTGACCACGCTGGTGTTGGTGACTTTTATGGTCTTTTTGAGGCTCAAGAGATTTTTGATCGCATTCCTTATCCTGAAGAGCCAGGTAAGGCTTTGATCTGTAAGCCTCTTAAGATTGACTGGACCTTCTACTGCTACAAGTGTGATGGTATGGCTTCTCTTAGAACCTGTCCTCATTCTAAGGAAGACAGGGTAATCTTAAGTGGTACCAAGTTACGTAAGGCCCTTTCTGAAGGTCAGCCCGTTCCTGATCACTTTGGAAGAGATGAAGTCTTGGCAATCTTACGTGAATACTATGAAGGTTTGACTGAAAAGGTAGAGATCAAAATGCAAAAGGCCGCTAGCGGCGATCCTATGAAATAGTTGTTGCTATTAAGAGGGTAAAGTGTATACTTTGCCCTCTTAATTTGAGTTTGGGATAAATTTCACTTTCTCCTTGACAAGGAGAAAGATGCGCTGGTAATAATCAGCGTGCAGAATCAAGGTAAAAGGCCTTGGTTCTTTTTGGCTAGGGGTATTAATTATTAAAACCATATTAGAGGAGGATGAGTTATGCCAACCTTTGTTAATCCAGCCAAGTGTGACGGCTGCAAGGGTGGAGAAAAAACTGCTTGCATGTACATCTGCCCCAATGATCTCATGATCTTAGATCCTGAGGAAATGAAGGCTTACAACCAAGAACCTGATGCTTGCTGGGAATGTTATTCCTGCGTAAAGATTTGCCCTCAGGGTGCTATTGAAGCCCGTCCTTATGCTGACTTCGCTCCTATGGGCGGAACCAGTATTCCTATGCGCAGTGCTTCTGACATTATGTGGACCATTCAGTTTAGAAATGGTAACATCAAACGTTTTAAGTTCCCCATCAGAACTACTGATGAAGGCTCCATTAAACCTTATGAAGGTAAGCCAGAAGCTGGTGATTTAGATAATGAGCTTCTTTTTACTGAAACTGAACTCAAACAACCTAAGGAAGTATTAGGTAAGAAGTTTGAAGTTGCTAATGCTGATTATGTAGAGACTTGGGTTGATCCAAAGTATAGAAAGTAGTTGTAGGTTAACTTTTAAATTAAGAAATTAAAATTTAAGGAGGGATAAATATGCCTCAGATTCCTGCTAAGGCCAAACCATTGGGTTTACCCTTGGCTGAGCCTGAAATCGTAGAGATCAAAACCGATGTATTACTCGTCGGTGGTGGTATGGGTGCTTGTGGTGCTGCTTTTGAAGCCAAGAGATGGGCTGACAAATATGGCGTAAAAGTTCTCTTGGTAGATAAAGCTGCTTTGGAAAGATCTGGTGCTGTTGCTCAGGGTCTTTCTGCTATTAATACTTATCTTGGTGAAAATGATCCTGATGACTATGTACGCATGGTTCGTACTGACCTTATGGGAATCGTTCGTGAAGACTTAATTTTTGACCTTGGTCGTCACGTTGATGATTCTGTTCATCTTTTTGAAGAATGGGGTCTTCCTGTTTGGGTTACCTTAGAAGATGGTAAGCGCGTTGATGGTGCTACTGCCAAAAAGAAAGGATTGGCTATTCGCAATGGTGCCAAGCCTGTTCGTTCTGGTCGTTGGCAGATTATGATCAACGGTGAATCCTATAAGTGTATTGTGGCTGAAGCTGCTAAGAACGCTCTTGGCGAGTACAGAGAAGAAGATGGCAAGGGTACTGGTTACTTAGAAAGAATTTTTGTGGTAAAACTTCTTTTGGATGCCAATCAGCCCAACCGCATTGCTGGTGCTGTTGGTTTCTCTGTTCGTGAAAATAAGGTATACATTTTTAAAACTAACGCCATGTTGGTAGCTTGCGGTGGTGCTGTTAATGTTTACCGTCCTCGCTCCACTGGTGAAGGTATGGGTCGTGCCTGGTATCCTGTATGGAATGCTGGTTCTACCTATACTCTTTGTTCTCAGGTTGGCGCTGAAATGACCATGATGGAAAACAGGTTCGTACCTGCTCGTTTTAAAGATGGTTACGGTCCTGTTGGTGCCTGGTTCTTGCTCTTCAAAGCCAAAGCTACTAACGCTTTTGGTGAAGATTACTGTCAGACCAACCGTGACATGCTCAAACAGTACGAAGAAAAAGGTTATGCCCACGGTCCTATCATTCCTACTTGTTTGCGTAACCACATGATGCTCAAGGAAATGAAAGAAGGTCGTGGTCCTATCTTCATGGACACTGCTACTGCTTTGCAGGAAACCTTTAAGACCTTGGATAAGAAAGAGCAGAAGCACTTGGAAGCTGAAGCTTGGGAAGACTTCTTAGACATGTGTGTTGGTCAGGCCAACTTGTGGGCTTGTTTGAACATTGAGCCTGAAAAGGTTGGTTCTGAGATTATGCCTACTGAACCTTATCTCTTGGGTTCTCACTCTGGTTGCTGCGGTATCTGGGTATCTGGTCCAGACGAAGAATGGGTACCTGAAGAGTACAAGATTAAGGCTGACAACGGCAAGGTTTACAACCGTATGACCACTGTTAACGGTTTGTTTACCTGTGCTGATGGTGTTGGTGCTTCTGGTCATAAATTCTCTTCTGGTTCTCACGCTGAAGGTCGTATCGCTGGTAAGCAGTTGGTACGCTGGGCTGTAGATCACAAAGATTTCGTGCCTACCTTGAAGGAAAGTGCTGAAGAATTGGCTAAACTCGTTTACAAGCCTTACTATAACTTCTTAGAGCACAAAGACATCACTACTGCTCCTGACATCAACCCCAAATATATCACTCCTCGTAACTTCATGTTCCGCTTGATTAAGGCTACTGACGAATATGGTGGTGGTGTTGCTACTTATTATGTAACTTCTGAAAAGTTGTTAGAACGCTGTGAAGAACTCTTGGATATGCTCGAAGAAGATTCTGAAAAGCTTTGTGCTCGCGACTTACACGAACTCCTAAGAGCTTGGGAAAACTACCATCGTCTCTGGACTGTACGTTTGCACATACTCCACATTAAGTTCCGTAAGGAAACTCGTTATCCTGGTTTCTACTATCGTGCTGACTTTATGGATCTTAATGACGAAGAATGGAAGTGCTTCACCAATTCTCAGTTTAATCCTGAAACTGGTGAGATTAAGTTCTTCAAGAGACCTTACATTCAGATCATTCCTGATCCAATGCATCCATAAGGATGCTTTAAGCTGGCTGTGGTTTGACCACGGCCAGCTTTTTTTTATTTTTTGCTATTTTTTGCCAAATGGTCTAAGTCAGAGCTTAGAAAAAGTTTTGACTTGGGCCATTTGAGTGATAAGACCTTTGGAAAATTTGAGGGAGGATTGGCATGAGTAATAGTATATTAGTATTAGGTGGCGGCTTTAGCGGTCTTACCGCAGCTTTAGAAGCAGCCGAAGTAGGGTATGAGGTGTTTATTGTAGAGAAACAACCTTATTTAGGTGGTAGAGTGGCACAACTAAACAAATATTTTCCCAAACTGTGTCCTCCCACTTGTGGTCTGGAAATTAACTTCCAGAGAGTAAAGAAAAATCCTAAAGTAAAGTATTTTACTTTGGCTGAGGTAAGCAAAATTAGTGGCGGACCTGGTAATTACGAAGTTACAGTTAAGATTAAACCTCGCTTTGTGAACAACAATTGTACTGCTTGTAATAAGTGTGTGGAAGTTTGCCCTGTAGAAAGAGATTGTGAATTTGATTTTGGCTTGGGTAAGACTAAAGCCATTTACAAACCTCATACCATGGCTATGCCCATGCAGTATGTAATTGATTCTGAAGTATGTACAGGTACTTCTTGTGCTAAATGTGTAAGTGCCTGTGAATATAAAGCTATTGACTTGGAAGATAAGGAAAAAGAAGTAGTTTTAAATGTGGGCTCTATTGTAGTAGCTACTGGTTGGAAGCCTTATGATTTAGCGAACCTTACTAATTTGGGAGCAGGTCAAATTAAGAATGCTATTTCCAATATGCAGATGGAAAGACTGGCTGCTCCTAACGGTCCCACTGGAGGTAAAATTGTAAGACCTTCTGATGGCAAAGAGCCTCAAAGAATAGCTTTTGTCCAGTGTGCTGGTTCTAGAGACCAAAATCACTTGAATTACTGTTCTTATATTTGTTGTATGGCTTCTTTTAAACAATGCACTTATATTCGTGAACAATATCCTGATGCTGAGATTGTGATTTACTACATAGACTTAAGAGCTCCTGGCCGTTATGAAAAATTCTTAAATAAAGTACAGGCTGATGAAAAAGTAAAAATGGTAAAGGGTAAGGTAGCCAAGTTAGAAGAAGACAGTGAAGGCAATGTAATTGTTACTGCTGAGGACATTATTGCTGGAGTGAAGAAAGAAGAAACCTACGACCTAGTAGTTTTGGCTACAGGTATGCAACCTTCTTTAGATGGGGTGGAATTACCTTTGGATGCTGAGATAAAAGAAGGTTTTGTTGTAGGTGGAGAAGATAAAGGAATATTTGCCGCAGGTTGCGCCAAAATGCCATTAGATGTTATGACTTCTGCAGAAACAGCAACAGGTGCGGCTTTAAAAGCTATTCAAACTTTGGTCAGGAGGTAAGACATGGCAAAAAAAATAGGAGTATATATCTGCACAAGTTGCGATATAGGTAACAGAGTAGATATAGAAAAGGTTAAAGAATTTATTGATGACGAATGTGCTCCTCACTTAATTAAGGAGCTTCCTTTCTTATGTGGGCAAGAAGCAGTAGAAACAATTAAACAAGATATTGCTGAGGAAGAGTTAAACGCAGTATGTATTGCTGGTTGTTCTCCTAGAGTAAACTGGGATGTTTTTGATTTCGGTCCAGAGGTTTTTGTAGAAAGGGCTAATATTCGTGAACTAGGAGTATGGTCTTTTAAGGAGCCAGAAGGTCTTCCTCCTATAGAGGAAACTGATTTAGAAGCAGATCATATTACCATGTTGGTTCAGGACTATGTGAAGATGGCTGTAATGAAGTTAGAAAAAATAGAAAAGCCTGAACCAGAAATTCCAGAAATAAATAAAACTATTTTGGTCTTAGGTGGTGGTTTTACTGGACTTTCTGCTGCCTTGGATGCTGCTAAAGCAGGTTATGATGTAGTAGTAGTTGAAAAAGAGGCAGAGCTTGGTGGTTTTGCTGCCAAGATGTACAAAAAGACTCCTTCTAAGTATCCTTTTACTGATACTGAAGAAAATGACATAAATAAATTAATTGAAGCAGTAGAGCAAAATGATAAAATCAAAGTTTTGACTTCTGCTACTGTACAAAAAATTGCAGGCGCTCCTGGTATTTACGAAGCCACGGTAAAAGTTGGAGAAGAAGAACAAACCTTAAATATAGGCGCAGTTGTTTTAGCTACTGGTTGGAAGCCTTATGATGCTTCTAAGCTTTCTCACCTTGGTTATGGCCAGATTAAAAATGTAGTTACCAATGTAGAATTTGAGACTTTGGCCAAGGAAGGGCTAAAAAGACCTTCTGATGGAGCACCTGTAAAGAGTGTAGCCTTTATCCAGTGTGCTGGGCAAAGAGACCCTGAGCACTTGCCCTATTGTTCTTCCATTTGTTGTATGGTTTCTTTAAAACAAGCTCAGTATGTACGTGAGTTAGATGAGAATGCTAAGGCTTTTATCTTTTATAAAGATATGCGTACTACTGGTATTATGGAAAATTACTATAAGGCAGCTCAAGATGATCCTGGTATTTTCTTAACCAAGGCTGAAATTGAAGAAATTAGCCAAGATGGAGATCAAGTAGTAGTTAAGGTAAAAGACACTCTCTTGGGCGAAGATTTAGAAGTAAAAGTAGATATGTTAGTTTTGGCTACAGGAATTGTACCTACTACTTTAGAAGAAGCTAAGCTTGAATTAGAATGTAAGAGTCAAGATAAGCAAGAAGAAGAAAAGAAAGAAGAGAGTGAAACTTGTGAAAATCCTTTACTTACTAAACTACAAGAAGCTTCTTGTCTTAAATTGCAATATAGACAGGGACCAACTTTCCCAGATCTTATGCTTTTTGATGGTTTTGCTGATTCCAATTATATTTGCTTCCCTTATGAGACCAGAAGAACTGGTATTTATGCTGCTGGTTGCGTAAGACAACCTATGGGAATGGTTACTGCCAAAGAAGATGCCACTGGTGCAGCTCTGAAGGCAATTCAGTGTATAGAGTCTGCCAACAGAGGTGTAGCAGTACATCCTCGTTCTGGGGATATGTCTTATCCCAAATTTAATTTTGTACGTTGTACTCAATGTAAAAGATGTACAGAAGAGTGTCCTTTTGGTGCTTTAGATGATGACGAAAAGGGAACACCTAAGCCCAATCCTACTAGATGTCGTCGCTGTGGAACTTGTATGGGTGCTTGTCCGGAAAGAGTTATTTCTTTTGATAATTACTCCATCACCATGGTTAATGATATGATTACCTCTATTCAGGTGCCTGAATATGCAGAAGATGGTGGTTATAGAATCTTAGTTCTTTGCTGTGAAAATGATGCCTATCCAGCTTTAGATATGGCTGCTATGCGAGGCAAAAAATGGTCTTCTTATGTTCGTTTTATTCCTGTACGTTGTCTTGGTTCTGTAAATACTCAGTGGATTGCAGAAGCTATGTCTAAGGGTATTGATGGAGTGCTTTTACTTGGTTGTAAGTATGGTGAAGATTATCAATGTCACTTTGTTAAAGGTAGTGAGCTTTGTAATCGTAGGATGGAAAACGTAGCTGAGACACTTTCCAGATTACAAGTAGAAGCTGAAAGAGTTAAACAAGTGCAGGTATCTATTGATGAATATGATAAGGTACCTGAAATTATAGATAAGTTTGTGGAAGAAATAGAAGGTTTTGGTGCTAACCCATACAAGGGATTCTAGGGAGGGCTTATGGCTAGATTAAAAGTAGATCCAGATGTACAGTTTATTAGAGACCTGCAGGCTGCAGGTGGAGAGTCTCTAAAAAAGTGCTATCAATGTGCAACTTGTAGTGTGATTTGTCCTTTGTCTCCTGAAGAAAATCCATTTCCTCGTAAAGAAATGATTTGGGGACAATGGGGACTTAAGGATAAATTGGTAAATGATATTGATATTTGGCTTTGTCATAATTGTGGTGAATGTTCTGATCTTTGTCCTCGAGGAGCAAGTCCTGGAGATGTTTTAGCAGCTTTAAGAAATATGGCTTATCGCTCTTTGGCTAAGCCAGCTGTTATTGGTAAGTGGCTTAGTTCTGCTAAGTATTTGCCTATTCTTTTTGCTATACCTGCCTTAATTTATCTCATTATCTGGGGATTTACTACAGGACTTAGTATCCCTGAGGGTGAAATTGTTTTTGGTAAGGTATTTCCTGGTGATTATACTATTGACCCTGTATTTGGTTTGGTAGCAATTTTTGTCTTGTTTACCTTTGCTTCTGCTATAGGTAACCTATTTAAATCCTTTAAAGAGAGCGGTTATACTCCGAAAGAAGATGCTCCTAGTTTTTGGAAGTCTTTGCTTGATGTGATTAAGGAAGAAATTGTAACTCATTCTAAGTTTCAGAAGTGTTCTTCCAATGCTGAAAGGTATAAAGGTCACTTGTTCCTGTTCTATGGTTTTGTGGCCCTTTTCATTGTTACCTCTATCGTAGCAGTTGGACACTGGGGTGGAAGGTTAATTGGCCATGAAATGCACACTCCCCTGGCCCTCTGGAATCCAGTAAAAATTTTGGCCAATGTGGGAGCTATCTTGCTTATTGCTGGTTTGGTTCTCATTACCAGAATGCGCTTAAATGCAGATCCCTCCAAGAGTGTAAGTTCTTATTATGATTGGTATCTTTTGGGAGTAATTTGGGCTGTAGCTCTTACTGGTATCTTAAGTGAGATCTTAAGATTGGCCAATGTGGCTGCCTTAGCCTATACAGCTTACTATTTACACTTAATTTCTGTATTTATGTTAATTGCTTATCTTCCTTGGACCAAGCTTGCTCACTTGGTCTACAGAACTGTAGCTTTGGCTTATGCTCGTCAGATAGGTCGTAAAGGCCTTGGCGAATAAGTTTCAGAAAGTTTCAATAGAGTTTATAAAAAGCCCTGCTTAAAAGCAGGGCTTTTTTGTTTTTTCTGAATTTAATTCACTTTAAATTTATTTTAAGTGAAAAATAATAATTTTTTTTAGGCTTAAACAAATAAAAAGTTGATTTGAACTTGTAAGTTGTATATAGTGATTGAGAAAATTAAAGTAGAAGGAGGGGTGTAGATGAAAAAAACGCTTGTTAGTCTATTGGTTGTTGTAGGGCTATTTTTTAACTTTGGTCCTGCCTTTGGAAAAACTATTAAGATTGGTTTGCTTTGTCCTCTTACTGGTTCCTGGGCTAGTGAAGGTCAGGATATGGAGAAGATTGTAACCCTTTTAGCTGATGAGTTAAATGCCAAAGGAGGGCTTTTAGGTAGTGAAGTAGAAATAGTAGTGGAAGATGATGGTGGAGATCCTAGGACAGCTGCTTTGGCTGCGCAGAGGCTTTCTGCTCAGGATATTGTAGGAGTTATTGGTACCTATGGCTCCTCTGTAACTGAGGCTACCCAGGCTATTTTTGATGAAGCCAAGATTATTCAGATTGCCAATGGTTCCACTGCCATTCGTTTAACTGAAAAGGGGTTAAAATACTTTTTTAGAACATCTCCTAGAGATGATGAACAGGGAAGAGTAGCTGCCAACTACCTTACTGGCAAAGGATTTAAGAGAATAGCTATTTTGCATGATAACACTACCTATGCCAAGGGTCTGGCTGATGAGACCAAGTCCTTGCTGGAAAAGAAGGGTGCCAACATTGTTTTTTATGATGCCCTGACTCCAGGAGAAAGGGATTATTCTGCCATTTTGACCAATCTTAAGGCTGCTAATCCTGATGTAGTCTTTTTTACTGGTTATTATCCCGAAGCTGGCTTGTTGCTCAGGCAGAAAAAGGAAATGGGCTGGAATGTTCCCTTTATAGGTGGTGATGCTACTAATAATCCTGATTTGGTAAAAATTGCTGGCAAGGATGCTGCTGAAGGGTTTATGTTCTTGAGCCCTCCTGTACCTCAAGACCTGGATAGTAAAGAAGCCAAAGACTTCTTGGCTGCTTATAAGAAAAAATATGGCGATCTTCCTGGCTCTGTCTGGGCAGTGCTTTCTGGAGATGGTTTCTTGGCTTTGACCACTGCTATCAAGGCCACCAAGTCTACTGATTCTGATGTGCTTGCTGATTATCTTCACAACAAACTAAAAGATATGCCAGGGCTTACTGGTAAGATTTCTTTTGATAGCAAGGGAGATAGAGTGGGCGACCTCTATCGTATTTATAAAGTAGATGCCAATGGCAACTTTGTCCTGCAATAGATAAGTTAAGTATCAAAAGGGCTGTCCTAACAAGACAGCCCTTTTTCTTGTAAATTTTATTCTGGAGAAAAAGTATGGAGTTATTCATTCAGCAACTTACCAATGGACTTGCTATCGGTGGAATATATGCCCTTATTGCTCTTGGTTATACCATGGTCTATGGCGTGATGAAGCTTATTAACTTTGCCCATGGAGATTTGTTTTCTATTGGGGCCTATCTGGGGCTTACCTTACTTCTTTCCTTAGGTTTAGTGGACAAAATAGGTGTATTGGGTGGCATTTTATTACTTATGCTTATGGTCATGGGACTGGTAGGTATTATTGGCATTATTTTAGAAAGAGTAGCCTATCGCCCCTTAAGAAAGGCCGACCGATTGTCTGCAGTAGTTTCAGCTCTGGGAGCATCTATCTTTTTTGCCAACAGTTTAATGCTTATTTATGGGGCAAAGTTTAGAGTCTATCCTCACAATATCCTGCCCAAAATGGCAGTGGATATTTTGGGAATGAAAATACCTTTAATCCGTATTTTGCTTTTACTGGCTTCCTTTATCCTGATGACTGCTTTATACCTCTTTGTGCAAAAGACCAAAACAGGTACAGCTATTAGAGCTGCAGCCATTGACCAGGGTGCAGCCAAGCTTATGGGTATAAATGTAAATAAAATTATTTCCATTGTATTTTTTATTGGTCCAGCTTTAGGCGGGGCTGCAGGGATTATGGTTGGACTTTATTATGGACAAATAAACTTCCTTATGGGATGGCTTTATGGATTAAAAGCCTTTATTGCTGCTGTTATTGGAGGAATTGGTAATATTCCTGGAGCTATGCTTGGTGGAATTATTTTAGGAGTAGTGGAGTCTTTAGGGGCTGCGTATGTTTCTTTTGCCTGGAAAGATGCTATAGCCTTTTTGGTTTTAATTATTATTTTAATTGTTCGTCCAACTGGAATATTGGGAGAAAGAGTTGCTGAAAAGGTGTAAGGATGTAGGTATGAACAGAAAAAGAATTATAGACATAATTATTATTTTAGTTTTAGCTTGTGCTCCTTTATTTTTAAATACCTATTGGGTAGATGTATTAAATAATATTGGTATTTATGCTATTTTAGCTTTGAGCTTAAACTTTATTTTAGGGCATACAGGCCTGTTTCATATGGGGCATGCAGCTTTCTATGCCATTGGAGCCTATACCACAGCTATTTTAAATACCATGTATCATATTCCCATTATTTGGCTTATGCCTTTAAGCGGGGTTTTGGCAGGTATTTTTGGCTATCTGGTGGCCAGGCCCATTATTCACTTGCGCGGTGATTATTTGCTTATTGTTACCATTGGTATTGTGGAAATTGTGCGCATTGCTCTGGTGAACAATATCTTTGGGATTACAGGTGGGTCCAATGGAATTTTTGGCATTTCCAGACCCAAGCTTTGGGGATTTGTCATCAGGCGTCCTCAGGACTTTTTTTATTACATCTGGATTTTTTTGGGGATTAGTGTGTATCTTTTTTATCGTTTAGAAAATTCCCGTTTTGGTCGAGCTTTAAATTATATTAAAGAAGATGATTTAGCTGCTGAAGGTAGTGGGGTTGATTCTTCTGGATATAAGTTAAAGGCCTTTATTATTGGCGCTATCTGGGCCGGATTTGTGGGTAATATTTATGCTTCTAAAATGACTATTATTTCTCCAGAATCCTTTTCCTTTTGGGAATCTGTGATTTTGTTTGTAATTGTTATTTTAGGAGGCTCTGGCAGTATGCGGGGAATTATCCTGGGTAGCTTTCTCATTATTGGCTTGCCAGAGCTTTTTAGGCAGTTTGCCAGTGCCAGGATGCTTATCTTTGGTGCAGCTATGGTAGTAATGATGATTTTTAGACCTCAAGGGATTATACCTCCTAAACCTAGAACCTATAATTTGGATTTTCTTAAGCTGGGAGAAGCAGAAAAATGAGTTTACTTGAGTTAAGAAACTTAACTAAAACCTTTGGCGGTTTAATGGCAGTAAATGAGGTAAGTTTTTCTGTAGATAAGGGTGCAGTTGTAGGGTTAATCGGTCCCAATGGAGCTGGAAAAACCACAGTATTTAACTTAATTACAGGCAATTATAAACCTGATAGTGGCGAAATTATTTTTGAAGGTGAAAATATTGTAGGTTTACCCACTCATAAAATTGTAAATTTAGGGATAGCCAGGACCTTTCAGACCATTCGCCTTTTCCAGAACCTTTCGGTATTGGAAAATGTCTTGGCTGGTTGCCATTGTAGAATGAAAGCTGGTATGCTGGCTTGCATGTTCAGGCCTAAATGGCAAAAAGAGGAAGAAAAGGAAGCTTTAAAAAAGGCCTGGGCTGAGCTTGAATTTGTAGGTTTAAGCAAGGAGCTAACAAATAAAGCCAAAAACCTTTCCTATGGAAATCAAAGACTTCTGGAAATAGCCAGAGCCCTGGCTACTTCGCCTAAACTCATTATTTTAGATGAGCCAGCTGGGGGCATGAATGAGCAGGAGACCCAAGAACTGGTTGAATTAATAGGAGAAATTAAAAAAAGAGGAATAACTGTTTTGCTCATTGAACACGATATGAGTTTGGTTATGCGCATATGTGAGCATATTGTGGTCCTGGAACATGGAGCCAAAATTGCAGAAGGCACTCCAGAAGAAGTGAAGAATAATCCTTTGGTTATAGAAGCTTATTTAGGTGTGGATGAGGATTAGAAGATGCTTAGAATAGAAAATTTACACGTTAGTTATGGTAATGTGGAAGCCTTACATGGCATAAATCTAGAGGTAAAAGAAGGTGAAATTGTAACTCTTTTGGGAGCCAATGGAGCAGGAAAATCTACTACCTTAAACACTATTAGTGGATTGTTAAAGCCCACCAAGGGCACCATTTATTTTAAAGATGTTGAGATAAGCAAGCTAGAGGCTCATGAAATTGTGAGTCTGGGTATTGCTCAGGTTCCCGAAGGGCGGAGAGTATTTTCCACCCTGACTGTACAGGAAAATCTAAATTTGGGTGCCTTTACGGTACTGGATGAAAAGACCATTCAGAAGAATTTGGAGTGGATTTTTTCCCTTTTTCCCCGTTTAAAAGAAAGAAGAAAGCAGTTGGCAGGCACTTTAAGTGGAGGAGAGCAGCAGATGTTAGCCATTGCCAGAGGGCTTATGGCTAACCCGAAAATTTTGCTGTTAGATGAACCCAGTTTGGGCCTGGCTCCTATTTTGGTTAAATCCATTTTTGCTACCATCAAAGAAATCAATGAAAGCGGGGTAACAGTTCTTTTGGTAGAGCAAAATGCACGAGCTGCCTTAAAATTGGCCCATAGAGGTTATGTTATTGAAGTGGGCAATATTGTTCTGGCAGATAGTTCAGAAAATCTTTTAAGTAACCCTGAAGTACGCAAAGCCTATTTGGGTGGATAATTTTTTTTAGAGGTCAAATTCTTTTTTAACTTTAAAATTCCCGGAGAAGATTTTGACCTCTCTTTTTAAAGATGGTAGCCTTTCCTCTTAGCAGGAGGAGACAATGGGTCCTATTTTTTATTTTCCCTATTTTATTTTTATTCTTATTTTATTTTTTCTTTTAGTTTTACTGCTTTTTGGCCTGATTAAGATTGGTTTATTTGTTATTGCCTTTCATAAACTGGGGCTAACAGGACTGCAAACCTTTTTATTGCTTATAACCACCTTAATTGGAAGTGGTATCAATTTGCCCTTGTTCAGCAGGGAGATTTCTTTTGCTCCTTATGAGATGGAAGAAGATTTTTATTCTAAGTTTTTTAGACACGTCAGATATTATCAAGCTGATTTTTCTAAGCAAATAATCGCCTTAAATGTTGGTGGTGGACTTATTCCCATTTTTTTGTCCTTTTATTTTATTTCCCAGATTGGGGTTTCTTTAGAACTGGGGCTTTGCTTTTTGATTGTCTCCCTGGCCTGCTATAAACTGGCCCGTCCCATTCCAGGAGTTGGCATAGGCATTCCTTTTTTGGCTCCTCCTTTAATTACTGTCCTGGCTACCTGGATTTTGGCACCTGCAGATATTGCCCCTCAAGTTGCCTATATCTCCGGTACCCTGGGTACATTGGTAGGAGCAGATATTTTGCATCTTTTAAATCCTTCTGAGCAGAATAAACTGGTAAGTCCAATACTTTCCATTGGTGGAGCAGGCACTTTTGATGGCATATTTTTGTGTGGAATTATTGCCGTACTTTTAGCTTAAAAAAGGTGAATTATGGAGATAAAATACTCAAGTTTGGAGCAAGTTATTCCTCAGGGACAAGCTTTTTTAGTGCCTTTAAAAAATTTTTTTCTTGCAGATGGAAGTGTTTTGGAGCCTGATTTTTTGAAAGCTGGGGGATATTTGCAAGCTGAAAAAAATAAATTTTTCTTACAGGATAAACTCTTAGTGGGCAGTAATTTTTATCTTTTGTTTACAGAATTTGTAGAAAAGGAGTCTTTTTTCTGGAGAAAAGAGGCCTATTCTCTGGCTGTAATCACCTTGAGTGACAAGGGATATTCAGGCAAAAGAGAAGATGAAAGTGGGCCTTTAGTGCTTAGTTTGCTGCAAAATAAAATGGATTTTTCCTGGACCAGAAGATATGTTCTTCCTGATTCTAGGGAAAGTCTTAGCTATTTACTTGCTCATCTTATTTATTTTTTAAAGGTAGATGTAATTGTTACTTCCGGAGGAACAGGGGTATATCCTAGAGATATTACTCCGGAGATTTGTCTTAAATTTGTGGACAAAAGACTTTCTGGATTTGAACAGGCGATGTTAATTAGTTCTCTTCAAAAGACACCTCATGCTATGATTTCTAGAGCTGTATGTGGACTGGCTGGGGAAAGTTTACTTATAAATTTGCCTGGAAGCGTAAAGGCCGTAAAAGAAAATTTGGAAGCCATTTTACCGGCATTACCTCATACTCTTAAAAAATTTCATGGTGATCCAGAAGAGTGTGGAAAAAGACCTTGAGTATGTTCTCTCAGAAAAATTTTTGAGAGATTTTACCGTTCGTTTTTCCCTTTTTCGTCTAGCCCTTATCTTAATTATCTTTGTGCTTTTAGAGGCTGTCTGGTTGGGTATAATCCCTCAGATAAATTATTTTATTGAAAATCAATATTTATACATTATCTTTTTTGTCTGCGGATTTGGGTTGAATTTAATCTATTTACTTACCTGGAATAAATTTAAATCTGCTTACTACTTTGTTTACCTGCAATTTATATCTGATATTTTTCTGGCCTTTTATATCATATTTCTAACGGGTGGATTAAAAAGCAGTTTATTTTTCTTAATCCTGGTAACCATTTTTTTATATGGGAAAATTTTAGGCTTAAGGACAAGTATTTATTTTAGTGCCCTTTGTGTTTTGATTTATCTTATTGTTGGTATTATTCAATTTAAGTATCCATTTATCTGGCAAGAAAATAGCTTTAGCCTATCTAACTTCTTTTTTTATTTTATTTTAAATTTTCTTAGTCTTTTTTTAATAAATTTACTTGTTTATTTTTCTGAAAGCAGAGAAAAAAGCCTTTTTAATGAGTTAATTAGTCAGGAAATAGCTTTAAGTAGGTCTGAAGCTCTAAAAAAGAGCATTTTTGATTTAATGGAGTCTCTGGTTTTTGTTTTAGAGCCAGAAAAAAATATCATCATATCTTTAAATCAGAAAGCTCTTTATTTTTTAGGTTTAAAACATCTATCTTTGGCTTTAGGCAGAAGTATTTCGTACTATAATAAAGAACTAAGTAATATTATAGAGGCAAATAAAAAAGACAAAAAAAAGTTTTAATTTTAAATTGGGAGAAAGGTCTTTTTTAGGTAAAATATCATATCTAGAAGTTGAAAATAGCTATCTAGTTATCTTACATGAAACCACAGAGTTAGAAAAGTTACAAGAAAAGATTTTTCAAATGGAAAAATTGGCCAGTTTAGGTGAACTTGCTGCTGGAGTAGCTCATGAGATTAAAAATCCTCTGGCTGGAATAAAGGCCAGTTTGCAGCTTTTGCAAGAAGAGGAAGACAAGGAATTACAAACCAAACTATTTACCATTGTGTTAAGAGAAGTAGATAGGCTGGATAGACTGGTGAAGAACTTTTTATCTTTTGCCAAACCCAGGGAAGGAGATAAAGAGTGGGTAAATATAGCCTCTCTTGTCAAAGAACTTATTATCCTGGCCCCTCTGGAACCAGGTAAAATTAAGTTACAATTAGATCTGGATAGTTCCTTGGAAGTGTTTTGGAATAGGGAGCATTTAAAACAGGTGTTACTTAATCTTTTGCTTAATGCCAAGGAAGCTGCTTTAGAAGGAAAAAAAGAAATTTTTATTGGTTTGGAAAAAAAAGAGGAGACATGGTCTTTGGTCATTGCAGATAAAGGAAAGGGAATTAAAAAAGAAGAAATAAAAAAAGTTTTTGATCCCTTTTTTAGCACTAAAAAACAGGGAACTGGCCTGGGACTATCCATTGCCCTTAGGCTTTGTCATTTAAATGAAAGTAGTTTAGAGATTGAATCTGAGGAAGGAAAGGGGACAAAAGTGAGTTTAATTTTAGGGAAGGTAAAACATGGATAGATTTATTGCAGATTTACATATTCATTCACCTTTTTCTAGAGCTACAAGTAAAAAACTTTTGCCAAGAAATTTGGCTGCCTGGGCAGAAATAAAGGGTTTGGATGTAGTTGCTACTGGAGATTTTACTCATCCTAAGTGGCTTGAAATATTAGAAGAAGAACTGGTGGAAGTAGAAGAAGGACTGTTTGAGCTGAAAAATAAACAGGGCCTGACCAAAGAAATTCCTGGATTTTCTGGAGAATTAAAAGGCAAGGTAAGATTTATTTTAAGTGCAGAGATTAGTTCTATTTACAAAAAAAGGGGAAAAGTTAGGAAGATTCATAACCTGGTTTATGTGCCTTCCCTGGACAAAGCTAAGGAATTGAATCGCAAACTGGCAGAAATTGGCAATTTGCACTCTGATGGCAGGCCCATTTTAGGCCTGGATGCCAAAGATTTATTGGATATGGTCTTGGAGCTGGATAGCAAGGCCTTTTTGGTTCCTGCCCATATCTGGACGCCCTGGTTTTCTCTTTTTGGTTCCAAATCAGGTTTTGACTCCATAGAGGAGTGTTTTGAAGATTTGAGTAAATATATTTTTGCCCTGGAGACAGGGCTTTCTTCTGATCCAGAGATGAACTGGCTTTTAAGTAAGCTGGATAGATTTTTTTTGGTTTCCAATTCAGATGCCCATTCTGGAGAGAACCTAGCCAGAGAAGCCAATATTTTTCAGGGAGAAGTAAGTTATACAGGGGTTTATTATGCCCTAAGAGGTGAAGGGCTTAGTCATAAATTTTTAGGCACCCTGGAGTTTTATCCAGAAGAAGGCAAGTATCATTTAGATGGTCATAGAAAGTGCAAGGTAGTTTTGACTCCTCAGGAGACTCTTAGCCGGGGAGGTATTTGTCCGGTTTGTGGTCAGAAACTTACTGTTGGCGTACTGCATAGGGTCCTGGCTTTAGCTGATCGCAAAACCCCTCAAAAACCCAAGCATCATCCAGATTATACCTCACTTATTCCCTTAAAAGAAATCTTGAGTGAGTTTTTGGGTGTAGGGCCTAAAAGTAAGAAAGTTAATACCTTATATGTGGAGTTAATAGAAAAATTTGGTTCAGAACTGGATATCCTTTTAAATGTTCCTTTAGAAGATTTAAAACGAAAACATAGTTTACTGGGAGAAGCTGTTGCCAGGATGAGGAGAAGGGAAGTTTTGCGTCAACCTGGATTTGATGGCGAATATGGGAAAATATCCCTTTTTACTCCTAAAGAATTACAGGAAATCTTACAGGGGAAAAGTCTGTTTGTCCTGGGGCAGGAAAGCAAGAAAACAGACGCAGTAAAGGAACTAGAGCTTATTGCAGAAGAAAAGCAAGAAAGTTTTCACTATAATGAAGAACAGGAAAGGGCCATTGGAGCTAAAGGGCCTTTGTTGGTCATAGCTGGGCCTGGCACTGGTAAAACTCAGACCTTATTGGGCAGGGTAAAAAAACTTCTGGAAGAAGGAATAAATCCCAGACACATTTTGATTTTAACCTTTACCAGAAAGGCCGCACAGGAGATAAGAGAGAGATTACTGGAGAATTTGCAGGAAAAGGTTTTGCCAGTGGCAGACACCTTGCACGCCCTGGCTTATGAGTACTGGCAAAAGGTACACAAGGAAAAGCCTCTTATTTTGGAAGAGGAAGAAGCCAAAAAGGTTTTTGCCCGGGCCAATCCCAGGCTTAGTTCCCAGGAGCTTAAGGAAAAGTGGGCAGAGTTTTGTTTAAAACGAGAAAGGCGAGAAGAGTGTAGCCTGGAAGGAGAAAATTACTTTAATTTAAAAAAAGACTTAAATTTAGTAGATTATGCAGATCTTTTGGAGTTTTGGCTGCATGAATTGGAAGTGGGTAATTTTTTAAGGCCCTATACGCACCTTTTGGTGGATGAAGTACAGGACCTTTCGCCTTTACAATTGGACTTAATTGTAAAACTTGCTCCAGAAAAAGGAGAGGGTTTTTTTGCCATAGGTGATCCCAGGCAGGCGATTTATGGTTTTAGAGGGGCAGTTACAGAGGTGGAAAGTTATTTAAAGCAATACTGGCCTGAACTGGAAGTCATTTTCCTACATTCCAATTACCGTTCTGGCCAAAAGATTCTGGATTTAGCTGGAGGCCTTTTTACAGGTACTAACTTAAAGGCCAGAAAAAGAATTGAGGCAGAGGTTTGTTTATTAAAAGCACCTTCTGATAATTATGAGGCCTTTTGGATTGCCAATAAAGTTAAAGACCTTCTGGGAGGAAGTGCCCATTTTGAAGCAGATAATAAGCCTACCCAATATTCTCCTGGAGATATTGCTATTTTAGTACGTTTCAGGGCTTTGGTAAAACCCTTTGTCCAGGCTTTGAAAAATAAAGGCATTCCAGTAGCCTCACCAGAAGAGGAAGCTTTTTTTAAGGAGCCCAGAATAGAGCTTATTTTAAAAGAAGTGGAAAAGGTCCTGGGATTTAATGTGGAAAAGCCTTCTTTATTCCCGGAAAGTGTACTGGCAGCAGGCCCCAGAGGAATTAAAAACTTTTTAAAGGACATACCTCCTTTTGACCCTTTATTCTGGGAAAGTAATTATTTTAAACAGTTAGAAAAACTCTATGCGCAGGAAAATGGCTGGTTAAGTTTGATTAATTTTATTCGTCTGGAAAGTGAGCTTGACCTGGTAAGGGAAAAGAGCCAGAGGGTACGGGTGATGACCTTGCATGCCAGCAAAGGACTGGAGTTTGAGGTGGTATTTTTGCCTTGTCTGGAAGATGGACTGTTACCTTTTATTGGAGTGGATAAGTTGGTAGGGGCAGAAAAGGAAGGTAGCTTTGATTTGGAAGAAGAAAAAAGACTGTTTTATGTGGGACTCACCAGGGCCAAAAGTCATCTTTTTTTAAGCTTTGCTCAAAGTAGAAAACTTTATGGCAAGCGTTTAAACCTGCCACCTTCCAGGTTTTTAGACCTCTTAGACTCTAACCTGTTTGAGCTCAAAGAGCCCAGGAAAAAAACTTCTTTAAAAGAAAAACAACATCTTCTTTTCTCCTAAAAAATGAAAAAATTTATTTTAAGTGCTCCTTCCTATGTTTTATTTGCTTCTATCAAGGAAAACTGCCTATTTTTAAAAAACTTTGTCTCTGATGTTTATCTGGCTCTTTTTGAGTTGCATTCCTGCTTAAATTATACAGAAGAAGATTTACCTCCAGATTTAGTTGAGATAGGTTTAACCTATCATGTTCACCTGCCTTTGGACTTAAACTGGGAGCAGGCAGAGACTACCAGTAAGGAACTTTTAAAGCTGGTACAAAAAGTGAATTTTTTGCAACCCAGTTGTTTTGTCCTGCATCCGCCTCCTTTGGCCAGGGATTTAAAAGTTTTTGTTTTAAGTTGGTTAGAAGCAGGATACCTGGCTTCGAGTTTGTGCCTAGAAAATATTCAGGGAAGAAATCTTGAAGATTATTGGCAGGTTATAGAAGAGTTTGACTTATCCATCTGTCTGGATATAGGCCACTTACTTGCTTACAAGCAGCACAATATTTTGGCTTTGCCTGGATTTTGGCCTAGGGTCAAGGTGGTGCATTTTTATGGCCAAGAAAAGGCAGGAAAACACACTTCCTTAGAAGACTTACCTGCAGCTGGTTGGCAAATCCTGCAAGAGGTATTTTTTCGTCTGGAAAATAAAATTCTGGTTCTGGAGCTGTTTAACAGGCAAGATTTTTTGTCTTCTTATCAGTTGCTTCTGGACAAAAAAGAGGATTTAGGAGTTTGTTTTGTTTAGTTTGGTTTTGGGCGGAGCAAAGTCGGGCAAAAGTAATTTTGCTTTAAAGCTTTTTAATAATCTTCAGGGCGAAGGTGCTTTGGTGGTTACAGGTAAGGGCCTGGATTTTGCTTTTAAAAAACAGATTTTAGACCATCGTTTAGAGCGTAATCCTGAAATAAAGGTCTTTGAAGTGGAGAAAAATTTGGCCGGGACTTTAAAATCTTTACCTGCTTCTTTGGATAAGATTTTAATTGAGGGTCTTGATTTTTGGTTTTTTTCTTTGTCTAAAGAAGAAAGAGAAGAATATTTAGAAGCTTTTTGGGAGAGTTTAGTTTTCTTAAAGCAGGAAGTTATTTTGGTCAGCAGTGAAGTAGGACTTGGGCTTTTGCCAGGAAAATTAACCTGGGAAGTAAGAGGATTGGGAGAATTCAATCAGAAACTTGCCAGACTATGTGCAAAAGTATATCTGGTAGTAGCTGGTTGTGCTCTCAAAATTAAGGATCAAGAAGATGGCTTATTTTAAGAATCTGACGGATAAAATCCCCTCACTTTTGTCGCTTCTGGATAAAAGTGAACGCTGGCTTATTTTGGTCAATGCAGACCCAGATGCCCTGGCTTCAGCCATGGCCTTAAAAAGGATTTTGGCCCACAGGGTATTAGAGGTAGCTATTGGACATGTCAATGAAATTAGCAGGCCGGATAATCTGGCTATGGTTAAGCTTTTGCGTATTCCTACCCAAAAGGCTACTTCCAACTTAATAGTTCAATTTGATAAATTTGCCCTGGTGGACTCCCAGCCTCACCATCATCCAGACTTTGCCCAACTCAACTTTTCCATTGTAATTGACCATCATCCTTTACTTAAAGAGCATCCAGTAGAAGCTGAGTTTGTGGATGTTCGTCCTGAATATGGAGCCAATTCTACTATTTTGACTGAATATTTGTACAATTTAAAAATAAGGCCTGGCAAGTTGCTGGCTACAGCCCTGGCCTATGGAATAAAAACAGATACCCAGAGTTTTGAAAGGCCCTTTGTGGATACGGATATCAAGGCCTTTAAGTACCTTACCAAGTCTTACAACCCCTTGCTTTTACAAAAGATTATTCGTTCTGAATTTCATAAAAGCTGGCTAAAATATTTTTCCCAGGCCTTAAAAAAAGTGAAAATTTTGGGAAATGGTCTGGCAGTTTTTTTAGGTAGTGTGGAATCTCCTGATGTCCTGGTTATTCTGGCAGACTTTTTTTTGCAGGTGCATAATATTTCCTGGGATATGGTGGGTGGACTTTATGATGATAAACTAGTGGTTATTTTTAGAGGTGATGGCCTGAGAAGAGATATGGGCAAGTTTGCGCGCAAGCTTTTTGCTGATTTTGGTCCTGCTGGTGGGCATAGAACCATGGCCAGAGCAGAGATTCCAGTAGAGAAGCTGGGGGGAATACATCCTCAACAATTTATGTGGCAGCGTTTTTATCATGTACGCAAACGCTCTACCTGTGCTCCTAAGCAGGAGAAAAAAATAGAAAATGCTTAAAAAAAAATTTGCCTGGGAAGGAAATCCACTTTTTTTAGTGGATGGAAGTTCTTATATTTACCGGGCTTTTTATGCCTATCGTAATCTTACTCGCTCAGATGGTTTTCCTACCAATGTAATTTACATTGTCCTGCGTTTAATTCTAAAAATTTTAAAGGAAGAAAAGCCGCGCTATCTAGGCTTTTTTGTTGATGGACCTAAGCCTACCTTCAGAAAAGAGATCTGGGCAGAATACAAAGCCAACAGGCTGAAAATGCCTGAAGATCTGGCCAAACAGATTCCTTCGCTTTTACAGGGGCTTAAACTGTTAGGAGTTTACTCCCTAATCACAGAGGGTATAGAGGCTGATGACTGTATTGCCAGTTTAACTGCGAGGTTTAAGGATGAATTTCCTATAGTTATTGTGGGCAGTGATAAGGATTTAAATCAACTTTTAAGTCCAGGAGTGTTTATTTGGGACCCAGGAGGAAAAGAAGAAAAATTCTTTTCAGTGGAAGATTTTGTTCAAAAGTGGCACTTTGCCCCCCGGAGCTGGCCTGATTTTCAGGCCCTGGTAGGAGATAGTAGTGATAATATTCCAGGGGTGCCTGGCATTGGACCTAAAACAGCTCAAAACATATTAAAGCAATTTGCAACCCTGGAAGAGCTGGAGCAAAACTTAGATAAGCTAAAGGGTAAGGCCAGGAAGGTTATTGAAGAGTACTTTCCCAAGGTGTATCAGTACCGGGAACTTACTCGCCTGCGTCAAGATTGTTGCCAGGAAATAGACCTGAAGACCTTAACCCTGGGAGAGCCAGATTGGCCTGCGTTTAAAAATTTTTGTAAGGAGTATGAGTTTTTTTCCCTGTTAAGGGAAATCGAGGAACTGGATAGTAGCAAAAAGAGGGTAGAAAAAGGTAAAGCTCCTAATTTACCTTTTTTTGAACTAGAAAAAAAGGCCTCCACTAAAGTATCAAGGCCTCAACTTCAAGAAAAACAGCTTAAAAATTTAGAACAGATTTGTGCCATCTGGAAAGAAGGAGAAAAGTTTTTTATTGGCGATGGTAAATTAGAACTGGAAATAGATGAAAAACTTTCTGGAGAATTTTTGGACACCAGAAAGGAAATTTACCTTTCTTCTTTAAAGGACTTTTATTCTCAGTACTCTTTTCCCTGGACCCGGGAAAACTGTTTTGACCTCAGTCTGGCAGCCTATCTTTTGGACCCAGAGCAAAGGGATTATTCTTTATCTACTTTACTTCAGGGAATAGCTAGGGAAGTTGAGCATCTAGTAAGCCCTGGAGAGCCTTTGTCCAGAAGTATTTTATCCCTGGGAAAACATCTCAGGGCTAAATTACAGGCGGCTAATCTGGAAGAACTTTTATTAAAACTGGAGCAACCCCTTAGTGTGGTGCTGGTGAATATGGAAAAAAGGGGTATTTTACTGGATTTAGAGAAATTTAAACTTTTTTTAAAAGAAGTAAAAAAGGAGTTAAAGGACTTAACTCAGGAAATTTATAAGTTGGCAGGCAAGGAGTTTAATATTCGCTCCAGTCAGCAACTGGCGCAGATCCTTTTTGAAGAATTAAAATTAAAGAGTCGCAAAAAAACTCCTACTGGGCAGTTTTCCACTGCAGAAAGTGCCTTAGAAAGTTTACGTAATCAGCACCCCATTGTGGAGCTTATTTTGCGTTATAGAAGCCTAGAAAAGTTGCGCTCTACCTATTTGGAGCCTTTACCCAAAAAAGTGGATTCTAAAAATAGATTGCACACCACCTTTAATCAACTGGCTACTGCCACAGGAAGGCTTTCCAGTAGTAATCCCAATTTGCAAAATATTCCCATTAAAGGTGAGTATGGGCCTAGAATGAGGGCCTGTTTTGTGGCTCCAGAAAATAAGTTTTTATTATCTGCTGATTATTCGCAAATAGAACTTAGAATTTTAGCTCACTTTTCCCAGGACCCCTACCTGGTTCAGGCCTTTAAAGAAGGACAGGACATTCACACAGCCACGGCCTGTTTGATTTTGGAGAAAAAACCTCAAGAAATAAGTGCTGATGATAGAAGAAAGGCCAAAACCATTAACTTTGGCTTACTTTATGGCATGGGGCCCTTAAAATTGAGTAGGGAGTTAAATATCTCTTTAAAAGAAGCCAAAAGTTTTATTGAACTTTATTTTAAAAAATTTGCAGGCGTAAAAAGATTTTACGAGCAGGTAGAAACCCAGGCCATGGAAAAGGGGTTTGTCACTACTATTTTGGGTAGGCGCCGTTTTTTGCCCCATATCTTTTCCAGGAACGAACAGATGGTAGCTCAGGCCAAAAGAATGGCTATAAATACAGTGGTTCAGGGTTCTGCTGCAGATGTGATTAAAAAGGCCATGCTTTTGGTTGAAGAAGATGAGGTGTTAAAAGAAATTGAAGCCAGGCAGATTTTGCAGGTTCATGACGAACTGGTGTTGGAAGTGCCCAGGCCCAAGATTGAACTGGCTGTGCAGAGAATAAAGGAAATCATGGAAGGCGTGTATGCGTTTGCTGTGCCTTTGGTGGTAGATGTGGGCTTTGGTCATAATTGGGGAGAAGCTCACAGTTAAATAGAAAAGGGGAGAAAATAGATGCACAAAGCAAGAATGTTGACTCCAGGACCTACACCATTACCTGAAGAAGTCAGGCTTACAGCTGCCAGAGAACTTATTCATCATCGTAAAGAGGAATTCAAGCATATTTTTGCCCGCGTCAGAGCAGGCTTAAAGTATCTCTTTGGCACTAAAGAGGAAGTGCTTATTCTCACTTCCTCAGGTACAGGAGCCATGGTAGCTGCAGTAGAAAATATCTTTTCTCCTGGAGAAAAGGTGCTGGTGGTTGAAGGCGGCAAGTTTGGCCAAAGGTTCAGGGAAATTGCCTTAAATTGGGGCTTAGAAGTGGTTTCCCTGCCTGTAAAATGGGGTAGGGCTGTAGAGATAAGTCAGATTGAGGAAAAGTTTAAAGAACATCCAGAGATTAAAGGCATTTTAGTTCAGGCTTCAGAAACTTCTACAGGCGTTATGCATCCAGTACAAGAGATTGCCTCTTTTTGCCAGAAAAAAGGCATTTTGTGCGTGGTGGATGGCATTTCTGCCGTGGGTATTTCCCCCTGTCCCATGGATGAGTGGGGAATAGATTGCTTGCTAACTGGTTCGCAGAAGGGGTTAATGTTGCCACCTGGCCTTGCTTTTGTAGCCTTAAGTGGCAGAGCCTGGGAAAAGGTAAAAAGTAATTGTAAAAGGCCTTTTTACTTTGATTTAATAAAGGAAAAAAAGAAGGTGGTACAAAACCAGACTGCTTATACTCCAGCTATAAGCCTTATTCTAAGTCTGGAAGCGAGCCTAAAATATTTTACAGAAAAGGGATTAAAGGAAATTTATTTAAAACAAAGAGCCCTTACGGAAATGGTCAGGGCTGGGGTAGAGCTTATAGGACTTGAACTTCTGGTTAAGGAACATTACACTTGGGGACTTACCTCTGTGCTTTTGCCTAAAGCCGTATCTGCAAGCAAGGTTCTAAAATATATGAAGGATAATTTTGGTTATACCTTAGCTGGTGGACAGGACCAGTTAAAAGATAGAATAATTCGTATAGGACATATGGGTTATGTGGATTATGTAGATTTGCTTGGCGTTTTATTTGCGCTTAAGGAAAGTTATGTTGCTTGTGGTGGCTTTAGTGGAGCTAGAAATTATCTGGAAGAGTCTTTAAAGGTCTACTTTAAGACTTTATCTGCAGGAGGGTGTTAAGATGTCCGAAAAAAAAGAAGAAAAGATTATTGTTAACGATCGTCGTGTAAAACTGGACGAGGAAGAATTAAAAGAAGAAAAGTCTTCTGAAAGTGAAGCCCGCAAGCTTGCTCAGAAAAAGATAGCGCATGATTATGCCAAAGTAAGTGCCAAAGAAGAGGTAAATCTGCCCAAGCTGGATTTTGCCACCTTTGTAATTTCCCTTAGCTCTTCAGCCCTGGTGCATTTAGGGGAGATAGCTAATCCAGAAACCAACACCACTGAAGTAAACTTAGCCCTGGCCAAACAGACTATAGATTTATTGGGACTTTTAGAAGAAAAGACCAGAGGCAATTTAAGTGCGCAAGAGGAAAAACTTTTAAAAGATGTTTTATTTGACCTTAGAATGAAGTATATTCAAAAGGCATAAACTGGTTGAGGTTTATACTATGCAAAAAACCAAGGTGGGTATCATTGGCGTAAGCGGTTATACAGGAATAGAGCTATTGCGCTTACTGGAAAATCATGCGGGTTTTGAACTGGTGGAAGTTACTTCCAGAAAACTTGCAGGAAAAGCCGTGCAAGAGGTTTTTCCTTTTGTGAGTAAGTATGCAGAATTGATGATTACAGATTTAGAGCAGAGCAATTTAGAGGCAGAGCTTTATTTCCTGGCTCTACCTCACGGTACAGCCATGCAGGTGGCCAAAAAATTGTTGGAGCAAGGCAAAAAAGTAGTGGACCTTAGTGCAGACTTTAGATTGCAGGATGTAAAGGTTTATGAACAGTGGTACCAGGTAAAACACTTAGCTCAGGAATATCTGGATAAAGCTGTTTATGGCTTGCCAGAAATTTATGCTGAGGAGATAAAAAAGGCTTCCTTAATAGCCAATCCTGGTTGTTATCCCACTTCAGTTATCTTGGGCTTGTATCCAGCCTTAAAATATGATTTAATTGAGCCTGAAAACCTTATTATAGACTCCAAGTCAGGCACCACTGGAGCAGGGCGCTCGCCCAAAGAAGCTACTTTGTTTTGTGAGGTTTATGACAATTTTTATGCTTACAATCTGGCCAGGCATCGCCATACTCCAGAAATTGAGCAAGAATTAAGCAAGGCTTGCGCAAAAGAGGTTAAAGTTTGTTTTTCTACTCATCTTTTGCCCTTAAATAGAGGTATTTTAAGCACCATTTATGCGGACTTAAAGGTAGACTTACAAAGGGTTTTTGAGGTTTATAAAGATTTTTACGGGTCTAAAAAGTGGGTCAAAGTGCTTCCTTTAGGAACATTGCCCCAGGTTAGGTGGGTAAGGGGCACTTTTAGTTGTTTTATTGGTTTAGTGGAAGATAAAAGAACGGGAAAGCTAATTGTGGTTTCAGCCATAGATAACTTATGTAGAGGAGCCTCAGGTCAGGCTCTGGCCAATGCCAATTTGTTGTGTGGTTATCCTCTGGAAATGGGATTAATAAGTACAGCTTTGGTCCCTTAAACTGAGGCAAGATAGATGAGTTTAGAAGAAATATTTATTGCCAGGCAACCTATTTTTAACCGCAAGGAAAAGCTTTGGGGTTATGAACTGTTATTTCGTTCAGGTAAAAAATTAAATCAGGCTGGTGCAATAGATGATGAAGTTGCTACAGGCCAGGTGCTTGTAGATGGTTTTAATCTGGCCTTTAAAGAGGGCATGAATTTAAAATATTTAATTAATTTTTCAGAAAAATCTCTTTTAGAAAAGCACTATAATTTGCTTCCTTCTCAGCATGTGGTTTTAGAGATTTTGGAACGAGTAAATCCCACTCCCAAGCTGGTAGATTGTTGTAAAAAGATAAAAAAGCAGGGCTATGTGCTGGCTGTGGATGATTATGTGGGGCAGGAAGAATTTAAGAATTTAATTGCTATTGCAGATATAGTAAAGGTAGATATTTTAGAGCTTTATGAGTGGGAACTGGAAGAAATAGTTACCAACCTTAAAAAGTATAAAGTAAAACTTTTGGCAGAAAAGGTTGAAACCAGAGAAAAGTTTCTAACCTGTTTGGAGTTGGGATTTGACTATTTTCAGGGCTTTTTCTTTAGCAAGCCAGAAATCCTGGAAGGCAAAAAATTAAGCTCTAGTGAAGTCAGCAAGTTAAAAATTTTAAAGGAAATTAGTAAGCCTGAAATAAGTTTTAAGGGGCTTAGTGAAATTATCAAACAGGATATTAATTTAACTTACCGCTTAATTAAATATATTAATTCACCTTATTTTGGTTTTAAAGAAAAGATATCTTCTCTGCAAAGGGCTTTGACCTGTTTGGGAGAGAAGAAAATAAAACAATGGCTAAGAGTTGTTTTGCTGGCTGACTTAAGTACAGAAGATAGGGGAAAGGAAGTAGTTTTTTTATTTGCCTTTAGGGGCAGGTTTTTGCAGCTTTTGGCTGAAAAGGTTTTTGGAGAAGAGTCAGGGGAGAAGTTTTTTCTTTTAGGACTCCTTTCTTATCTGGATGTATTGTTGCAAAAAAGTCTATCTGAAATAGTGGAAGAATTGTTCCTGGATGAAGACATTAAAAAAGGTTTGTTGGACCCAGAACATCCCTATCATCAATGGCTGGTTTTAGCCTCTTACCTGGAAAAGGGAGAGTGGAGAAAAGTAGGTAAACAACTTGCTTTTCTGAAAATAGATCCAACCTATGCCAGTGAATGTTTAAATGCAGCTTATCTTTGGGTAAATAACTTACTAAAATCTGAGTAGTAGTTTTTAAGAAAGTAAGTAAATCCACAAGCAGTTAGTCCCTGCTACTTCTGGTTATATTTTCTTTTGGAAGTTAGATTATTAGAAGGTAAAACAAGAGTCTTTGAAATAAGGTTTCAGGGGAGATTTCCCCTGAAACCTTTTAAACTTCAAAGAGCATTTCCAGATCTTCTCTAGTTAAGCTTTGAATGGCGCTTTGACCAGGAATAATGGCTTCAGCTACTCCTTTCTTTTGCTGTTGCAGGGTTAAGATTTTTTCTTCTACAGTGTTTTGACAGATCATTTTATAGGCAAAAACCTGTTTGGTCTGGCCAATACGGTGGGTACGGTCAGTGGCCTGATTTTCCACAGCCGGGTTCCACCAGGGGTCATAGTGGATGACATAATCAGCAGCAGTCAAGTTTAGCCCTGTACCTCCAGCTTTAAGAGATATTAAAAAGATGGGGATATTGGGATCATTGTTAAATCTGTCCACCTGTTCAAATCTATCTTTGCTGGAGCCATCCAGATAAGCAAAGGGGATTTTGTTCATGGAAAGCCAGGAGCGAATGATGTGCAGCATCTGCACAAATTGAGAAAAGACCAGTACTTTGTGGCCATCTTCAATGATGGTGGTGACCAGTTCTTTAAAGGCCTCAAATTTGCCAGAAGGCAGGTTGGTTTGCACTCCAGGCATATCCAGCTTTAACAGTCGAGGGTGGCAGCAGATTTGTCTTAGTTTTAGCAGGGCATCCAAAATGGACATTTGAGAGCCAGCAATACCTTTTTCTTCCACTCTTTGTAGGACCTGTTCTTTGAGTTTTTTGGCCAAAGAAGCGTAGAGTTCCATTTGTTCGTCCAGCAGGGCAGTGTAGTAAACATTTTCCACCTTGGGTGGCAGGTCTTTGGCCACCTGGTCCTTGGTTCTGCGCAAGATAAAGGGTTTTACTCTGTTTTTTAAATAGTTAAGGGCCTCTTCATCCCCGTCTTTAATGGGTTTGATAAATCCCTTGTGAAAGGCGTGTTGGGAGCCCAGAAAGCCTGGCATGAGAAACTCAAAGAGAGACCAGAGTTCCAGCAAGTTGTTTTCAATGGGAGTTCCAGAAAGACACAATCTAAAACGGGAGTTTAACTTGCGTACGGCTTTGGCAGTAATGGTATTGGGGTTTTTAATGTTTTGGGCTTCATCTAAGATAACGCTTGCGTATTCATAGGGCAATAAAAATTCCAAATCTCTTCTAAGTAAGGCATAGGTAGTTAGGACCAGCTCTGCTTCTTTGATTTGAGGGAAAATATGTTCTCTTTTGGCCCCGTAAATTACCAATCTTTTCATGGTGGGGACAAATTTTTCTGCTTCTCTTTCCCAGTTGGGCAAAACAGAGGTGGGTACCACAATAAGATGCGGACCAGTTATACCCTTTTCCTTTAGGTGCTGAAGAAAGGAAAGGGTCTGAATGGTTTTACCCAGTCCCATTTCATCGGCTAAAATGCCACCAAATTTGTATTCATAGAGGAAGTTGAGATAGCTTAAACCCTGTAGCTGGTAAGGTCTTAAGGTGGCATTGAGCTCTTTGGGTTGCTCTACTGCGGTAATCTCTTTAAAAGTATGAATTTTTTCTCTTAATTCATCCCAGAAAGAATCTGCCTGGAGTTCATCCACATCTTCTACCAGTTTATCAATGATTGAGGCTTCGTGGTGAGCATATTTTTTCTTGGGACCCTTTTCTGGATCCAGACCCATGGTTTGCAGTTTGTGTCCCAGCTTTTCCAGCCAGGATTCTGGTAAGCTGGTGTAAGAGCCATCTTTTAACTGGACATAACGCTTGCCTTGAGACCAGGCCTTCCAGATTTTTTCTATGGGCACGGAAATATCATCATATTCCACCACAATATTCACATTGAACCAGGTGTTTTCCTCTTTGCTTTCCACCTGAGCAACCACCCTGGGTGGAGAGAGTCTTACTTTGTACCTGGATAGGTTCTTTTCTCCATAAACTCTATATTCTTTTACCAGTTTGGGATATTCGTCCAGGAGGAAATTGATGGCTTCTTCAGGCTCTAAGAACCAAAGGGCATTGTTTCTGGCCTGAAAGCCAAGATTCATAAGCCTGTTTATTAGCTCTCCTTCTTTTTCCTGGTCTCTTCGAATAAGAAAGGATTTTCCTTCAAATTGATAGCTTCCTGTTTGTAAGTCCGGGTCTGGACCAGGCAAGGTAAACTCACCATGTTCAGTTTCATAAACATTTTGAATTTGAAGGGTTAACAGGCTACCTTCTTCTTCCAAAAAGAGTTTGGGATTGTATTTGGCTTCCACAAAAATGGGAGCCATTCTTTCCAGAAATTTTTCTTGTTCAAAGAGGTCTGAGGCTGGAATCTGGGTCCAGACTCGGTCCAGAAATTCAGAAATTTCCTTATGAGGTACAATAGGGGGCTTTACTACCAGTTCTCGAATGAGAAAGGGAGGGATACCAGTATGTACTGGATAAAAAGTATACTTCCAAAATACCCATAAGGGCATGTCTCCAAAGAAAAAGGTCTCTTCTCCTTTGATGGGAAAGGGAATCTTGCCTTCTCTGCCCAGCATGACTTCAAAGGTTAGTCCATCTTCAGTAAGGGTTGGTTTTAACTGTAAACGCATGGGAGTGGAGACAATGCGTACAGGCTTTTCTGTTTCCTCAAAAAATAAGTAATACTCATTTTTAATAGCAGTAAAAAACCAGCTCATAAGTCCATAGGGTATTTCTACCTTATGGCCATAATAGTCTAAGTATTGGCCAATTTGTTCTGCCACTTGCGGAAGGTCTGGCGATACTTCACACCATTCTGGATTGCGCAGGATTTGTTCTAAGGTGATGGGATTTAAAACAGAGGAAAGTCCGGATTTATTTTGTCTGGCTCTAAAAAATTCTACCTGCAGACGACCTACTTCTGGGAAAAAACGGTAAACTATGTAGTGTTGGCCTGGTTCTGGTTCTAGTTGAGTAGCAAAATAGCTTTTAAAAGTAGTTTTCCAGTCTGTACTGACCAAAATAGCTTCTTCTTCACTGTTTTCCTGCTCCAGGGAGTGAAGGTATTTGATAAGAGTAGCGCCTACATGCTTACATATGCCAGCAAAGGATTCTGGACAGTTACAATAATAAGTTACAGATTCCAGTTCTAGGTTTAGAGAGATCTCGGTTTGATAGACTTGGAAATCCTCGGCCTGAACCTGACCGCTTAATTCTAAGTAATCAGAGTGTTGTTTGAGGTTTAGCTTAAGGTCTTCTTTAGAGGCCATTTCCTGGGCGTTTTCGTAAATATATTCTGGAATGTTATCTTTCACAAATGCAGCTAAAATGTCTTTGACTTTTTTCTCTTCATTCATCACCATTAATTCATTGACTCCTTACATTAACAAAAGTGGTAAAAAAGAACATTTCTATTTAAGCAAATTGAGGACTTTTGGCAAGATTTGAAAAAAGTTTTTTTACTAAACTGAAAAAATAGGTTTAACTGACTAAAATGAAAAAGGTTTTTATTTTGTTATACCTTGTTTTTTGGGGCCTTAATCCTTGGCTTAGAGCTCAGGATTTAGGCGGAAGGATTATTTTAAGCACCTTAAGTGACCCTACCAATCTTATTCCGCCTTTGGCTACAGATGCCTTTTCCCACGAACTAGCTGACTTGTTATATGTTTCTCTTTTAAAGTATGATAAAAATTTGCAACTGGTGCCCTGGGCTGCCTCTGGTTATGAAGTTTTAGATGGGGGTAAAAGGCTTAGGTTCAAGCTTAAAAAAAATATTTTTTGGTTTGACGGAAAACCTTTAACTGCCGAAGATGTCTATTTTACTTATAAATTAATGATAGATCCTAAAACTCCCACTGCTTATGGCGAAGACTTTAAACTGGTTAAAGAATGTCGAGTCCTTTCTCCTTATGAACTGGAAGTAACTTATCCCAAAGTCTATGCAGGCTCTCTTGCCTCCTGGACCATGTCTATCTTGCCCAGGCATATTTTGGAAAAAGAAAATCTACTACAAACCAAATATAGTCGTAACCCTTTGGGAGCAGGGCCTTATAAATTAGTAAAATGGGAAAGTGGCAGGAACTTAATTTTAAAAGCCAATGCTAATTATTTTGAGGGCAGGCCTTATATTGATGAGGTTGTGTATAGGGTTATTCCTGATATGAATACCATGTTTTTGGAGTTAAAGGCTGGTAATTTAGACAATATGAACTTGTCTCCTTTGCAATATATTTTTCAGACTAAGGGAAGATTTTGGCAGAAAAATTTTAATAAATATAAGTATCTTGCTTCTTCCTATACCTACCTGGGTTATAACTTAAGACATCCTTTATTTAAGAATGTAAAATTAAGGCAGGCGATAGCCCTGGCTTTAGATAAAGAGGAGATTGTTAAAGGAGTTTTATTTGGACTGGGAGAGCCAACAATAGGCCCTTATAAACCAGGCACCTGGGCGTATAATACCAGGATAAAAGATTATCCCTATAATCCTGTAAAGGCTAAAAAGATTTTAGAAGACCTGGGATATAAGGACCTGGATGGAGATGGTTTTTTAGAAAGGGATGGTAAAAAACTTGAGTTTACCATTCTGACCAATCAGGGAAATGACTTGCGTCTAAAAACTGCCATAATTATTCAATATCGTCTGGCTCAAGTGGGAATTAAAGTGCATATCCGGACCCTGGAGTGGGCTACTTTTATCAACGAATTTATTGATAAGGGTAATTTTGAAACTGTAATTTTAGCCTGGACTATCCCTCTGGATCCAGACCTTTTTGATGTCTGGCATTCTTCAAAGGCTGTAGCAGGTGGGTTAAATTTTATGGGATATAAAAGTAAAGAAGTGGATAAACTCTTAGAACTTGGTCGAGAGACTCTGGACTTGAGTCAAAGAAAAAAAATTTATGATAGGGTCCAGGAGATTTTGCATAAAGAACAGCCCTATTGTTTTTTGTATGTGCCTTATGCCCTACCCATTGTGCACAAGCGCATTAAAGGGATAGAGCCTGCTCCAGCAGGTATTGGTTATAATTTTATCCGCTGGTGGATTCCTAAACAATATCAAAAGGTTAACTTTAGTTTTTAAAATGGCTTTGCGTTTACAAGACCTGCCCGCCCCAGCTGCTCATCTGGTTTTAAAAGTAGAGCGTTTTTTGCGTCAGGAACTTAAAGTTTCCACTCAAAATAAATCTCTCCTCTTGTCCTTGTCTGGCGGTCCTGATTCTACAGCTTTAGCCCTCATTTTAACCCTTCTAAAAAAAAGACTAAAACTTAAGGAAATTGCTGGTTTTTATTTGGACCATGGTTTACGCAAAGAAAGTAAAGAGGAAAAAAGGTTTTTAGAAGATTTAAGCCAGAGACAAGGATTTTCCCTTTATTTTTTTTCCACCAGGGTAGATCTTATTGCCCAAAAAACAGGAAAAGGCCTGGAAGAAATAGGTAGAAATCTTCGCTATAAACTTTTAACCTATTTAACTAAAAAATATGGTTTTGAACTGGTTGCTCTAGGACACCATTTAAATGATCTGGCTGAAGATGTGCTTATGCGTTTTATTCGAGGTACTGGTTGGCCTGCGTTGGGAGGTATGGAAGCAAAAATTGAGCAGGATTTTTTTACCTTATTGCGTCCTTTAATTTTTCTTACTAAAGAGGAAATACTTAAGTTTTTAGAACTGGTAGGACAGGGATATTGTGTGGATAAAAGCAATGAGGATTTAAGTTTTTTAAGAAATAGGGTTCGGCATAATATCTTGCCTCTATTTTTAAAGGAAAATCCCTTGTTTTTAAAAAATGTCTTTAAAATCTGGAAAATCAGTCAACTGGAAAGAAGGGATTTGAAACAAATTTTAAATAAAATAGAAATAAAAAAAGATGATTGTTGTATAGAAGTAAAAAGAAAGGATCTGGAAGGGTTAGCAAGTCTGGATAGATTGAATTTATTGGCCTTTTACCTGGATAAGATAGGGAAGGGACAGGTTCTTTTTGATAATCTGTACAGGTTAGAACTTTTTTTAGAACAAGATAGTAGTTCTGCTAAAACCTTTGAATTTCCTGGCAAAAAAAAGGTAAAAGTATTAAAAGACAAAATAGTGATTATAAAAGAAAATGAATAATAAAATAAATTTTGACTTAGATCTTTTGCATCTTTTAGATCAGATACCTCACGGTATAATCATTTTTGATTTAGAGAAAAGAGTTATTTTTTTAAATACTTATCTGGAAGTGTTTCTAGGTACAGAACGAGATAAACTTTTGGGCAAAAAATGTTACCAAGTTTTGAGAAGTAATTGTTGCCTGGATAGATGTTTAATGAAAACAATAGATAAGAATGAATATCAAGAAGCAAATTTAATTAACTACTATCGGGAATTAAAAAAGATAAGGCAAAAAATAGCTCCTCTGGTAGATAAAGACGGTAACATTGTCGCTTATTTAGAAAGCATAGAAGAACTTAAAGAAGAAGAGAAACTTAGCCAGGGAGAATTTAGCAATATTTTAGGAAATTGTCCCAAGATGAAGGAACTTTTTGCCCTTGTTCCCATAGTAGCCAAGACTGATTCTGCAATTTTGATTACTGGAGAGACAGGAACAGGTAAGGACCTACTAGCAGAAGCGATTCATCAACACTCTTTTCGCAAGGATGGTCCTTTTATAAAGGTGAATTGCGGAGCTTTACCTGAAAATCTTTTGGAATCTGAACTTTTTGGTTATAAAAAGGGAGCCTTTACAGGTGCAACCACAGATAAACCTGGCTGGTTTAAACTTGCTCATAAGGGCACAATTTTTTTAACTGAGATAGGCGACTTGCCATTATCTTTACAGGTAAAGCTTTTATCTTTTTTAGATGATCAAGTGATATATCCTTTGGGCAGCACCAGGGGGATAGAGGTGGATGTAAGAGTTATTGCTGCCACGCATAGAGATTTGAGACAGATGATTAAAGAAAAAAAATTTAGAGAAGATCTTTTTTTTAGACTTAATGTGGTCAGGCTGGCTTTGCCTCCTCTTAGAGAGAGGGGAGAAGACATAAAAGAACTACTTTATTATTTTCTGAATTTTTATAACAAAAAACTACAAAAAAAGATAAAAGAGTTTTCTTTGGATGCGTTAAGATTTTTGCTTTCTTATCGATATCCTGGAAATGTAAGAGAGCTTAGAAATATTGTAGAGTATAGCGTGGCTGTGTGTATGCAAGAAAAAATTGGTTTGGAAGATTTGCCTGCCTATCTCAAAGAATATACTGCAGTTACCCCTCAGATAGAAAAAAAAGAAGTATTTTCCCCGGAAAAAGAAGACAATTTTCAAGACTTAGAGAAAAATATGATTCTAGAAGCCTTGAAACAATGTAGAGGCAAAAAAAGTGAAGCTGCCAAATATCTGGGTTGGTCTAGAAGTAAACTCTGGCGTAAAATGAAATTTTATAGGATTTAATTAAAATGACCAAAGTCCTAATTCCCATTTTAGGAAAAGAGGTTGCTCCTCGCTTTGATTTAGCTTTGGAAGTGTTTATTGTAGAGTTTGATTCCAAGTGGAAAGTTGTTTCCAGTAAGAATGTTATTTTGCCTGAATCTTCTGGAGAAGAAATGTGCTCTTTAATTCTAAAGGAAAATGTGGATATTGTTCTTACTAACGGTATTGAAGATGAGTATTATAATTATTTAAAGTGGAAGAAAGTAAAAGTTATAGATAATGTTATGGATAATATAGAAAATGCCTTGGCCTTTTTGATAAGAGAGGAGAGAAGGTATGAGTAGAAAAACAATTTTTATTTTACTTTTGGTTTTAGTTTCTGGATTTATTTTTCTTTTTACTTTCAAATTTAAAAAAGAGCCTGTAAAACAGGTAGAAGGTATAAAATCCAAGGTTTCTTCTAAAATAGATAAAAATACTACTTATGGTTATGAATTTTCTTCTCTAAAGCCTGAAGTTAGTGAGAATAATACAGAGGAAGTTGTGGAAGAGGAGAAAAAAGAGGAACAGGTAACTGATTTACCCCCAACATTTCCTCAAGTATCTTTTTTTCAGGTTGAACTGGTAGATAGAGTAATTGATTTTTTCCTGAAAAATTATGATTCTCAAAGGGATAACTTTACTTTTAGTTTAAAAAAGATGAATCTTTATTTTGGAGTAGATCTGGAAGGATTTACAGCAGAAGGAGAAGATGTTCAGCAAAAAAGACTTTTTATTTTTAAACAGTTATTTTCTACTTCTTTTTCTCAAGAGATTTTCCCTTTACTTAAATCCTTTGTACTTTACCGATTGAATGATAAACTGGATAGTTATGTTAAAGAAAATAACTGGCCAGAAGCCAAAAGAAAATTGTTCTTAACTAGTTTACAGGAAAAAATTTTAGCTATTGCTAGAGAGTTAAACTTAATGGGTTCTAAGACAGAATTGGTAACAGGAATAAAGGATTATCTGGAGATTCAAAAAAGTCTTTATCAAATCTATGCTAAATACTGGCAACTGGAAGAAAAAGATAAAGAAGAAAAAGCTAGATTGGGTGACTTAATTAAAAAGACTATTTTTGCCAGAGAACACTTACAAAAAAAGATTTTAGCCCAGCTTAAAGATGTTGGACTTAGTGCAGAAGATAAGTTATACCTCGGTTTATGGACTTATCGGCGTATGGAAAAAGATGGTTTTACTTCGGTAGAGATATTAAGGCTGGCTTCTATGTTAGAAGATTTGGCCAAGAGCTTGCTTAAAGCTTAAAAAGGTTTTTGGAAGGTTAAAAAAGACCGTTAATCGAAGAAAAGTTTGTTTTGTTTACTTTCTTGGTTAACAAAGAGAAAATTGTAAAAATGGAGGAAGATTGTCATGACCTATCCTGGTTGGAAGGATCTAGAACTAGGAGCAGCCATTACTACTCCAGGTAATGCTGCTGAACTTAAGACAGGTGATTGGCGGACTGAAAAGCCCGTATTAGATGAGGAAAAGTGTATAAAATGTGGTTTGTGTGCGGTTTATTGCCCTGAGTTTTGTGTGGAAGAGGGAGAAGATGGTTTTTTTAGAGCCAATCTTTATTACTGTAAAGGGTGTGGTATTTGCGTGCAAGAATGTCCTAAAGGGGCTTTAAGTTTGGTATTGGAGGAAAAATAATGGCTAAAAGAATAGGTACAGAAGTTTCTTTGGCTATAGCTGAGGCAGTAAAGTTGGCCAAGGTAGATGTTATTTCTGCCTATCCCATAACGCCTCAGACTCATATTGTGGAAGAATTATCCCAGATAGTAGCCAATGGGGAGCTAGAAGCAGCATTTATCCCTGTAGAGTCAGAACATACAGCCATGAGTGCAGCTGTAGGCTCTTCTGCTACAGGGGCCAGGGTATATACAGCCACTTCTTCTCAGGGGCTTGCCCTGATGCATGAGATTTTATTCATTGCTGCCAGCATGCGTCTTCCCATTGTTATGACCATTGCCAACAGGGCCTTATCTGGCCCCATTTCCATCTGGAATGACCATAGTGATATTATGGCTGAACGAGATGTGGGCTGGATTCAACTTTTTGCAGAAAATGGCCAGGAAGCCTTTGATTTGACTATTATGGCCTTTAAAATTGGAGAGGATAGAAGAGTACTTTTGCCTGTGGGCGTAAATATAGATGGTTTTATTTTAAGTCACATGATTGAACCTGTGATTATAGAAGACCAGGAAAAGATAGACGCCTTTTTGCCTGAATATATTCCTCAGTTAAAACTGGATGTGGAAAAGCCGGTTACCATGGGTCCTGTAGGAGTGCCTGAAATATATGCTGAGGCTAAAAAACAGCAGGAACAGGTCCTTTTTGATTCTAAAAAGGTAATAAAAGAGGTGTTTACAGCCTGGGAAAAGAGTTTTGGCCGCAGTTATAAGGTGGTGGAGCAAAATGGAGCTGAGGATGCTGAGGTGGTATTTGTGACCATGGGATCTTTAGGAGAGACTGTAAGCACAGCTATTGAAGAGTT
>LGER01000099.1 GCA_001507915.1 Desulfonauticus sp. 38_4375 | reverse complement strand
CAATTTTTTTGATGTGGTTGGGTGAGCAGATAACTGAATTCGGTATTGGTAATGGGATTTCCCTGATCATTTTTGCGGGTATTATTGCCCGTCTACCTGGTGCTCTTTTAAATTCTTTTCGTTTGATTAGCACTGGTGAGGCCACTCTTTTTACAGTACTTTTTGTTTTGCTTATTATGGTAGCTGTTTTGGTCGGTATTGTTTATGTGGAAAGGGCTTTGCGTAAAATTCCCATTCAATATGCCAAGCGCATGGTGGGAAGAAAGCTTTATGGAGGGCAAACTAGCCATTTACCTTTACGTTTAAATACAGCTGGGGTTATTCCTCCTATTTTTGCTTCTTCTATCTTGATGTTTCCTGCTACTGTATCCAATTTTTCCAATGTGGAATGGGTAAAACAAATTGCCAGTTATTTTTTGCCTGGTACCGTCTGGTATAGTGTTATTTATGTGGGACTGATTGTATTTTTCTGTTATTTTTATACGGCGATTATTTTTGATCCCAAGGATATTGCTGAAAATTTGAAAAATCATGGGGGCTTTATTCCCGGGATAAGACCTGGTGAAAAGACCAAGGAATATATTGATAAAGTTCTATCCAGGTTGACCTTCTGGGGGGCCATTTATGTTTCTGTAGTTTGTATTTTGCCTATGATTTTGATTAAGCAATTTAATGTCCCCTTTTATTATGGTGGTACTGCCTTGTTGATTGTTGTGGGAGTAGCTATGGATACCATGGCCCAAGTGCAATCCTATTTTATTAGTGGTCAATATGAAGGGCTTATGGGTAAAACCAAGATAAAAGGGCGTAGATTTTAGTTTGAAAAAGTATAAGGGTATTTTTTTAAAAAATAAGGAAGAGATTGGCCTCATGCGTGAGGCCAATCGAATAGTGGCCTTAATTCTGGCAGAGTTGGAAAAGGAGATAGCTCCAGGATTGACAACTCTGGAGCTAGAGCGTAAAGCAGAAGACCTTTGTCAGAAATATAAAGTTAAGCCTGCTTTTAAGGGATATCATGGTTATCCCTATATTTTATGTTGTTCGGTAAATGAGCAGATAGTTCACGGCTTTCCTTCAAGTAGAGAACTACAGGCAGGCGATATTTTGAGTGTGGATATGGGGGTAGTTTATAAAGGATTTTACGGAGATGCAGCCAGGACTTTTGCTGTAGGAGATATTAGCCCCCAGGCTAGAGAGTTGATGCAAGTTACAGAAAAGTCTCTTTATAAGGGAATTGAGCAGGCTAAGGTCGGTAATAATTTATATGATATATCCGCGGCTATTCAAAACTATGTGGAAGCCAAAGGCTTTCATGTAGTAAAACGTTTTGTTGGGCACGGAATTGGCACCCGCTTACACGAAAAGCCAGAGGTACCAAACTTTGTACCAGTTAATGCCAATAAGCTCCCTCTCAAAGTTGGCATGACTCTGGCCATAGAGCCAATGGTGGCAGTGGGTACTGATGAAGTTGAGATCTTAAAGGATAATTGGACTGCAGTGACCAAAGATGGAAGTTTGGCTGCTCATTTTGAGCATACCATAGCCATAACTTCAGAAGGTCCTGAGATTTTAAGCCAAGTTTAGTGGGGGAATTATGAAGGTTAGACCATCTGTAAAGAAAATGTGTTCCAAGTGTAAGATAATTCGCCGTAAAGGGATTTTGCGGGTAATTTGTGAAAATCCACGGCACAAACAAAGACAAGGTTAGGGGGGAAATGTGGCTAGAATAGCTGGAGTAGAACTGCCTAAAAACAAACGTATTGATATTGCCTTGACCTATATTTATGGGATTGGCAGAGCTACAGCCTTAAAGATTTTAGAGGCTACTGGGGTTGAGTGGACTAAGAAATCTGATGATTTAACTCCAGAGGAAGTGAATGCCATTAGGAATGAGATTGAGAACAATTATAAAGTGGAAGGTGATTTAAGAAGAGAAGTAACAGCCAATATTAAGAGGCTTATGGATATTGGTTGTTATCGTGGTCTTAGACATAGAAGAGGGTTACCTGTAAGAGGACAGCGTACTCACACCAACGCCCGTACTCGTAAAGGTCCTCGTAGGTCTTTGATGAAGAAAAAGAAAAAGTAAGTTAGGAGTAACATAAATGGCAAGACAGAAAAGAGGCGGTAAGAAGAAAGAGAAAAAAAACATTCCTACTGGATTGGTCTATATCACTTCTTCTTTTAATAACACTATTGTTACTTTCACTGATATGAAAGGTAATGTAATTGCCTGGGCTAGCTCTGGAACAGCTGGTTTTAAGGGCTCTCGTAAAAATACTCCTTTTGCTGCTCAAAAGGCAGCAGAGATAGCAGCCAAAGCTGCTCAAGATCATGGAATGAGAACGGTAGGGATTTTAGTTAAAGGCCCAGGTGCAGGTCGAGAGTCAGCCATGCGTGCTATTGGGGCAGCAGGTTTTAAGGTTCGTTTTATTCGGGATATTACTCCTGTACCCCACAATGGTTGTCGTCCACCTAAAAGGCGTAGAGTGTAAAGGAGGAATAAATTGGCTAGATATAGAGAAGCAAGATGTCGTTTGTGTCGCAGAGAGGGCACCAAGCTCTTTTTAAAAGGCGACAGATGTTTTACTGATAAGTGCGCTTTTGAAAGGCGCCCTTTTGCGCCTGGTATGCATGGTAGAATGCGCAAAAAATTAACTGACTATGCTTTGCAGTTAAGAGAAAAACAAAAAGTAAAAAGGCTTTATGGAATTTTAGAAAAACAATTTAAAAATTATTTTAAACAAGCGATCCGTCAAAAAGGTGCTACTGGTGCCAATCTGCTTGTTTTATTAGAAAGAAGATTGGATAATGTGGTTTATAGGTTGGGATTTGCTGAATCCAGGACTCAAGCCAGGCAGTTAGTTAGACATGGTCATTTTTTAGTAAATGGACGCAAGGTAGATATTCCTTCTTTTTTAGTACGGGAAAATGATGTGGTAGAAGTAAAGGCCAAAAGTAAAGAAAAGTTAATCTTTAAAAATGCCCTGGAAACTTTGGCCAGAAAAGGTATTCCAGCTTGGTTAGAGGTGGATGAAGGTAATTTAAAAGGTGTAGTTAAAGCTATGCCAACCCGTGAGGATGTAACCTTCCCAATTAACGAACAACTCATTGTTGAGTTGTACTCCAAGTAAAAGTAGGTGATATAATATGATTAGAAGTGGTGACAAGCTTATTAATACGCGCAACTGGACAGAACTGGTTAAGCCAAAACAGCTTGTCCGTGACGAAAAGTCAACAGATTCTTATGGCAAGTT
>LGER01000098.1 GCA_001507915.1 Desulfonauticus sp. 38_4375 | reverse complement strand
TTTTTCAACCTCAGCAATATCAAATTTGGTTTGAGCATAAGTATCAGGTACTACTGAAGCAGAAACAATACCTGCAATACAGACCAGGCCTCTAATAATTTTACTATTAGATACGCCCTGACCACAAAAACCAACTTTTTTGCCATATTTTTGCCCAGTAAAAATGGTCACTAAAATAGCCCATACCACTGCAGGATCTTCTTCATCATAAATATGTCTTAATCTGGCATTGTCTCTATCTGTGCCCAAAACCAACTGGGTCATGTCATTGGAACCAATGGAAAAGCCATCAAATTCCTGAATAAACTGTTTAGCCAAAATGGCATTACTGGGAATTTCAGACATTAAAATAAGTTTTAAGCCATCTTCTCCAGACTTTAGCTGATGCACATCAGCCAAATAGCGTTTCATACTTCTAGCTTCTTCTAAGGTGCGCACAAAGGGAAGCATAAGTTGAAGGTTCTTCCCGCCATAAGCACCTCTGGCCAGTTTAAAGGCCTCTAGTTCCCAGTCATGAATTCCTCTGGAAACTCCTCTATACCCCAACATGGGATTGTCTTCGTGCTCTTCAAAAAGACTTCCTCCCACCAGGTTGCGATATTCATTACTCTTATAGTCAGTGGTTCTGTAAACAATGGGTTTTCCATAAAAGGCCATGGCAAAAAGGGCCAATCCCTGAGCCAGGGTTTGCACGTATAGTTCCTTACCTGTCCTGTATCCTTTTGCCTTGAGTATGGATTTAATCTTAGAGGGAAGCTCCCGTATCTCATCCATTTCTTTTTTAAGACCACTTTTAAGTGCAATCTCCTCTCGCAAGGACCTGATTTTTTCCTGCACTTCCAGTACATAAGGATCGCTTTTTATTTTTTGATAAATCTCTTCTACTTCCTCTGTAATCTCCTGTTTTCTCTGCTCCATCTCAGGTTCTTTACCCACTAAAGTGACCAGTTCTTCCTTATATCCTAAAATAGCAACTATATGCTCTTTTAAGTCTATGGAAGTTTTTAAAAGGTCCAAGTAGTTGGTGGCCTTGTCCAGATATTGATCCCATTTGTGATCCAGTTCCCTAATTTGACGATGAATGGCCAGCACTTCTTCTGTGCCTTTGCCTCCTTCTATTTCATTTAGCTCTTTAACTTTTTGTTTAAGACCAGTAATTATGCCCACATACTTCCGCAATTTTAAATCCAGACTTACAATACCACTGGCTAACTGTTCTTTAATAATTTTAGTTAATCTGTTTTCTAATTCTTCTAATTTTTTCTGGACAATTCCATTAAGTCTTCCCTGATCATAGGCTTCCAGGGCCAGGGGATGAACTCCAATATTGCCCAGCATAAACTCTGCTCTTAAAAGGCCCACTTCAAAATCTTCCACTTCCCTTAACCTGGATAAGAACATGGCCTGGCCCACATCAGCCAGGATAAGACCTACTTTAGTCTTGGTCGCAGGCAGCTTGCTGGTATCAATCTCTCCACCCACTTCCACTAAGGGGATAAGACCTCTATACACCTTGCCTCTTGAAGCATCTACAGTAACTTCCTGGCCATCTAAAGAACGCAGAACCTCCAGACGCTGAATTCCAATAATAGCAGGTATGCCCAGTTCTCTAGAAGTGATAGCAGCATGACTGGTATCTCCACCAGCATCAGCCAAAATAGCTGAAGCTATTCGCATCCCTGGAACCATGTCCGGATCTGTTCGCTCTGCAGCCAATACATCGCCTTTGGCAATTTTATTGAGTTCTAAAGCAGAGCGTAAGAACTTCACCACGCCCTGACCAGCTCCTCTAGATGCGCCATTACCTTCTAAAATCACTTCCACATTATTTAAAAACTTGGGGTCCACTTCTAAACGACGCATAAAAATGGTATGAGGATGTTTTTCCAGTTCTTCATTCCAGCGAGTTTCTGGCCTGGCCTGTACAAACCACAATCTATCATATTCATCTATACAAAATTCAGTGTCCATAATCATGCCGCCATAGGCCTTGCTAATGGCTCTAACGCCTTTGGCCACCATCTCAGCCTGAGCCAAAGACAAAGCCCAACGGCAAGCCATATCTTCAGGCACTTTTACCACCTTGGTTCCACTGCCACTTTCATCATACACTATCTTTTTATCTTTAAATCCCATGAAGCGAATAACCACTTCTTCGCCATCATCTCGTTGAAAAACATAAAATTTGTCAGGAGTAACCATACCACTTACAACAGCTTCACCAAGGCCATAACTGGCATCAATGGAAACCAGATCCTTACGCTCAGTACCTCTACAACCAGTGGCAGTATCTGCACTAAAGGCAGTACCTGAGACCACCGGGTTAATCATTCGCATGATACATACAGAAAGAGAGGTATTTTCAATGGCCCATTCCTTTTTGGCCTCCAAGGCAAGATTTTCATCTCCTGTGGCTTCAGCTTTAGCCAGGGCATCCAGAATAGCTTCTCGCCTATAGGTCATGCTGCGCAGATTATAAGCAGAAGCACAATCCCAGTGATAGGCCTCAACAACCTCATTTTCCCCTACAATATTCAAATAAGTATCCTGAAGACCAGCAAAAGCCTTTTTACGACTATCCTCTCCTGCAGCAGAAGAACGCACAGCTACAGGCACATTTTCTTCTCCAGCTTCTTTGCAAATATCTCTATAAGCCTGTCGAACTTCCTCTTCTACCTCCTTGGGCAAATCTACGGATAAAATAGCTACCTGAACCATTACAGAGCGTTTACGCAGTTGATCTATTCCTTCGGGAGAAGTAGCAAAACCATCTACCACATTGTTAATAAAAGTACGCAGTTTAACCTGAGAAGCATTGCGCTCAGGATGTTCTTTTATCTTTTTGGCCAGGTTGCGGACAAACTTACGCAAAAACTCTGGGTCCTTGTTTACTTCACTGTCATTCCAATCTATAGCATCATATTCTTTATCCACAACCCTTCTAATCACAGAAGCATTGACTTTGGTCTCATCCAAGAGTTTATGAAAGGCAACAGAAGAAATAGCTCTAAACTGAGGAGCTCTTACATTTTCAATGGTGCTAATAATAGCAGTGTTATAATTTTTACCTCCAACCAGAAGTTCAGCTTCCACGCCAATCTTTTTAATTTCTTCACCTGTAAGCACCAACTTCTGCTTTAAAGCTTCTATTTCAGAAGTAGAGACCTCAACTTTCAAAGTAGATTGTTCTTTTACTTTTACCTCTTTGGCCTCTTTAACCTCCCCCTTATCTCCTTTTTTTCCCATTTCCTCTCCCCTAAAATTGATTTAATTAAGTGCTAACTCTTTAGCATATTAAACTTAAAAGCTACACCTCGTCAACAAAGGAAAAAACGCTTTTTTCTTTAAGAAAACTTTAAAATTAACTAAAAAGATTACTTTTAGACCAGAACAAAACTCAA
>LGER01000025.1 GCA_001507915.1 Desulfonauticus sp. 38_4375 | reverse complement strand
AACTAAAAAGTTTATTCTTGGTTATTCCAATAAAATTTTAAGGAGGAAGGGAGTATGTGGAAAAAGGGTCTATTATTTTTAATTGGTCTGATTTTTTTCAGTCAAAGTGTCTTTGCCAGGACCATAACCTTTGCTGTAGATGCCACCTGGCCCCCCATGGAGTTTGTGGATGAAAATAAGGAAATTGTTGGTTATTCTATTGACTATATGAAGGCTGCTGCCAAAGAAGCAGGTTTTACCCCTGTATTTAAAAATACAGCCTGGGATGGTATCTTTGCTGGTCTTGCTGGTGGTAGCTATGATGCTATCTGCTCTTCTGTAAGTATTACTGAAGAAAGAAAAAAGGCAATGGATTTTAGTATTCCTTATTTCAAAGTTAATCAGGCCCTGGTGGTTCCTATTGATAGTACTGCTAAATCTTTAGAAGATTTAAAAGGTAAGAAGGTTGGGGCTCAAATTGGAACTACTGGTTATTTTTCTATTAAAAAAGTAGAAGGAGTAATTCCAAAATCTTATGATGAAATAGGTCTTGCTATGCAAGATTTGGTAAATGGACGTATTGATGGTGTGGTATGTGACGACCCTGTTGCAGCTAACTATGCTACCAGAGAAAAAGATTTTGCCTCTAAGTTGAAAATAGCTACTATCATCGAAGCCGGAGATGAGTATTATGGTATAGCTATAAAGAAAGGAAATAAAGAAGTATTAGATTTAATTAACAAAGGTATAAAAGCTGTGAAGGAAAAAGGTATTGAAGAACAATTAAAGAAAAAATGGTTTGGTAAATAAGACAATAATACCAGGGGTAGCGAACGCTACCCCTGGTAAATTTTTCTTAAGGACATAACAACATGGACAAAGAAAAAGAGCTTAAAATAGATGTAACAGATGGCGCTGCTATACCTACTAAAAAGGATAAAGGTCTTTTTACAGCCTGGTGGTGTACGCTAATAGGCGCTCTTGTTTTACTTTTTTATCTTATTACATTTTATGCTGATCCTTATTTAAGAATATTAAAATTTGTAAGTGATGGAATAGTTGTAACCTTTAAGGTTACTTTTGCTTCTATTTTCTTTTCTTTAATTGTAGGATTGATTACCGGACTAGGTAGAATTTCTAAAAATAGAGTAATAAATCTTATTGCTTCTGTTTATGTAGAAGTAATAAGAGGTATTCCTCTTTTAGTGCAATTGTTTTATATTTACTATGCCCTGGGTAGTTTTTTTACAGTTCCTCCTTTTGTAGCAGCCATTACAGCTATGACTGTCTGTTATGGTGCTTACATGGGAGAAGTTTTTAGAGCTGGGATAGAATCCATTGATCATGGTCAAACAGAAGCTGCCAGATCTTTAGGTTTTAATGGCAGGCAAACCATGTTTTATGTAATTATTCCTCAAGCTATGCGTACTATTTTGCCACCAGTTGGTAATGAATTTATTGCCTTATTAAAGGATACTTCTCTAGTCTCCATTTTAGCTGTAGGAGACTTGCTTAGAAGAGGAAGGGAGTTTGCTACTGAAACTTTTGCTTATTTTGAAACCTATACTATGGTAGCATTGATTTATCTGTTAATAACCTTAATTCTTTCTAAAATAGTAAGCATATCAGAAGAAAAGATGAGGCCCTATGAAAGATAACAATTATATCATACATATAGAAAATATTTATAAGTTTTTTCACAATATTACTGCTTTAAAAAATGTCTCTTTAAATATCAAGCCACAAGAGAAAGTAGTTATTATTGGCCCTAGTGGTTCTGGTAAGTCCACTTTACTTCGAACGATTAATAGGCTGGAAAAAATAGATAAAGGCAGGATTATTGTAGATGGCCAGGATATTACAGACAAAAAATGTGACATCAATAAAATAAGAATGGAAGTGGGGATGGTTTTTCAAAATTTTAATTTATTTCCCCACAAGACAGTATTACAAAACATAACCATGGCCCCTATCAAGCTGAAAAAAATTCCACCTAAAGAAGCTGAAGAAATTGCTTACAGTCTTTTAAAAAAGGTAGGAATTGAAGATAAGGCCAATGTCTACCCTGCGCAGTTATCTGGTGGACAACAGCAAAGAGTAGCTATTGCCAGAGCTTTGGCCATGAAACCCAAGGTGATGCTTTTTGACGAGCCTACTTCAGCTTTAGATCCAGAAATGATTGGAGAAGTTTTAGATGTAATGATTAACCTGGCCAGAGAAGGTATGACCATGGTAGTAGTAACCCATGAAATGGGCTTTGCCAGAGAAGTGGCTGATCGGGTAGTTTTTATGGATGGTGGAGAAATTTTAGAACAAGGCACGCCTGAGCATTTCTTTACCAGTCCAGAACATCCCAGAACCAAAAAGTTCTTAAGCCAAATTCTCTAAGGAGGATAAATGAAGACGCTGTGGGCACCCTGGAGAATTGAATATATCCTGGGACCAAAACCAGATAGTTGCGTATTCTGTCTCCCCCAACATCAGGATGAAGATGAAGAAAGGCTTATTTTACTTAGAGCCAAACACTGTTTTGTGGTAATGAACAAATATCCCTATATGAGTGGCCATATCATGGTTACTCCTTACAGGCATGTATCTTGTCTTACCCAGTTAAACTCTCTTGAACTTGAAGAAATAATGAATTATCTTCAAATTAGTACCAAAATTTTAAAAGAAGTTTTTAAGCCTGAGGGAATAAATATAGGTCTTAATATAGGTGAAGCAGCAGGAGCTGGGATAGAAGAGCATCTTCATTTTCATTTACTTCCACGTTGGGTAGGAGATCACTCTTTTATGGCTGTCTTAAATGAAACAACTGTTATTCCAGAGCATTTAAAAGTAACTTATGACAAATTAAAACCATTTTTTGATAAACACAAACCCAAAGGAGAATGAGTATGCGCTATTTTAAAGTAATTTTTATAGTATTGTTATTCTTTTTCTCTATGTTATTCTTTATACAAAACCCAGACTTAATTAACACCACCCTATCCTTAAAAATGAATTTATTAGGCAAGGTGATGGAATCTCAACCCATACCTATATACTTATTGGTCTTAATAGCCTTTGTGGTTGGTTCCTTCTTATCTGTAATCTATCTAATAATTGATAAACTAAAAGCTGGAAAGCAGATAAGAGAATACAGACAAAAAATTGCAGAGCTTGAAAAAGAATTAACCTCCTTACGCAATATGCCTCTTAATGATGAAACAGATTATCAAAGCTCTGAAAACCTATAAGGAGATTTAAAATTAGTTTTTTAAATTTTTTTTCTAACAAGAAAAAGAGATTTCCAGAGCTAGATAAATATCAAGGGTATCCACCTACTACCAAAGATACCCTGGTGGTTATTAAACAGTTAAGTGAAGTTGTAAAAAATAATCCAGATTCCATAGAGTTGTACCTGGCTCTGGGTAATCTTTTTCGTTCTCAAAGTGATTTAGAAAGAGCCATTCATTTAAGACAAACCATTATTGCCCGCCCCAACTTAGATCCCAAATTTAAAGCCAGGGCCTGGTATGAATTGGGCATAGATTACAAACGAGCTGGTCTTATTGATAGAGCTATTTATGCTTTAAAACAATCTAAAAAGATATTGGGTAATGATCCCAATATCTTAAGAGTGTTAGCAACTATTTATGCCCAGAGTAATGACTTTAAACAAGCTGTAGAATATTATGAAAAATTAGGAGATCCCATTGCTCAGGCTCATTATCTGGCCAAGTGGTCCAAGCAAAAACAGGATAAGGAAAAATTACACCTTTTAAAAAGAGCGCTTCATATTTATATTGGGAGTCCTGAGGCCTGGTTAGAGCTTTTACTAACCAACTGGAAGGACACTAAAATAAAAGAATTTAAGAATAATTTAGAACAGGCTTTATCTAATATAGAAAAAGATATTAATTTTACAATTCTGGAAGGTATTTATCAAGAATTTAAAAAAAGTACCGAGTCTAAATTAAATGCTTTTATCTGGGAAATACATAATGTTATTTCTACAATAAATCCAGATATACTTTTAACATATTACAATGCTCTGTTTTTGTTATTAATTGGAGAAGAGGATAAAGCTAGAATATGGCTAGAAAAAACTCTTTTACTAAATACAAATTTTTGGCCTGCACGCTTAGTGCTTTTAAAACTGGATAAAGACAAACAGAGTTTACCAGAAAATTTCAGATTACATTTAGATTTTTTTATTGAAAAAGCTTCTTTTGTAAAAAAATTTAATTGTAGACGGTGTGGATTAAAAAGAGAAGTTATATTTTTTATTTGTCCTCGTTGTTCTTCCTGGCATTCTATTGCCTTTCGCAAACAATTAAATGACTAAGACAACTCTTTCTTCTCAAATAAAACTAACGCCCATGCTGGAGCAATATCTGGGCATTAAAGAAAATTACCAGGACTGTCTTTTATTTTTCCGCATGGGCGATTTTTATGAACTTTTTTTTGAAGATGCTGAAATAGCTGCCAAAGAATTACAAATTGCTTTAACTTCCAGAAGTCCTAACGCAGAATTAAAAGTTCCCATGTGTGGAGTTCCCCATCATGCTGTAAATGAATATTTAAAACAACTCCTGGAAAAGGGATACAAAGTTGCCATCTGTGACCAGATAGAAGATCCTAAAGAAGCAAAAGGGATTGTACGAAGAGAAGTTACCAGAGTACTTACTCCTGGAACAATTGTAGAGGATCTTAATTTAGAAGCAAAAAACAATAATTTTTTGTCTTCCATCTATTGGGATGAAAACAAAAAAGAAGGTTCTTTAGTTTGGGCAGATTTTTCTACAGGCTTTTGGACAGGTATGGAAGTAAAAAAAATAGAAGAGCTATGGCAATGGTTAATTAAAATAGATCCCAAGGAAATACTCTTTCCAGATACTTTAACCATCCCTACGGAAATTAAAAATATTTTTCCAGATAAAATTAGAGTTGTAAATTCCATTACTTTTTTCTCTTTGCAAAATTCCATTAATCTTATTTTAAAAGCTCAAAACATTCCAGATTTAAGCTTAATTGATTTATCAGGAAGAAATAGTGTAATTAGGTCTTGTGGAGCAATTTTACAATACTATTTACAAACTCAGAAAAAAAGTACTTTTCATCTAGATACTTTTACTCTATTTCGTAGTAATAATTACCTTATTTTAGATGAAGTAACTGAAAAAAATTTAGAATTATTTAAACTCCTGGACGGGAAAAAAGGACCTGGAACTTTAATTTATGTTTTAGATAATACTTTAACCTCCATGGGAGGAAGGTTATTAAAAGAAATTTTAAGTAAACCTTTTAAAGATAAACAAGTTGTTTTAAAACAGCAAGAAAGTGTAAAGTTTCTTTTTGATCAGGATGAGTTAAGACAAAACTTAAGAAATCTACTGGCTAAAGTGTATGATTTGGAAAGATTAAGTGTACGTATATTTTTAGGCAAAGCCAATCCAAAGGATCTGGTAGCTTTAAGAGAAAGTTTAAAAATTTTACCTTATATACAAGACCAGTTATCTTTAATCAATCCTAAACCAAAATTACTTGAAAACATTTATACTTCCTGGGATAATTTAAAAGAGGTACAGGAAAAACTGGAAAAGGCAATTTTAGATAACCCCTCTCCCCTAATTACAGAGGGAAATATTTTTAAAACAGGTTATGACCAGGAACTGGACTCACTTATAGATCTTACTGAACACGCAGAACAAAAGTTGAAAGATTTATTGGAGAAAGAGCAAACTAATTATAACCTACCCAAGTTAAAATTGGGATATAATAAGGTTTTTGGGTATTATTTTGAACTAAGCAAGGCCTATAAAGGCGATATCCCTGCTCATTTTGAGCGTAAACAGACTTTGGTCAATAGTGAGCGTTTTATAACTCCAGAATTAAAGGAATTAGAAATAAGTATCTTAAATGCTAGTGAAAAAAGAAAATTAAAAGAATATGAACTTTTTCAGACTTTAAGAGAAGAGCTTAGTTTAGAAAAAGAGCGCTTTAAGACAATTGCCAAAAATGTAGCCTGGTTGGATTATTGGCAAAGCCTGGCCGAGACTGCTCGAAAGTGGGAATGGACTCAGCCTGAAATCAGTGAAGATATGGAATTAAGTATAATTCAAGGCAGACATCCCAGCATTGAAGGGGTTATAGGTAAAAACAACTATATTCCTACAGACGTTCATCTGGATAAGTCTACGCAGGTTCTCATCATCACTGGTCCCAACATGGCTGGGAAATCCACGGTGTTAAGAAAAACTGCTCTTATTTGTATTTTAGCCCAGATTGGCTCTTTTGTCCCGGCCAAAAAAGCCAAAATAGGCTTGGTGGATAGAATTTTTTCCCGGGTAGGAGCTTCTGATAATCTTGCTCAAGGCCAATCTACCTTTATGGTGGAAATGACTGAAACAGCAAGGATTTTAAGGCAAGCTACTAAAAGAAGTTTAATCATCTTAGATGAAATTGGGCGAGGTACAAGTACTTTTGATGGTTTGGCTCTAGCCTGGGCTGTAGCAGAAGAATTGTGTAAAAAATATGGGGGAATAAGAACTCTTTTTGCTACTCATTATCACGAACTAACTAAGTTGGAAAAGGAATACGCCAATTTAAAAAACTTCAACATTGCTGTAAAAGAATGGAAAGGAGAAATTATTTTCTTACGTAAACTCCTGCCAGGACCTGCAGATAAAAGTTATGGTATAGAAGTAGCTAAATTAGCTGGCATTCCTTTAAATGTAGTGCAAAGGGCTAAGGAAATTTTGAATAACTTAGAAAAAAAAGAAGAAGAAATAAAAAGAAGGGTAACCCAGAAAACTCTCTTTGCAACTTCCTTACCTTCAACTCCAAAAGAACCCCACCCTATTGTCCAAGAGCTGGAAAAGATAGATTTAAATCGCTTAACACCTCTGGAAGCAATGAATATATTATACAAACTACAAAAAAAATGGGTGAAAAAAAATGAGAATTAAAATTTTATTATTGCTCTGTTTTATTAGTTTATTGTTGAGCGCTTGTGGAAAAAAAGTCTGGCCTAACCCTCAAGAACAGGAAGATAAAGTGGAAGTAAGCATAATAAAAGCAGAAAAAAAAGATAAATGTTACAAAGTATATCTCCAAATAAAAGGAGATAAAAACAATATTAGAACCATTCTGGTCCAGGGTGAAAATAAGGATACATCTTGTCCTACCTGCCCTTTTGAAGCCAATACAGAACAATCTGTATTTTTAGAAGAGGAAAAGGGACAGTTTCATGTCACCTATTGCCCAGATATGTCTCTTTCTAGAATAAGGTTGGTGGTAAAAAATGTATATAAAGCTATAAATGATTTTTATTCCAATGTTTATAAAATGGAGGAAAATTAACATGCACTACTTTGAGTACAAAAATGGAGAATTATTTGCAGAAGACATACCTGTAAGAAAATTGGTAGAAGAATATGACACACCTCTTTATATCTATTCTGCAAAGACTTTTAAAAGGCATTTTGAAGCTTTTGATTCAGCTTTTGAAGGCTTAAAGCATCTTACTTGTTATTCTGTAAAAGCCAATTCCAACTTATGTGTCTTAAAACTACTAGGTAAGCTTGGAGCTGGTATGGATATTGTGTCTGGAGGAGAATTATTTAGAGCTTTAAAGGCAGGCATCTCCCCTCAAAAAATAGTTTACTCTGGTGTGGGTAAAAGAGAACACGAGATAAGAGAAGCTTTACTAGCAGATATCTTAATGTTTAATGTGGAATCCCTGGAAGAATTAGAAAAAATAAACGAAGTAGCCCGGGACTTAAATAAAAAGGCTAGAATAAGTTTGCGCATCAATCCAGAAGTAGATCCCCAAACCCACCCTTACATCTCCACAGGCATGGAAAAAAATAAATTTGGTCTAGCCAGAGAATTTGCCCTGCAGGGCTATAAACTGGCTAAGGAACTCTCTCACATCGAACCCATTGGCATAGACTGCCATATTGGTTCTCAATTGACCAGTATTTCTCCTTTTTTAGATGCTCTGGATAAAATCCTGGATTTCTATGAAGAATTGAAAAAACAGGATATAAACATTCAGTATTTAGATCTGGGTGGAGGCCTGGGAATAACTTATAACCAGGAAGAGCCACCCCATCCCTTAGAATTTGGAAAAGCCCTGAAAGAAAAGTTAAAAGGACTTGACCTCACTCTCATTTTGGAACCTGGCAGAGTTATAGCTGGCAATGCAGGAATCTTGGTAACCAGGGTTTTGTATACCAAGAAAACAAAAAAGAAAAATTTTATCATTGTAGATGCAGCTATGAATGACCTTATACGACCTTCTCTTTATGGTTCTTATCATAAAATCAGTCCTGTGGTGGAAAATAAGGGAGAAATAATAACTGCAGACATTGTAGGTCCTATTTGTGAATCTGGAGATTTTTTAGCCCAAGACAGAGAAATACCAGCCCCTACTAAAGATGATCTTTTGGCAGTCTTTTCTGCAGGGGCTTATGGTTTTACCATGTCTTCCCAATACAACTCCAGGCCAAGGGCAGCTGAACTACTAATTGATGGAGATAAAGTAACTGTTGCTAGAAGAAGGGAAGTATATTTAGACTTAATTGCGCTGGAAGACAATTGCCTTTAATTTAAGGAGCTTGGTATGAAGTTAAATGAACATAAAAGTAAAATCCTTTTCTCTAGATATAACATTTCTGTCCCAGAAGGCTATCTGGTCTTACCTGCTGAAGTAGAAAACTTTTCTCCAGAATTTGCCTTTCCCTGGGTTATAAAAGCTCAGGTGCTTACTGGCGGAAGGGGTAAGGCTGGTGGAATTAAAGTAGTTAACAGTCGAGACGAGTTTATCCAAGAAAGTAAAAGAATTTTAAATCTGGAAATAAAAGGTGAAAAACCACCTTTTTTGAGAATAGAAAGAGGAGTAAATATCCAGAGAGAAATTTATTTATCCTTTACTGTGCATAGAAAAAGCAAGAGCATAGTATTTAGTACAGGGAGAGAAGGTGGAATAAATATTGAAGAATCCTCAAAAGATAATTTGCTTATTCAACATTTAGACAACTATGGATTACAAGATTATCATATAAAAAACAGTTTTTTTCATCTTCAACTGGATAAATCCTTATATAAAAAATACTATCAACTTCTAAAAAATATTTTTCTAGCCTTTAAAGATAATAAAGCTCTTTTACTGGAGATAAACCCTTTAGTACTAACCAAGGATAAGGAATTTATAGCCTTAGATGGAAAGGTAGAGCTGGATGACAGTTTTGTTTCTATTAACTCTAGTTTGGAAGAATACTATACTCCTGAACATAAAAGCGAACTAGAAAACTTGGCTAGAAAATATGGACTTAGCTTTCATCAATTAGATGGTTTTGTGGGTATGATAGTTAATGGAGCAGGTCTGGCCATGGCCACCATGGATTTGCTCAATTTTGCAGGGTTAAAGCCTGCCAATTTTTTAGATTTAGGCGGTGGCGCTACCCCGGAAAGAATAAAACAGGCCTTTAGTATTTTGTTTGCTGATCCCAAGGTTCAAATTATCTTTATCAATATCTTTGGAGGCATTCTGTCCTGTGATAGAGTTGCTAGTGCCTTGAGTAAAGTACTTACCTCTCCTCCACCCAAGGAAATCGTCATTAGATTTTCTGGTTTCAAAAATAAAGAAGCCAAAGAAATCATAAAAAACTTAAATTATCCCCAGTTATTTTTGGCAGATGACCTGGAAGAAGCTATTAAGCTTTTAAAATATCGTCTGAAAATAGAAAAAGATTTTAACTATCAAAAAACAACTAATCAGGAAGATGTTATTTTAAATCCTCAAAACAATGATACAACCTTTCCTTTAAATGAAAACTCTCAAATTTTAGTGCAAGGCATAACTGGCAAAGAAGGTTCTTTGCATACAGAGCAAATGTTGAAATATGGAACCAAGATAGTAGCAGGAGTAACTCCTTTTAAAGAAGGAGAAACTGTCCAGGGAATACCTGTATTTAACTCAGTAAAAAGAGCTTGTGCCAATTTTAAAATAGACGCCAGTATTATTTTTGTTCCAGCAGCTTTTGCAGTAGATGCAATTTTAGAAGCAGTAGAAGAAAAAATTCCCTTTATCATTTGTATTACTGAAAACATTCCCCAGCAGGATATGCTTGGCATTTTACCCAAAATAAAATCCTCTTCTAGTGTGCTTATTGGTCCCAATACGCCAGGGCTAATTGTCCCGGGCAAACTAAAAGTAGGAATTATGCCGGCTGATATCTTTAGACCTGGCCAAGTGGCTATTTTTTCTCGTTCTGGGACCCTGACTTATGAATGTGTCAACCAATTAAGCAAATCTGGTATAGGCCAATCTCTATGCGTGGGTATTGGCGGTGATCCTTTTATTGGTAGCGAATTTAAAGACCTAATCAAGTTTATTGAAAAGGATCCTCAAACCAAGGCCTTGCTTATCTTAGGAGAAATTGGTGGCACAGCAGAAGAAGATTTAAGCTATTATTTAAAAGAAAGGAACTTTTCCAAACCCTGTTTTGCTTTTATTGCCGGTCAAACAGCCCCTCCAGGCAAACGTTTGGGACATGCAGGCGCTATTTTGGAAAAAGGCAAAAATAGCTTAGAAGATAAAATAAATACTTTAAAACAAAATGGATTTATTTTTTGCTCTGATTTGAGCAATATTAGTGAAACGATAAGAAGCAATATATGATATAATGAAATTTAATTCCACGATAAAGTTAATATATGTTGGGAAGGTAAAAAAAGACTTTAATCAAAAAGCTATTCTTTATTATAACAAAATAATATCTAAATATGCTAATCTCAATAGAATAGAAATTAAAGATGTAAAGGATAAAAATATAGAAAAAATAAAAATAAAAGAAGGGGAAGAAATTATAAAAAAAGTTGAAGATAGAGACTATTTATTTTTAATGGATGAACAAGGTAAACAATTCTCCAGTAAAGAACTGGCTAAAAAATTGGAAGAAACCATTATTTACCAGCAGAAAAATCCAGTTTTTATCATTGGAGGGCCTTATGGACATGGCCCTCTTTTAAAAGAAAAGGCCAACTTAATTCTTTCCCTATCTAAGATGACTCTACCACATGAGTTAGCTCAGGTGGTCTTATTAGAACAAATATATAGAGCTTTGACTATTATAAATGGACATCCTTATCACAATGTTTAAAAATATTTAGTTAATTAACTCATAGGCCAACTGGCCTAACCTGGCAATGCCATTCTCTACTTCTTTATTCCAGAGTCCATTACAGCTTATGCGAATAAAATTTTTAAATCTATCTTGAGTAGAAAAAATATTTCCAGGAACTATACTGATACCTAATTCCAGAGCTTTTTGAAAAAATAAAATACTATCTATTTGTAGAGGTAATTCCAACCACAAAACAGATCCACCTTGAGGAGAAGTTGCTTTAGTACCTTTGGGAAAATATTTGTTTATGGCAACTAGAATGTTTTTCATTTGTAACTCTATTAGCTTGTTTAATTTTTTTAAATTTTTTGTATAGGAATTATTTTTAAAATATTCTGCTAAAGCTAATTGACAAAGAGTAGTAGAGGATACACTGGTTGTTGCTTTTAATTCATATACCTTTTTATAAAAGCGTCCAGGAAGAATCCACCCTACTCTATATCCAGGGCAAAGGGTTTTAGAAAAAGAAGAACAGTAAACAACTAAACCTTTTTGATCATAAGTTTTAAAGGCTTTGGGTCTATGAACTCCAAAATAAATATCGCCAGAGACATCATCTTCAATCAGAGGAACTTCCTTTTGAGCAAGCAAAGCAACTATTTCTTTTTTTTGTTCTTCTGTGGTTAAACTGCCATCAGGATTATTAAAGTTAGCAGAAAAAATACAGGCCTTGACTTCAAACCTATCTAAAGCTTCTCTTACATCTTTGGGATTTATCCCCCTTTTAGGATTAGAAGGAATTTCAATGGCTCTCAGGCCATAATTTTCCAAAAACTGTAAGAAACAAAAATAAGTAGGAGATTGAATAAGAACATTATCTCCAGGTCTGGTTAAGGTTCTAACAGCTAAACTTAAAGCCTCCATAGCTCCATTGGTGATTAGCATATCTTCTGGATTTAGACTGGGAATAATATCCAGATATTCAAAAGAAATTTGTTTTCTAAGCAAAAAATTGCCTTCTACTTTTTCATAATTTAATATTTCTGCTCTATTTTCCTGCAAAACAGAACGCATAGCCCTATTTAACTCCTTTAATGGCAACAAGCTAGGATGAGGAGCAATAATACCCAGGGGTAAAAGCTGTTCATTACCCAACACATTTAAAACTTCTAAAATAAGGTCCTTTCTTTTAAAAGTTCTGGGGGTAAAATCCGTCTGGGGAGACTTGGGATAATCTAACTGATGATTAGGATAAGAAAGAACATAATAGCCTGACCTGGGCCTGGCTTCAATTAAACCTTGTTTTTCCAAGTTTAGATAGGCCTGATTAACTGTACTTAAGGAAACCCCCAGAGTAACACTCAATTTTCTAAGGGAAGGAAGCCTATCTCCAGGTTTAAGTAAGCCCTTTTCCAGATAGGAAATAATGGTTGATTCAACTTCTGTATATTTAAAGCCCATCTGTTATGCCCTTTTTTAAGAAAAATTGTATCTGTTATCCATACAAAAAACAAGCTATAAATTGAGCATGGACAACTTGAAACAAGAAACTTTACAGGTTTTAAAAATAACTCTTCCCATAGCCTTAGGTTATATAACGATAGGATTTACCTTTGGAGTTATGGCCATTAAAATAGGTCTATCTCCCCTAGCCTCTTTGCTTATGTCCATAATAGTTTATGCAGGTTCTGCTCAGCTTATTGCAGTGTCTCTTTTTGCTCAAAAAGTTTCACCCTTAGTAATTATTATAACTACATTTATTGTTAATTTAAGACATCTTCTCATGTCCTTGGCCTTAACTCCATATTTGAAAAAATGGCCCAAAAAGCTTCTTCCCTTTTTCTTTTTTGAACTTACAGATGAAACCTTTTCTCTTCATTATCTTAATTTTAGTAAAAACAACAATTCTATATACAAATCAATACTTATAAATATAATATCTCATTTATCCTGGATAACCGGAACATTTTTAGGAATAATTTTTGGCAATTTAATAACAGATATTTCTAAATTCGGTCTTGATTTTTCTCTAGTTGGTATGTTTGCAGTACTTATTGCCTGGCAGATTAATAAGCCTATTCATATCCTGGTGGTGCTTATCTCCAGTATGTTTACTCTATTCTTCAACTTTATCAATTTGAATAACTTAAGCGTTATTTTATCTTCTATATTGGCAGCTACAATTGGACTAGGAATAAGTAAATGGAAAAACAAATAATAATCACAATTATTTTTATGGGCTTAGTAACCTATCTTCCCAGGGCTCTTCCTGGAATTATTTTCTCCAAAATAAATTTACCTCAAGATTTTTTAAAATGGTTAAAACTAATTCCAGCTTCGATACTTTCCTCTCTAATTGTAAAAGAAATATTAACTTTTAAAAACCATAATCCAACCATTAACCTTCCCTATCTTTTAGGATGTATTTTAGCTTATTTTTTGGCTAAAAAGGGAGTAAATTATATTGTATCTTTAGGATTAGGCATGTTTTTAGTCTTTTTGTTAAGAATTATTGGTAGCTAGTAGTTATAATTTTTCCAATTCTTTTTTTATTATCCTGGCCTTTTTCAGACCAATTCCTTCAATATGACTTAATTCTTCTACAGAAGCTTTTTTTATTCTCTCTAAGGTATTAAACTTTTGCCAGATAAGTCTTGCTGTCTTGGGGCCAATACCTTTTATTTCTGACAATAGGTCTTTTGTATAACGCCTGGATCTAGCTCTTTTTTGAGCTTGTAAAACAAATCTATGAGCTTCATCCCTAAGCTTTTGAATAAATAAAGAAAACTTATCTCCTGGAGCTAACTCTAATTTCATTTTAGCAGAAGAAAAATATATTTTATCTTCAAGATAATTTTTACTTCGTTTATCCCCTTTGGCAATGGCTATCACTTTTATATTTTGCAGGCCATATTTTTTTAGCTCTTGAACAAAGTTTTTTAAATGTGTTTTTCCACCATCAATTAAAAACAAATCAGGTAAATCATTATTACCTATTCTTCTTTTTAAAAATTCTTTAAATACCAGAATATCATTATTTAAATTTTCAAATTTATACAATCTATACTTGTCTTTAGCTAATCTTCCCTTTTCAAAACGAACTAAACCCAAAAAAGTATCTTGGCCATAAAAATGAGATACATCCAGAACTTCTATACTATAAATATTGTTGTCTCTTAAAAAAATAAAATCTTCAGAATCACTATTTTCTTTGTTTATTAAATTTAAACGGGCTAACTCTAAAAGTTTGGCATATTTTCTTCTGTTATTAACAATTATAATATTTTTTTTAAAAAATTCAGAAAAAAAAGCACTTAAATCATTGTTTTTTATATTCAAGGAAGTTACTATCTTATCAGGAATATAATCTTTAGTTAAGTAAAATTGAATAATTATTTTGAGAAAAATATCTTCTTTGTCTTCAAAGTAGATATTTTCAAAAGAATAGACAAAATTATCAAAAACCTTTCCTTCACGCACGCAGAGAACGCTCATTTTTATAAGCCAATCATCCATATAAAAATCTATAACATCTAAAGAATTATCTTCTTTAAATTCTACATATTGTTGCTCTAAGGTTTTTTCTATGGCAATCAATTTATCTCTTATCTCAGCAGCTTTTTCAAAATTTAATTTTTCAGAATAAGAAAACATTTCACTTTTTAAACAACTAACAAGTTCTTCTTTTTTGCCTTTTAAAAACAATCTAACCTTATTTAATTCAGATAAATAAAGTGATTTGCTTATTTCAAAAAAACAAGGAGCAAAACATCTATTTATATGATATTGTAAACAAGGACTTTTCTTTTTTTTTAAATTTCCACCACACTTACGTAGTTTAAAGTATCTATTTATAACTTTTAACGTATCTCTAGCAAGATTAGCTGACGTATAAGGACCATATATCTCATTAAAATTATTTTTCTTTCTAGTTAGTTTTAAATATGGATACTCAGTTTCATTATTCAGTATTAAATAAATATATTGCTTGTCATCTCTAAAATAAATATTATATCTTGGTTTATATTTTTTTATCAAGTTTGCTTCAAGGATTAGTGCTTCCTTTTCACTATGGGTAACCAAATATTCTATATTTTCTATTTGAGAAGACAATTTAAGAGTTTTGATGGACTTGAGATTATTTTGAAAATAAGAATTTACTCTTTTTTTTAAGTTTTTAGCCTTTCCAATATATAAAATATTATCATCTTTGTCTTTAAAAATATATACCCCAGGTAATTTAGGTATAGAATTTAAGTTTAACATATATTTTTAAGTCTATTTTTTATTTCTTTTTTATTTCTTTTATAGATTTTTTTTAAAAAGTTAGAAATCTTCTTTTCTGTGTTTTTACCAAAGGGAATCTCCTGATAAGCAGGAATACCCATTTTCTCCAGCTCTAAAGATTTGATTTTAAAATTATCATCTATATTATATACAAACATAGAACCTGTTATATCTGAATTATCTACATTCATAGTCATTTTTTTGGAAAATTGTAAAAATTTAGTTGGAGTATAAAAGGTGTTTATATCTTTTATTTTTCTATTTATTTCCTCAATCAATTTAAAAAGCAAGTTATAGTTAAAAGTTATTTTTTTCATCTTATTTTTAGAATCATATATTTCTTCTCCATAAAGATAATATTCTATTTCCTTGTGTAAAATATTATAATATCTTAAAAAAATATTTTTATATCTCCACCAAAAGAAAATAGATATTTTACAAGAATTAAAATTGTTAAAATCTAAATTTTCTGGATAACTAATATCTACTTTTAATAACTCCCAAAATTTTTTCCAATTGTCAGGAGTTACTAAAAGCCAGGCCAAAATTTTTTTTAAATTTTCAATTCTATTTTTTCTTTTTTTTAATTCTTCTATCTTCTCTTTTAAGAATTCTATATCCTTTTCCACCCTTACTCTACGGCCAAAAAAGTTATCCGCACTTTCTTTCAAGAGATTGTAAAGGAGTTCTTCTCCTAAATAGTCTTTGCCACTCATTTTTCTTGCCAAACACCTCAAAATAAGCGATAATTACATTTATGTTAAAGAGAAAAGATGAAAATAAATTACCCAATTGTCCACATTGTCAACATACTCTTAAGCTAAAACCTTCCTGACAAAAAGTAAACCTTTATTGCCGTGTCTGCAATAAACACTTTGATTTAAAAGACCTAAAAAACTCTCTTACAGATTATCTAGAAAATCTCTTAGAATCTATTCCCTGTGATCGGTTATAAATTTATTGCTTGCGCCTTTTTGGACTTGCTGCTAACCAAAGCTCCATGCATTTTGGTCAAATAATTCAAGAACTATCCATTTTCCTCTTACCTCTTTTACTAGGTATTACTTTACATGAAGTAGCTCATGGTTATGTGGCCTATCTGTTAGGAGATCCTACTGCTAAAAAGGCAGGACGGTTAACTTTAAATCCTTTAAAACATCTAGATCCTCTGGGGCTTATGGTGCTTTTAATTACTCGTAAAATAGGTTGGGCCAAACCTGTTCCCATAAACCCTGCTTATTTCAAAAACCTAAAAAAGGGGCTCCTATTGGTGTCCATAGCTGGTCCAGGTGCTAATTTTATTTTAGCAATATGCTTTTGGTTGCTTTTAAAGTTAGTTACCTGGCTTAATCCCAACCCTTATAGTTGGTTAACCATTTATTTCTTCAAGCCTTTATATCTTATCTCTTCAGCAGGAGTTATTGTAAATATTATTTTAGGAGTATTTAATCTTATCCCCATTCCACCTCTAGATGGAAGCAAAATACTGGCTTATTTTTTACCAGAAAAATGGACCTACACCTATCTTTCCTGGGAAAAATATGGTTTTATTGTTCTTATTTTATTCTTATTTACTGGACTATTTAATAAGTTTTTAAATATTGTTCTCAACTTCATTTACTTTTATATCTTAGGATAAGGAGAAAGTATGGAAAAAAAGAGAATAGTTTCAGGCATGCGACCTACAGGTCCTTTACATTTGGGGCACTATTTTGGAGTTTTAAAAAACTGGATAAACTTCCAGGAAGAATATGAGTGTTATTTTTTTGTAGCTGATTGGCATGCTTTAACTAGTGAGTACAGTGAACCTCAAAAAATTCGTAATTTTATCTATGAATTGGTAAAAGATTGGTTTTCTGTGGGGCTTAATCCTGAAAAATGCATCATTTTTTTACAATCTCAGGTAAAACAACATGCAGAGCTTCATCTTCTACTTTCCATGTTAACCCCTCTGGGATGGTTAGAAAGAAATCCCACCTACAAAGAGGTTAAACAAGAACTTATTGCCAAAGATTTAAATACCTATGGGTTCCTGGGCTATCCGGTACTTATGGCTTCTGATATACTTGTATATAGACCTCAATTAGTGCCAGTAGGAGAAGACCAATTGCCTCACCTGGAATTAACCAGAGAAATAGCCCGCAGATTTAATTATTTATACGGTGAGACCTTTCCTGAACCTCAAGCCAAACTTACTGAAGCTGCCAGACTGCCTGGATTAGATGGTAGAAAAATGAGTAAAAGCTATGGTAATTCCATTTATTTAAATGAAGATATAAAGTCTATTGAAAAGAAAATAAGAGCTATGCTAACTGATACCAATAGAAAAAGAAAAAATGACCCAGGCAATCCAAATATATGCAATCTTTTCCCTTATCATAAATTAATGACCCCTGCAGAAGTGCAAGAAGAAATAATTACCAATTGTACCCAAGCCAAATGGGGATGTGTAGATTGTAAAAAAATATTGTTAAATAATTTAATTAAATTTTTAGAACCAATCCATGATAAAAGAAAAATCATAGATAAAGATAGCCAATTAGTGGATAGTATTTTAGAAAAAGGAAATAAATTGGCTAGAGAAAGTGCTGAAGAAACAATGAAAATTGTAAGGTCAAAAATCAATTTTATTTAGATTAGAGGCCAATATGCTAAATGAAAAGTTTTTAACTGACTTAGAAAATTACTTAAAATCTGGACAATTAGAAGAAGACTTCAAATACTCCTCTGAAGAAAGAAGAATGGAAATTTTAGATTATTTAGAGAGACTGATGGACTTAGCAGAAGTTGCAGATGAAGTTGCTACCAGATTAATTTTTAAAAACTCTGCTTTAGGTCAAATGTTTAATTCAAACAACCAAAAGTAACGATTTTTTTTCTTTACCTGGTATTTATAAGTCGTTTTTAAGATCCAGGAAGAAGGCGTTATTTTAGGTGTTTGTTCATTGGCTAAAATTATAACTTTTCCTTTAGGCAAAAGAAGGTCTTTAGCCAGGGCTAAAACTTCTAAATAGGGTTTAAAGGCCCTGGCTATAACTATATGTGCTCTACCCAATAAAGAATTAACTTCTTGAGCATATCTATCAATAATAAAAGTATTTTCTAATTTTAATTTTAGTATACAGTTCTTTAAAAAAACAACTCTTTTTTTTCTAATTTCAATTAAATAATATATTCCTTCTTTATACAAGATTTTAAAAGGTATTCCTGGGATACCAGCTCCTGATCCTAAATCAAAAAAAATCAAATCTTTCTCTTTAAATTTTTCTTTAATAAAATCATACAAATAAAAACTATCGACTATTAAATTGTCATATATATCTTTTACATTCTTAAATCCAACCAGATTTATCTTTTTATTCCAAAATTCAAGTAAATTTAGATAATCATTAAGTTTATTTTCTTCTTCTTTATCCAAAGATATATTGATATTAATATTTTTTTCTGTAAGCACTTTTTCCCCACCCTATATTTTTCTCGACTTTCTAAGACAAAAAGATTATTCTAGCAAGCTTGATTTTTGTAGCAAAGGAGTGCTTATGACTTTTAGCGGAGCTATTTTATTTCCAGGTCAGGGTTCTCAAGAAAAAAATATGGGTAGGGATCTGGCTGAATATTGGCCAGAGGCCATGGAACTCTGGAAATTGGGAGAAAAGATATCTAACCTTCCCTTAAGAGAAGTCTATTGGGATGGAAATGAACAAGAACAATCTCAAACCTTATATGTTCAACCTGCTCTTACCATTGTAAATTTATCCTTTTTTTATTTTTTAAAAAATAAACTTTCTCCTGTAGCTCTAGCTGGCCATAGTTTGGGTGAATTTTCTGCTCTGGCAGCCAGTAAAGTAATCTCAATAGAAGATACTTTAAAACTGGTTAGCATTAGAGGGCGTCTCATGCAAGAAGCCACTTCAGACACTCCTGGTTCCATGGTGGCAATTTTGAAGCTACCCTTAGAACAATTAGAAGAAATAGTGAAAAAATTACAAAATAAAGGTATTATTTTAATAGCCAACTACAATACTCCTCTTCAATATGTAGTAAGCGGAGAAGAAAGCCTTATAGAAGAACTTATAGAGGAATCTAAAAATTTTAAATGTAGAGCTATAAAACTAAATGTAAATGGAGCTTTCCACTCTCCACTTATGCAAGAAGCAGCAAGGGAGTTAGAAAAAGAGATAGACAAAATAGAATTTAGAACTCCTGAATATCCAATATTTTGTAATGTATCTTCCCTAAAGGAAATAAACTCCCTAAATATAAAAGACAACTTAAAAAAACAAATGGTATCCTCTGTATTGTGGTACCAAAGCATAGAAAATATGTTTAAGGAAAATATAACTTCCTATCTGGAATTAGGGCCAAAAGGTGTTTTATCCAAAATGATTTCTCAAATTATTTCTCATCCTGAGTTAAAAGTCCAAAAAATAAGCACTCTTGAAGAAACTAAAATCTTAGGAGAAGAAAACTAATGGATTTAAAAAAGTATCTCAAAGAACAACTGGAGACTATCTTACAAAAATACAATATATCCTGGCCAGCTAAAGGAGTGCTTAATCCTCCTACAGATCCTAAATTTGGAGACTTAAGCACTAACCTGGCTTTAGTTACCGCTAAAGAGGTCAACTTGCCTCCCAGAAAATGGGCTGAAGAAATTCAAAAAGAGCTTTCTCAAATTGAATTTATTCAAAATATTGAAGTAGCAGGGCCTGGTTTTATTAACTTCACCTTTACTCCTCAAGTATGGCAAAAAATTCTTTTAAATATATTTCAAGAAAAAGAAAACTTTGGCCGTTTAAGCCTTGGAAAAGGCAAAAAGGTTCAAATTGAATATGTATCTGCTAATCCAACCGGCCCCCTGCACATCGGTCATGGAAGAGGAGCAGCTTTAGGTGATAGCCTGGCCAGAATAATGCGTTTTGCTGGTTTTGAGGTAACTACTGAATACTACATAAATGATGCTGGCAGGCAAATAAACCTTTTAGGCCGTTCTGTTTGGTCCAGATATAAAGAACTATTAGGAGAAAAAGTTAATTTTCCAGAAGACGGCTATAAAGGAACTTATATTTATGATATAGCCAGAGAAATAATTGAGTTAAAGGGAAAAAATTTACTCAATAATGAAGAAGAAGGGTTAAGATATTGTACAGAATACGCAAAAGATAAAATTTTAGAAGACATAAAGGATGATTTAAAAAATTTTAGAGTGGAACATCAGATTTGGTTTTCTGAAAAATCTTTAGTCCAAAGAGGTGAAGTTGAGAAAACTTTAACCTATCTCCAGGAAAAAGGATTTTCCTATGAAAAAGATGGAGCTTTATGGTTAAAAACTTCTCTTTGGGGTGATGATAAAGATCGAGTACTTAAAAAGTCCAGTGGAGATCTTACCTACTTTGCCTCAGATATTGCCTATCATGCAGACAAATTTGCACGTGGTTTTGACCTGGTAGTAGATATCTGGGGAGCAGATCATCACGGATATATTCCCAGAATGAAAGCAGCTATTCAAGCTTTAGGTAAATCTCCAGAACAATTACAAGTTATTTTAGTACAACTAGTAAATTTACTTAGAGAAGGTAAGCCTGTAGCCATGTCCACCAGAGCAGGTGAATTTGTAACTTTAAGAGAAGTATATTCTGAAGTAGGCGTAGATGCTGCCAGATTTATTTTCCTTACTAGAAAAAGTGATAGTCATTTAGACTTTGATTTAGAACTGGTTAAGAAGAAATCTTTAGAAAATCCAGTTTATTATGTACAATATGCACATGCCAGGATATGCTCTCTTTTGGAAAAAGCTAAAGAAAAAAATATATCCTATTCTCTGGAAGAATTAGAAAACCATCTTCATCTTTTAGATACAAAAGAAGACTTAGATTTACTTAAATGCCTGGCAAAATTCCCAGAAACCATATCTATATGCGCTGAAAACCTTTCTCCTCATCATTTAAGCTTTTATCTCCAAGAATTAGCAAGCCTTTTACATAGATATTATAATGAACATACAATTTTGGATAATAATAACTTAGAATTAACTAGAACAAGAATAAATCTTTTTCTTGGAGTAAAACAAATCCTTCATACTGGATTATCCTTATTAGGAGTAGAAGCCCCTAACAGAATGTAAAATGGACAAAAAAAAGACTAAAAACTTATTTTCCTGGCAACTTACTCCAATACGTATAACTTGTATAGTATTAATTTTTTTTATTGGGATGTGTTGGAGCTTTATTTTAGGTATTTTTGTAGGCAGAGGTTATAAACCTCCATTTCTTGAAATAGAAAATAAAAAAGAAATAAAACAAGATGAAAACATAATTCCCTCTGAAGAGTTAACCTTTTTAGACGCCTTAAGAAAAAAAGATAATTTAAAACAAGATAAATCAAATTCTTTTCCAACAACAAACAGTATAGAAAAAGAAGAAGATAAATTTGTGTATATATATCAATGTGGATCTTTTAAAAATAAAAAAGATGCAGAAAGTTTAAAGTTAAAACTAGAAAAATTATCACTAAAATATAAACATGAAATATATTTAGAAGAAGTAAATATAAAAAAAGAAAAATGGACACGCGTTATGATGAAAATAATTTCAACTAAACAAGAAAATGAATCTATACAAGACACTTTACAAAAAAATAACATAACTTTTTTCATAAAGAAATATTCTAAATTATAGGAGGACCTTAAATGTTTGTACCAACGAAAGCATTTTTTACAACCGGAATAGGAAGACACAAAAACAAATTACAATCTTTTGAATTAGCTTTAAGAGATGCTCAAATAGAAAAACAAAATCTAGTATATGTTTCCAGTATTTTTCCACCTAATTGTGAATTAATCCCTTTAGAAGAAGGAGTTAAACTACTTTCTCCTGGACAAATAACTTTTTGTGTTATGTCTAGAAACTCTACCAATGAAAAAGGGAGGTTGGTAGGATCTGCTGTTGGTATTGCTTTACCTGCTGATAAAAATCAATATGGCTATATCTCTGAACATACTGCTTTTGGAGCAGACGAAAAAGAAATAGGTGATTTTGCGGAAGATTTAGCTTCTACTATGCTGGCTACAACTTTAGGTATTGAGTTTGATGTTAATAAAGACTATGATGAACGAAGAGAAATTTATCTTATGAGTGGAAAAATTGTTAGATCCTGGTCTGCTCCCTGCGTCACTACTGGAATAGGTGGGATGTGGACTACTACAATTTCAGCTGTAGTCTTTATACCCTAACGAATAGAGGGATTTATATGCAAAGTAAGTTCTTTGACTTGCCAGATTTTGCATCTTTAGAGAATAAGAAAAAAATCTGGGTACTTCCTGTTCCTTTTGAAGGAACTGTAAGTTATGGGACTGGAACTAAAAAGGGACCAGAAGCCATTATTGAGGCAAGCACTCAAATAGAGAGTTTTGATCCAGAACTTGCAATAAGTTTAGAAGAATATTGTTATTTTAAACTGTTACCAGAAATAAATAGAAATGTTCACGGAGTTGAATTTTTTTTAAAAGATATAGAAACTTTTTTACGAAACAACTTTGTTCCTCAAAATGATTTTATTTGCACTTTAGGAGGAGAACATTCTATAACTTTTCCTTTAGTAAAATTCTATAAACAAGCTTATAAAGACTTAGTAGTATTACAAATAGATGCACATGCGGATTTAAGAAATGAGTATGAAGGCAGTAAATACTCTCATGCCTGTGTTATGAATAGATGTTTAGAATTGGGCTGTGAAATTATACAAATCGGTATAAGAAGTGTATGTAAAGAAGAGTGGAACCTGATAAAAAACTCCCCCCGCATTACAACTTTTTTCCCTTGGGAAAATCTATCTCCTTCTCAAGTGGCTGAAAAATGTAAAGCAATTATCAGCAAAAGACCTCTCTATCTAACTTTTGACGCTGATGGCCTGGATCCAAGTATCATGCCTGGAGTTGGAACCCCAGAACCAGGTGGAATAAGTTATGAATGGTTTAAAACTTTTATAAGCGAACTTTGGCCTTTAAATTTAGTGGGGATGGACTTTTGTGAATTAGCACCTCAACCCTTCAATGTGCTTTCTCAATCTGTAGCTGCAAAGTGTATTTTTAAAATATTAACCTCATTCTTTTACCAACAAAAAAGGAGCTAGTATCTAGCTCCTTTTTTGTTGCCTGGTAATCATAAAAATTGTATTAAATTGTATTATTTAATACAAACTCTTCTGACTTCTTTAATATCTGTTATTCCTTGTAAACATTTTAACATGCCATCTTGTTTTAAAGTATTCATACCTTCTTCCAATGCTATTTTGCGAATATCCTCAGTAGGAGCTCTCTTCTTAATAAGGTCTTGAATTTTATTATTGTTAACTAATAATTCATGAATACCAACTCTTCCTTTATATCCAGTATTTCCACAGTCATCACAACCTACAGGCCGATAAAAAATAAGATCATCATCGTAATTAATCCCAAGTTTTAAAAACTGTTCTCGTCCGTATTCATCCACAAACTCTTCAAATTCTTCTTGAGACGGATGATACCCTTCTTTACATTTAGGACACAATCTTCTCAGAAGTCTTTGAGCTAATACCCCTAAGAGAGAGTCTGCAAAGTTATGTGGATCTAATCCCATTTCCAGTAAGCGAGTAACTGTTTCAGGCGCACTGTTGGTATGTAAAGTAGAAAATACTAAGTGACCAGTAAGAGATGCCTCTATACCAGTAGAGGCAGTTTCTTCATCTCGCATTTCACCAATCATAATTACATCCGGGTCAGCACGCAGAAACGCTCTTAAAACTCTAGCAAATGTTAAGCCTATCTTGGGTTTAACTTCTACCTGTCTTAATCCTTCTTGCGTAATTTCTACAGGATCTTCAGCAGTCCAAATTTTTCTCTCCGGAGTGTTAATATAGCTTAAAGCTGAGTGTAAAGTAGTAGTTTTACCAGAACCCGTAGGTCCAACCACTAAAATAAGGCCATAAGGTTGAACAATAAGTTTCTTAAAATTTTCCATGTTTTCTTCAGTCATCCCCAGTTCAGGAAGAGCAAGAGGTTTACCTGCATGCAACAATCGCAGAACCACATCTTCATATCCACCTACAGTTGGTAAGGTAGCAACACGAAGCTCCAGTATAGTTTTTCCTTTTTGTTTAAACTTTATTTTTCCATCTTGAGGCAAACGCCTTTCTGCAATATCTAAATTGGACATTATTTTAATACGAGAAACAACAGGCTTAGCAAAGCTATTGGGAACTTCTGAATATTTTTGACAAACACCATCAATTCTAAAACGAATTATAGTCTTTTTTTTACCTGGAGAAGGTTCAATATGAATATCTGAAGCTTTTCTTTTATGAGCATCTAAAATAATCCTATTTACAAAACGAACAACCTTACTATCACTTTCTGATAAAAATACATCTTCTTTTTCTTCTATAGGTTCTACATCATCTTCAACTCCATCCACTAATTCATCTAAATCCATTTCAGATTCTTTAAGCTCAATCCTTAAGTGTTCAATCTTATCTCCTAAATAAAAATTAATAAAATCCAAGATATCTTCTTTTATAGATACAGCAAATTCTAAAATAAAGGACTCATCATAGCTATTTAATATAGCTTTTATGGTATCTGTTCTAGAAAAGTCATCTGGTTCATCTATAAGCACAATTATTTTGTTCTTCTTTTTTAATAACGGAAACCAAACATTATTTAATAGATAATCTTTTTTTAAGTTATGTATTAATTCTAAAGGAGGAGCATAACTCTTTTTAAATTCAAAAAAATCACAATCATAAAATAAAGCTAAAGATTTACCTACCTCTTCTTTAGGAATTTTAAAATCATGGATTAATATATATTCTACACTTTTACCTTCTTTATTTGCCTTCTTAATAGCTTCCTGAAGATCATCCTTAGAAATAAAAGTTTCTAGAATGTAGCTATATTTAGACCCCCCTTTAATCTTAGACGCTAATAGTCTTAATTTATCTTGAATAGTTTCTAAAACTTTTTGATTTTTAATATTTTTATAATAATCATATGCTTTTGAATATATACCTATTTTTTCTAATATTTTAGCTACTTCTAATCTTATAATATCTTTATATACATCTTTAACTTCATCATTTTTAAGTATCTCATCAAAAAATTTAACTACTTCTACTTTTTTCCCTAATCTTTGAAAACAATTGATAACTTTAGGAATTAATTCTACAGTTTTAAAATTAGATAAAATAAGATATTTATAGTCCTTTAAAGCATCTTCATAAATTCCAAGTTCAGTAAAAACTAATGCTCTTTCATAGATTTCATTAAGATTGCCTTCTTTAATTATTTTTTTTATCTTCGGAGAATCTTCATCTTTTTCTTCAATTTTTTTTAATAACCTTTCTACCTCCTTTTTTAAACTGATTAAAGACTTATCTTCACTATCATCATTTTCTAATCTTTTTTGTAAATCTAATAAAATATCCTTTGCATTGTCTAAAATTCCTTGCTCTATACAAATCTTTGCTTCCTTTAAGCGCACCTGGAAACTTTTATTAGGAGTCATAAAGACAACTCACCTTCCTATAATAAATTAAAAGAATAAGCATATCCAATTTTATCTATCTTATACTTATAGTCAAAAACATTATCCTCATCATTATCTTGCTTATCTTCTGGCAAGAAAAGCATATTTTTATATATATCTTTTACAAATAAAACTTTATAGGGATCTCCTTCTACTAAAATAGCATATTTAAATTTATCTACCAGCTCATCTGGATATTTATATACTTGAACTTCTAACTTCTTTAATTCTTTATCTTTTTTATCGCTTAAACTGCCTCGCATTTTCTTAGAAAGTTTAGAAAACAAACCACCCAATTCTTTTAAATTAAAACTTTCTTTACTATAAAGCTTTTTTGCTTTTGAAGGAGATACCTTATACATGTTTAAAATTAGTTCATCATCTAAAGCTATAATTTTATCTTTTAACTCAAACAAACGCACATAAGGATAAATATCTTTAGGAGCTTCCAATACCTTTTCTTCAATATCAAAACCATCTTCTTCTATTGCACTTTCTGGCTCCTTATCTAAATCAAAAACATCTTTACTTTCATCTTTTACTAGCTCTTCTTTTTCACTTACTTCTTCAATTTCAGCTTTTTCTTCTTCTATTTCTGGAGCAAAACTAATTTCACTATCCTCTTGTAAAAAGTCAAATTCTCTAGTTTTCGGAGAAGGCTTAGCGTCTAATGTTTTATCTGAAATAAACTCCTTTGCAAAAGTGCTTTCATTTTTAGAAATATTTAATTCTGACAAGCTATCTAATTTTTGCTCTAATTTATCAATAGCATCTTCAAATTTACGAAGCTTTTCTGTTATATATTTAAAATTTTCTTCAATTATCGTAGATAAATTATACTCTACTTGAGATACTACTTTTTTTACTATAGGAGTAATCACTTTAGTTAAATCTTCAGGAGTAACCTGCTTATCTACAGATACATTAGAGACTTCAGGAATTTTTTCTTTTACCTCTTCTGTTTCAACTTTACTATCAATAACTACAACTTCTTCTTTATTTTTCTCGGATAAATCATCCTTTTGAGCTTGAGTTACCTTACTTATAGCTTCTTTTAATCTAGCGTACTTTCTTTTTATTTCCTGAATATATTTCTTTTTTTCACTCTCATCTATTTCTGATGAATTATATTTAACAAAAAAATCTACTATATAAGCTAATACACTTAAGGTATCTGCAGGAGATTTTTCTTTAGCCAGCAATAAAAACTTAGCCACATTAGACATCATTAAAATAATGACTGAATTTATTTTATCTGTATATCTTGACTTTAAGTTTTGAAAAATCTCTAATAATTCTTTTATATCCTTGTCTGAATACTCCCAATCTAAGGCCAGTATTTTAGATTTTAAATTTAAAATTAAATCATCACTTCCTTTATTTTCTGAAAAAATATCATCAATTGCCGCAAAAGCTGCTTCTTCTATCTTTTTTACATCTAATTCAGACATATTTTTTCCCCTTTTAATAAAAACCTTCTACTTTTAAATTATGAATAATTTCAAACAGCTTATTGTCCTTTTTTTCTAGTTTCACCTGAATTCTTTTTTTCTCTTTGATTAAATCTTTCTCTTTAATATGACATCTATTACACTGACTAGTAGGCGTATCAGCACTTTCATA
>LGER01000024.1 GCA_001507915.1 Desulfonauticus sp. 38_4375 | reverse complement strand
AACCCAGCTTCTAGGCCAAAACAAGCTGGAACAGAAAACAACTTTTCCTGCTGGTCAAATTGGAGGTCTTGCAAACTATAAAGGATATCAAAGCCAGCTACCCAAAACATAACACCCAATCCCAGGAGTACAGGAGGCAAGGCAAACTCAGGTTTATAAGCAATCCATCCAGCTATGGGAGCAAGTCCCAATACAGAGCCCAAGATAAAATGACAAAACCAGGTAAACCTCTTACTAAAGCTATAACCTGCAGACCAGATAAGTGCTGGAAAAGAAAGGTAAAAACAAAGCTTATTTAAGCCCAAACAGGCCAGGATAAAGATTAAAGCAGCCCCACCTAAATAGAGATAGCCTTCCTTTACGCTTATCTCTCCACTTACCAAAGGACGGTCCTTGGTCCTGGGGTTTTTGGCATCAAATTTTAAGTCAGCCAATCTATTGGCCACCATGGCAAAAGAACGCACACTCACCATGGCCAAAGTGAGAAATAAAAAACTCTTCCAGCCAGGCCAACCTTTAGCTGACCAAAAAAGGCCAATATAGGCAAAAGGAAGGGCAAAAACAGAATGCTCTATTTTTACTAATAGGCAAAAGGCTTTTATTTTTTTTAAAAGCAAATTCTTTTCCAGCATCTTTTTATCCACTGTTTCTAAATACAACTTATTTATCTACTATTACCTTTAAAAACCTTTTTTTACCCACCTTAAGGACATATTCCCCTGGTTCAAACACAAAATCAATAGCAGTTATACTCTGATTGTCTCTTTCCGGCAGATGAATGGCTTTTTGAATACACAATCGTTTGGCTTCACCCTTGGATTTACATAATCCACTTTCAAATAAGATATCCACAATTGTTTTTTTCTCTTTAACTTCAAATACAGGAATATCTTCTGGAATATTGCCTTTGGCAAAGACCAGGTTAAAGGCTTCTAATTCTTTTCTGGCTGCTTCCACTCCATGATAACGGGTAGTAATCTCCAGGGCCAGTTCTTCTTTACATTTTTTGGGATGAAGTTCTCCTTTGCTCACCTGCTCCTTCATCTTTTCAATTTCAGCCATGGACTTGCTGGACAACAACTCATAATAGCGCCACATAAGTTCGTCTGAAATGGACATGAGTTTACCAAACATATCCTTGGCAGGCTCAGTAATTCCAATATAATTCCCCAGGGATTTGCTCATTTTTTGCACCCCATCCAGGCCTTCTAAAATAGGCATGGTTAAGATTACCTGGGGCTCCTGGCCATATTCTCTTTGCAAGGCCCTTCCCACTAACAAATTAAACTTTTGATCTGTCCCCCCCAGTTCCACATCTGCCTGCAAGGCCACTGAATCATAGCCCTGCACTAAAGGATATAGAAATTCGTGAATGGAAATGGGTCTATTTTCTTTCCAGCGCTTGCTAAAATCATCTCTTTCCATCATCCTGGCTACAGTATATTTAGAACACAACTCCACAAAATCTGCAGCAGAAAACTTATCCATCCAGGAAGAATTAAAGGCGATTTCAGTTTTCTCTGGATCCAGGATTTTAAAAATTTGCTCTTTGTAAGTCTCTGCATTTTTTAGCACTTCTTCCCGGGTAAGTTTTTTCCGCGTCTCAGACTTACCTGTGGGATCGCCAATCATTCCAGTAAAGTCACCAATTAGAAAAATAACTTGATGGCCCAACTCCTGAAAGTGTCTGAGTTTGTGAATCAAAACAGTATGTCCCAGGTGCAAATCTGGAGCAGTAGGGTCAAACCCAGCCTTGACGCGTAATACTTTCCTGGTTTTAATTTTTTCCACCAATTCTTTTTCTTCAATAACTTCCACAGCCCCTCTTTTAATAAGGGCTAACTGTTCTTCAACAGGAATCATTTTCTTCCTCCCAATTACAAAAAGCAATGTCCTCACATCTGCCAGTAAGCCTATCTATAGTCAAGCTCAGTCCACAAACCTTGGCCTTTCCCTTAGCCAAATCAAACTTTTGTGGACGCTTGCTTAAAAATCTTTCTATAATAATACCTTTTTCCATTCCTAAAACAGACTCCACAGGGCCACACATGCCCACATCACTAATATAAGCGGTAAAACCATCCAGTATTCTACAATCATTGGTTTGCACATGGGTATGGGTTCCCAGGACTCCACTGACCCTCCCGGCCAAAAAATAGCCCATAGCCACCTTTTCAGAAGTAGCTTCAGCATGAAAATCCACTATAACAGGTCCCTTAAAATTGAGCTCTTCCAGCAACCTATCTACACCTAAAAAAGGGCAATCTATAGCCTCCATAAAAGTCCTGCCCTGCAGATTAATCACCAGAATCTCTCCTCCCTGTGGAAGAGAAAAAAAAGTAAAGCCCCGTCCAGGGGCTAAAGGATAATTTAGAGGCCTAAGTATCCACTCTTCTGTTTCTAAAACCTTAATTATATCTTTAAACTTCCAGATATGATTACCAGAGGTTAGAATGTCTATGCCGGCTTTCTTTAACTCCCAGGCATTTTTGGCATTCAGTCCCAAACCGCCAGAGGCATTTTCTGCATTGGCAATAATAAGTTCATATTCTTTTCTTACCTTGGCTACAAAGGACGTTACTACCTTTCGCCCTCTGCAGCCCACAATATCTCCTAAGAACAATACCTTGAACTTACTTGGCAAAGTCCACAGCCCTTCTTTCTCTAATTACAGTGACCTTTATCTGTCCAGGATAGGTCATTTCTTCTTCTATTTTTTTGGCAATATCCTTACACAAGAGATAAGTATTTTCATCACCTACCTTTTCACAATCCACCATCACTCTAAGTTCTCTTCCTGCCTGAATAGCATAGGCCTTTTCCACGCCATCAAAACTGGTAGCTATGTTTTCCAATTCCTCTAAGCGCTTTACATAATTTTCTAAAAGTTCTTTTCTAGCACCAGGCCTGGCTCCAGAAAGACTATCTGCAGCCTGGACCAAAACAGCCAACACGCTGGAAGGAGTTACATCTTCATGGTGAGCAGCAATAGCATGCACCACTTCTTCACTCTCTCCATATTTTTTAGCCAAATCAGCTCCGATTAAGGCATGGGGGCCCTCTACTTCGTGATCCACAGCTTTGCCTAGGTCATGAAGCAATCCTGCTCGCTTGGCTATTTTCTCATCCAATCCCAATTCAGCAGCCATAATTCCGCACAAAAAGGCTACTTCTAAGGAATGTTGCAGGACATTTTGGAAAAAACTGGTTCGATAATAAAGCCTACCCAAAAGTTTCACCAACTCCGGATGAATACCATGCACCCCCACATCAAAGGTGGCCTGTTCTCCTATTTCTTTTAACTTGTCTTCCATTTCCTTTTCTACTTTCTGCACCACTTCTTCAATACGGGCAGGATGAATGCGACCATCACTAATAAGGCGCTCTAAGGCCTGCCTGGCAATTTCCCTGCGTAAAGGATTAAAGGCAGAAAGGACTACTGTCTCTGGTGTATCGTCAATAATAAGGTCAACTCCAGTAACAGCCTCTAAGGCCCTAATATTTCTACCTTCTCGTCCAATAATCCTACCCTTCATCTCTTCACTGGGAAGTTCTACCACTGTAACTGTATTATCAATTACATATTCTCCAGAATAACGCTGTACAGCTGTGGCCAAAATTTCTTTGGCTTTTTTGGCAGCCTGTTCTTGAGCTTCCATTTCAATCTGACGCATTCTCTTGGCTGCTTCATGCCGAACCTGATTTTCCATTTCAGCCAGTAAAATCTTTTTGGCCTCTTCTCTGGTAAGACCAGAAACTTCTTCTAATTTTTTGGTTTCTTCCAAAATCAGAGCATCCAACTCTGCTCTTTTTTCTTCTAATCTTCTCTCCTCTTTACTGAGTTTACTTTCCCAGGAAAGAAGTTCTCGCTCCTTTTGAGAAACATCTTCTAATTTTTTTTCTAAACGCTCTTCCTTTTCCTGCAGACGCTGCTCTTGCTTTTTTAACTCTTTTTCTTTTTCCCGATATTCCTTTTCCCACTCTTTTTTCTGCCGAAAAATTTCATCTTTGGCCTGTAACAGAGCTTCTTTCTTTTGAGCACTGGCTTCTTTTCTAGCTTCTTCTAGAATTTTATCTGCCAGTCGCTTACTTTCAGCTAACTCTTTACCCAGAAAGTATTTATAAAAGAAAATCCCAGCAACAGCTCCAACTCCAAAAGTAATAAAAGCGGTAATAATAATACTACTTAACATAGCTAACTCCTTAAAATATATATAGTAACGCCTCTTTCAGGCGCAAAAACAAAAATATCTATTAAGAGGGGAAAAGAAAACAGGAAGTGCCTTTTTAGATAAAACCCCAAAAGGCCGTGTAGCGGGTAATTTTGAACCTCTTATGTATAGGTGGGCGCCAAAGTAACTCTTTTAGGCTTCCTCTTGTCAGACAAGAGGCCTGCACACCAGAGCTACACAACGGCTCCCAAGAGGTAAGCATTGGCTCAAAAATTATCCCCACTATCACGAACCCCTCAGGGAAATTTTCTCTTCTTGTTCCAATCTATCTAAAAGCTTGGAGATGCTGTTTTCTACCTCGTTAAACTTCTTCTCCAACTCCAGGTAGTCATCTGCCAAGCTTAGACTTAAATATATAAGCAACTTCTCTTTGCTCAGCTTCTTTCCCCTCTCTTCCAGTACTTTAAACCTTTCTTCTAAAAACAACCTGGCTTTATTTACACGGTCTGGAGGCACATTACTCTTAAAGGAAACCTCCATACCCAAAATTTTTAAATTGTAGCCAGTCATCATCTTTATTCTATATTGAGTTCTTCTATTTTTTGCAACAACTTCTCTATTTTTTTTCTAACCTCTTGTTTTTTATTATTTTCTTCCTCCAACTTCCTCTTTAACTCCCAATTTTCTTTTAAAATCTTACGCTGCCTTAGTAAAAGCTCTTCAATTTTTTTTTCCAGCAAACTAATCTGGTTCATTTCAACTTTTTTTCTTTCTAGGAAGAATTACTTGCTTAGCTCTAGCAATAGCTAGAGTATTCTCCGGAACATCTTTAGTCAAGGTAGAACCTGCTCCCACCAGGCTTCCTTTACCAACTTTAATAGGAGCAACCAGGGCAGTATTACTGCCAATAAAAGCACCCTCTTCTATAATGGTTTGATGTTTATTTTTACCATCATAATTACAAGTAATGGTACCAGCTCCAATATTCACTCCAGGTCCAATGTCACTATCTCCAAGATAAGTTAAGTGATTGGCCTTGCTGCCTCGTCCCAGTCTGCTTTTTTTCACTTCTACGAAATTACCAACTCTGGATTCTTCTTCCAAATAAGCTCCAGGCCTAAGTCTGGCATAAGGACCAACATTTACTCCCCTTTTTACCTTAGCTCCTTCTATATGACAAAATTCATGGATGGTCCCTTCAATCTCAGAATCTTTAATAAAGGTATAAGCACCAATCCTGGCAGAAGCATAAATTCGAGTTTTCCCCAGAAGATGAAGCGGACCACTCAGGACACTTCCCTTTTCCAGTTCAACTTCAGGTCCAATGACCACACCCCAGGGTTGTCTGATAAGTACACCCTGCTCTTGCCAGTAATTTACAATCTTTTGGCGTAAAAACTCCTCTTGTGAGCTAAGTTCGTAAACAGTATTTATGCCCAACAACTCAGAAACATTACCTAAATTCACTGCTTCAACTTTAAAACCTCTTTTTTTAGCTATACCAATCAAATCGGTAATATAATACTCTTTTTGAGCATTTTCTGCTTTTAATTCAAATAGGCATTCCTGTAAAAATTTGAATTTAAAACAATAAATTCCAGCATTTACTTCCCTAATTGCTTTTTCCTGTACTGACAGGTCTTTGGATTCCACAATCCTTTCTACTTCAAAATTAGAATTTCTCAACACCCGTCCATAGTCTTTGGGATTTTCCAGAGTTAAAGAAAGAAAACTCAAGTCAAAATCCTTTCCTCTATCCAATAACAATTTAAAATGCTCAGGTTCCACTAAAGGAGTATCTCCATTGGTAACCAAGATATACTCTGGCTTTTTTTGCTCAATTAAAGGCCAGGCCATTTGCAGGGCATGTCCGGTACCCAGCTGACTTTCTTGCACGATAAATCTATCTTTATATTCTGGGAAATAATTTTCTATAACTGCCCTTTGATATCCTATCAAAGGATAAACTTCTGTATCAGCCACTTTCTCTAAACTCTTTAGCACATACCAGAGTAAAGGCTTTCCCAGTATTTCCTGCATCACCTTGGGACCTGTAAGCCCCATTCTCGTCCCTTTTCCTGCAGCTAAAATTATCCCCAAAACCTGCATAAATTCATTACTCCTTTAAAAAAGAAATGCCCCACTCTTTGGCTATTTTAAGAGTGGGGCATTTAAAAAGCAAGTTAACTTTTAACTACATTTTGCAAGTACCAGCCTGCACAGCGCTTTCTCTACAGCGCATCCTATGTAAGGCTTTGGCGAGAGAAGCTCTTGCTCTGGCATAAGCCTCTCTATCTGCTTGCTCTTGAAGTCTTTGCTGGGCTCTTTCTAAAGCCTTTCTAGCCCTTTCCACATCAATTTCTTCAGCCTTTTCAGCCAGTTCAGCTAAAATAGAAACTTTATTTTGCCCTACTTCTGCAAATCCCCCAGCAACAAAGACATAAAAACGTCTACCATCTTTTTTATAATAAAGACTGCCCACTCCCAAAGCAGAGAGAAAAGGGATGTGGTTGGGCAAGACCCCAAACTCACCCTCTACTCCAGGAGCAGCTACATATTCCACTTCCTCAGAAAGAACCTTTCTATCTGGAGTCACTATTTCTAACTTTAATGTACGTGCCATGATGTCACCTTTTTTTATGCTTCTTTAGCTTTTTCTAAAGCCTCCTCAATTGTACCAACCATATAGAAGGCCTGCTCAGGCACATCATCGTGCTTACCTTCGATGATTTCCTTAAATCCTCTAATGGTATCTTCCAGCTTTACATAACGACCAGGCTTACCTGTGAACTGTTCAGCAACATGGAAGGGCTGAGACAGGAATCTTTGAATTTTTCTAGCTCTGGACACGATAAGCTTATCTTCATCAGAAAGCTCATCCATACCCAGGATAGCAATAATATCCTGCAAGTCTTTATATTTCTGCAAGATCTGCTGTACCTGACGAGCAACCATGTAGTGCTCATTACCCAGAACATTGGGGTCCAAAATACGAGAAGTAGAATCCAAGGGATCCACCGCAGGATAAATACCAAGCTCAGCAATCTGACGGGAAAGAACGATGGTACCATCCAAGTGAGCAAAGGTAGTAGCAGGAGCAGGGTCAGTTAAGTCGTCCGCAGGTACGTAAACAGCCTGAACAGAAGTAATAGAACCCTTCTTGGTAGAGGTAATTCTTTCCTGTAAGGCACCAAGGTCAGTGGCCAAGGTTGGCTGATAACCTACTGCAGAGGGCATACGTCCAAGCAACGCAGATACCTCAGAGTTGGCCTGAGTAAAACGGAAAATATTGTCAATAAACAAGAGTACGTCCTGATTTTCTTCATCACGGAAATATTCAGCCATGGCCAAAGCAGTCAAAGCTACTCTAGCTCTAGCTCCTGGAGGCTCGTTCATCTGACCATAAACCAAACCAGCTTTTTCCAATACGCCAGCTTCCTTCATTTCCAAGTAAAGGTCAGTACCTTCTCTAGTTCTCTCACCAACACCAGCAAACACAGAAATACCACCGTGCTGCTTAGCGATGTTGTTAATAAGCTCCATTAAGATAACGGTCTTACCTACACCAGCACCACCAAACATTCCCAGCTTACTACCCTTGGGGAAGGGGATGAGCAGGTCAATAACCTTAACACCTGTTTCCAATAGCTCAATCTTGGTGCTCTGCTCTACAAAAGCAGGAGCTTCTCTGTGGATGGGGTACATCTTTTCACCCTTAACAGGTCCCATATCATCCACAGGACGTCCCACTACATTCAATACGCGACCCAAAGCAGACTTTCCTACAGGTACCTGGATGGGAGCACCAGTATCCTTTACTGGCATTCCCCTAACCAGACCATCAGTAGTATCCATAGCTACACAACGAACAACATTGTTTCCAAGGTGCTGGGCAACTTCTACAACCAGGTTATCAGGTTCATCACTAATAGTTGGATTACTTAAAACCAAGGCATTCAAAATATTAGGAAGTTTCCCCTCTGGGAATTCCACGTCAATAACGTTACCAATAACTTGCACAATTTTGCCTATATTTTCACTCATTTTAAAAGCCCCCTCTTAATTTAAGCATTTTTTAAGGCCTCAGCACCACCCACAATATCCATGAGCTCAGAAGTGATGCTTGCCTGTCTTACTTTGTTAAAGACTAGAGTTAAAGAGTTAACCAACTCATCACAGTTTTTAGTAGCATTATCCATGGCAGTCATTCTGGCAGCATGTTCACTAGCAGAAGTATCCAGTAAGGCTCTGTACACTTGGACTTTTACATAGCGAGGTAAAAGTTCTGCCAAAAGACCTTCCACAGAGGGTTCAAAGATGTATTCACTACTTACTCCAGCTTCAGCCTCTGACTCTACAGGAAGAATCTTATTTACCACAGGCTCTTGTTTTATCACTGTAACAAATTTACCAAAAACAGCATAAACTTCATCCAATTCCTGATTCAAAAAATTGCTAATAAGAAATTCACCTATCTCATTAGCTAATTGAAAGTCAAAGGTATTTAATACATCTACCTTTGCATCTATGATTTCAAATTCTGTTTTCTTAAAAAAGTTACGGCCTTTCTTCCCTACACAGATAAATTTTACTTCCTTTCCTTCGGCCTTTTTTTCCAGGGCTAATTTTTTGGCAGCATTACACAGATTGGTATTAAAAGCTCCACAAAGCCCCTTATCCGAAGTAACCAAAACAATGCCTACTTTTTTTACTTCCTCTCGTTTTTCTAAAAGAGGATGAATAGAGGCATCTGCTCTGCCAGAAAGGTCAGCTATGATTTCATAGTATTTATCAGCATAGGGACGAAAGCGCTCAATCCGCAACTGGGCGTTGCGTAACTTTGCCGAGGCCACCATATTCATGGCCTTGGTTATTTGCTTGGTCTTTTTGACCGCATCGATTTTGCGCTTAATATCCCTTAATGATGCACCCATTATATTGTCTCCCTTTAAGCCTTAAAGGTCTTTTTAAAATCCTCAATAGCCGCAGCAAGCTTCTTATCCAATTCAGGACTTAAATCTTGAGTTTCTTTGATCTCCTTTAAAATATCACTTCTTTGATTTCTCATATAATCTAAAAGACCATCTTCAAATTTTCTTACAGCTTCTACAGGCAAATCATCCATAAACCCACGAGTACCAGCATAAAGAGATACTATTTGTTCTTCAACAGGCATAGGTTGATACTGAGGTTGCTTCAAAAGCTCTACCAATCTCTCACCACGAATGAGTTTTTGTCTGGTAGCCTTATCTAAGTCAGAACCAAACTGGGCAAAGGCAGCTAATTCACGATACTGAGCCAAATCCAGACGCAAGGTACCAGCAACCTTCTTCATAGCCTTAATCTGAGCAGCACCACCAACCCTGGATACAGACAAACCAACATTAATAGCAGGACGAATACCTGCGTAAAACAGGTTGGGTTCCAGGTAAACCTGACCGTCAGTAATGGAAATAACGTTAGTAGGAATGTAAGCAGATACGTCACCAGCCTGGGTCTCAATGATAGGTAAAGCAGTCAAAGAACCTGCCCCCAAACGATCATGCATCTTAGCTGCACGTTCCAACAAACGGGAATGTAAATAAAAAACGTCACCAGGGAAAGCCTCACGTCCTGGAGGACGTCTTAAAAGCAAGGACATTTCACGATAAGCCACAGCCTGCTTGGAAAGGTCATCGTAAATAATAAGGGCATGCTTGCCATTATCTCTATAATATTCACCCATAGTACAACCAGAATAAGCAGCAATAAACTGCAAAGAAGCAGGTTCAGAAGCTGTAGCTGCAATAACTGTAGTGTATTCCATGGCTCCATGCTTTTCCAGGGTGTCTACCACCTGAGCCACTGTAGATTTCTTTTGTCCAATGGCAACATAAAAACAGTAAATATCAGAATTCTTCTGAGCTAATATGGCGTCAATACAAACAGCAGTCTTACCTACCTGACGGTCACCAATGATAAGCTCACGTTGACCACGTCCAATAGGAGTCATGGCATCAATAGCCTTTAAACCAGTATACATAGGTTCATGTACTGGTTTTCTAGCCATAAGACCTGGAGCCTTTATTTCTACAAAACGGTATTCTTTAGCCTGGATAGGGCCTTTCCCATCCAAAGGATTACCCAAGGGATCAATAACCCTACCAATAACTGCATCACCTACAGGTGCCTGAACAATTTTGCCAGTCCTTTTGACCAGGTCACCCTCTTTAATGTGAGTATCTTCACCCAAGAGAGCAACACCCACACTGTCTTCTTCCAGGTTAAGAACCATTCCCATAACGCCACCAGGGAACTCTAAAAGCTCCATTGCCATAGCATTTTCTACACCATAAACTCTGGCAATACCATCACCCACAGACAGGACCACTCCTGTCTCACTCATCTCTACACGTTGTTCGTAGTTCTTAATTTGATTTTCAATGATTTGACTAATTTCTTCTGCTCTGATTTGCATGGCCACTACTCACCCCTTTTTATGTTTTCTTTCAAAATTTGTAACTGAGCCTTAATACTGGCGTCTAAAACCTTATCCCCTACCTTTAAAATAAGTCCACCCAGGATGTCTGGATTAACTTTATAATCCAAGACCACCTTGGCTTTGGACTGCTCTGCCAACTTGGTAGCAATCTCTGATTTTAGCTCTTCTTCCAGTTCGATAGCTGTAAACAGTTCACCCCTGATAACCCCACTGGCCAAATCCAAAAGATGGCTATAATAAGCCTGAATCTCTGGCAAAAAGGCCAATCGATTTTTATCAGCTAAAAGAAAGCAAAAATTCTTAACCATTGGTTCTGGCTCAATCTTCTCCAGAACCTTACTCAAAACCGCCTTCTTTTCTTCTACAGTAAAAATGGGATTGGCAAATATTCTAAGAAGCTCAGGGGCTACATTCAAAACCTCTATTACAGCATCTAGACCCTTACCATACCTCTCTAAAGCTTCTTGCCCTTCCTTTTGACCCAGGGCAAAAAGGGCTCTTGCATACCTTCTAGCTACTATGTTCCCTCTCAATTTACCACCACCTTTGTTAGATATTCATTAATAAGTTTCTTATGAATATCCCCACTCAGCCTCTCTTGAATAATTTTTTCGGCAGCCTCTACAATCTTATCTGCCAACTCTGCCTTTACCTGCTCAAAAGCAACTTTGGCTTCCTGCTCAGCGGTAATCTTGGCCTGCTCTTTAATCTGCTCAGCAGACTTTTTAGCCTTCTCAATAATCTGAGCTTTCACAGCCTCACCTTGCTCTCTAGCTGCCTGCAAAATAGCCTCACGCTCCTGCTCCAGATTGGCAATCTTACTCTCCACTTCCTTCAACCTAGCCTCAGCTTCTTTCTTCCTATTTTCTAAATCAGCTAATCCACTTTCAATTTGATAGGAGCGACCAGAAAAGAAATCTCGAATACGTTTCCCTACCAACTTATAGAGAATACCCACCACTAGCACAAAATTAATCACTCGATAAAGGAAATTCATCCACTTATCGCCATGACCTCCACCACCTTCTGAGGCCCAGGCTATTCCTGCTGCAAGCAGGAACATCAGGCTAAACCACAAGATTTTTTTCCACCTGCTACTCAATTTACGCCCTCCTCTTGCCCTATTTTTTTAGGCCTCTCCCAAAATCTTGGAGGCCACTTTTGCCGCATAATCACTTACTTTTGTCTCTAAAGCCTTTAACGCAGCGTTACGCTCCTGTTCAAATTTGTCTCTAGCAGCCTTAATTACTCCAGCAGCTTCATTCATAGCTGCCTCCACCAAAGATTTTTCCTCGGCATATCCTTCTTCTTTTAACTTACTCCTAATTTCTTGAGCCTGCTTTCTGGCTTCATCCAGAGAGACTTCATAAGAAGAAAGTTTTTCTTCTGCTGCATTGGAAAACTTTTCTATTTCCTCCAAACGAGAAGCCATTAACTCTGCTCTTTTGCGCATATTCTCGCGAATAGGACGAAATAAAATAAGGTTTAAAACCAAGAGAGCAATCAAAAAGTTAACCAGTTGGACAAAAAAGGTAAAATTTAATTCAATCATAGTGCCCCCTTCAAAGTATGTGAATTTTTGTTCAAAGTCAGTCGGGCTTTAGCTAATTTTAAGGTCTGTGTCAAAGAGTTTTTCATAAAAAACTAACTAAAAATAGCCAACAGGGCCTTAACTCTGTTATTGTTAAAGAATTCACATAGTTTCTGGGGACTCAATCTTTCCCCCAGTTTTCATACTCACTTGTCCATGAATCTTAGCCCCCTCTTCTACTACCAAAACACTGGTCTCCAAATTACCCAAAAACTGAGCTCCCTTATAAAATACGGCTCGATTGGCAACTTTCACTTCACCTTCGATCTTACCACTAACCATAAGTTGCTCCACGCTGATATTACCCTTTACTTCCGCATCTTGCCCCACAACCAAGGTTCCTTGCGAGTCAATCTCACCATTAAAACTACCATCCAGACGTACCGTACCCTGAAACACCAGCTTTCCCTCATAATGGGTGCCTTTACCCAAAAAAGCATTAAAATCGTCTTTGCCCATTTCTTCACTCCTAGATTTTTTTGAAAATAAAGCGCCGCATACCAACATTTATCACCAACCCCACTAAAATAAAGTTAATAATTAAAGAAGTTCCTCCATAGCTAATAAAGGGAAGAGGAACTCCCACCACAGGCATTAAACCCAGGACCATTCCCATATTAATAACAATTTGCCAAAAAAAATAAAAAAAGATCCCCACTACCAAATAACGACCAAAGGCATCTTTGGCCTGAAAAGCTATCTGCAAAATAGAATAGAGAAAAAAACAAAATAAAAAAAGCAAAAAAATAGTCCCCATAAAGCCCCACTCCTCTGCAAACACAGCAAAGGCAAAATCCGTATGCTTCTCAGGTAAAAATCTTAGTTGACTTTGACTTCCAGCTAAAAAACCTTTACCCCAAAGTCTACCAGAACCGATGGCTATCTGGGACTGAATGACATGGTAACCAGCCCCCAAAGGGTCTCTAGAAGGATCTAGAAAATTTAAAATTCGCTCCTTTTGATAATCATGTAAAAAAAACCAAAAAAGGGGTAAAATTAAAGGGAATAAAAAGACAATAATTTTTACCAATCTCTTTTGAATTCCCTTATAAAAAATCATCCCTCCAATAATTAAAAGCAATAACAATGCTGTACCTAAATCTGGCTGTTTCATAATTAAAAAAGATGGAATTAAACCAATACAACTAATCTTAAAAAAATCCTTTTTACTTAAAACACCTTCTGTTTTACTGAGTAAATAGGCAACTAAAATGAGAGTGGCAATCTTAGCCATTTCGCTGGGTTGAAAACTAAAAAACCTTAAATCTATCCATCTCCTAGCTCCATAAACTATTTTTCCAAATTTAAATACTGCTAACAAACAACCAATAGAAACACCATAAAAATAGATAGATATATATTTTAAATGTCTATAATCTATAAAGAGAGAACTTAACAAGGCAAAAAAACCAATTAAACCCCAAATAGATTGTTTTATAAAAAAAGGAGTAAAATTTAAACCGTCCTCTAATCTATAGACACTAGCAGAGAATAGATTTATAACTCCAATTATAAAAAGAATAATTACTAAAGAAAAAAATTTAAAATCTATATTTTCAATTAGTCTTCTATCTATCATTTTTCTGTTTTAGATATGTATATATTTTTTTTACAATAGGACCACTTCCAGAAGCCCCATGCCCACCATGTTCCATTAAACAAACTACCACATACTTTTTCTGGTTAATTACCCCAAAACTGGCCATCCAGGCATGATCTCTATACTTATAAGGAATTTCTTCCACTTCCTTTTCCAAGTCTTCCTCTTTTAATTTTACTACTTGCGCAGTACCTGTTTTAGCGCCTATCACTATGCCTCGCTCTTTTAAACTTCTGGCTGTTCCTCGATCGTTTTCCACTGTTTCAATCATGGCTCTCCGAATAAACTCCAAACTTTTTTGAGAAAAAGGCAATGTTTCTGGAAACATTTTTTTTTCTTTTAAAAGCAAAGAAGGTTTATAAGTAATTCCATTGTTGACAATACCTGCTACAAATTTAGCTACTTGCAACGGAGTTACCAGGACATAGCCTTGCCCAATGGATATATTCAAATTTTCCCCCTTTTGCCAGCCTTCTCTGAATCGTTTCCTCTTCCACTCTTTACTGGGGAAAAATCCTGCCTTTTCATAGGGTAAATCAATCAAAGTAAGCCTCGAAAAACCACTGGCTACGACAAAAGACTTTAGTTCATCAATATCTAAGCCTTCTCCTTGTTTGTAGAAATAAACATCACAGGACTCCACTAATGCCCTTTTTAAATTTACCCAGCCATGTCCCTCCTTACGCCAGCATCTAAAGACCCTTAGCCCCAATTTGTAATCTCCGGAACAAAATACTGACTCCAAAGGATCAAGAGATAGTCGATTCAAGAAAAAACCTGCCATAACTAACTTAAATACAGAACCTGGAGGATAAGTCCCCTGAATGACTTTATTTTGCAAAGGATGAAAAGGATGTTTTAACCAGCTTTTCCATTCTTTTTCCTTTACTCCAAAAACAAACCTATTTAAATCATACCCCGGAGAACTTACCAAAGCCAAAATTTGTCCTGTCTCCGGCTCCAACACTACCACCGCTCCAGCTTTTCCTTCCAGGAGATGGTAAATATAATTTTGCAACTCCAGATCTATACTTAGAAACAAATCCTTTCCAGGTTGCGGTAGCTCGATTAAAGACTCTTTAAAAACTCTACCAACAGCATCAATTTCTAATTTTTTTTTCCCTTTTTTTCCTCTTAAGATGTCTTCATAACTCTTTTCTATTCCACTTTTACCTATATAATCTCCAGGATCTAAATTTAAATCATTACTTAAATCTTCTTCACTAGCCAAACTTACATAACCTAAAACATGACTTAAGGCATAAGCATAATTATATTTTCTTCTTGGTCTTACAACTATCTTCAAAGCCGGCCACTTATAAAGTCTAGACTCTATTTTAGCTAATTCAGGAAAACTTAAGTTAGTTGACAAAATAAGAGGTTCAAAAACTTTTACTCTTTTTTTACCTGTAAAAAATTTTTCTTTCAATTCTGTAAGATCTTTTTTTAAAAGAATACTTATAGAATCTAATTCTTCTTTACAGTCTTTATCTTTACAGTCTTCTCGAATAATAGCTAAGTCATAAGCAGGTTCATTAAAGGCTAAAAGTTTTTTTTCTCTATCTAAAATCAGCCCCCTAGGGGCATACACCTTTACAATCCGCGTCCTATTATCCAAAGATTTCTTAGCAAAATACTCACCTTTTAAAATCTGTAAAAACCATAACCTCACACCAAATACAAATACCACAAAAAATACCAATAAAACTAAAATCTTGGAAGAATAGTCTGCTTCCCAATTTATTTTCGGTTTAAGTAAGTTCATATTTTTTTATTACAAAACAAAAAATATTATACATAAAAAAGGAAAATAAAAAATATAACAAGGTGTTAATATTTTTAATATATATATCCAGGAGGATTTGTGATTCCTTAATTAATAAAAACAAGGACAAAGAAACCATAAAAAAATATATAGCATCAAAAACTACAGTTTCAAAATCAATAAACTCACTTATCAAGTGAAACAAAAAATATTGTACAAATAAAAACGGTAAAAAAATAGAAAACCTTAAAATAGATACACCTTCTAAAAAAGCTAAAGCAATAATACCTAAAACCCAAAAATTAGTATAATTTCCTCTCTTTAAATTATAAAACAAAATAGGAGAAAAAGTTTCAACTATAGGAAAATAAGACATGAAAAATACAGAAAAGAAAAAGTAAAGCAAATAAACAAATAAACTTTTCATGGCCTTAAAATCAAAACTTCTTCCAAAAGATAAGGATCAACTAATAAAGAAGCTTTTACTTCCAAAAAAAGAGAGATATCTTGAGATTTAAAAGAATCAATCTTGGCTATAGGCAAACCTGGTGGAAAAAGTTCATCCGTACCCGAAGTTAAAAGAATCTCTCCCTTATCTAGACTGACATTTTTAGGGACATAAAGCAAATTAAGCAAGGAACCAGGCCCTTCTCCCTTTAAGACGCCAGGAACCCTGTGTTTGGCTGAAACAACAGCAATCTTACTATTAGGGTCACAGGCCAGAAGTACTAGAGAAGAAGTAAGAGAAACTTTTTGTAAACGTCCAATTACTCCATAAGGACTTAAAACCACATCATCTGGCTTTAGTCCCTGAACCTCTCCCTTATCCAGGACAATTGTCTCCAATAACCCCCCTGGCCCTAAACGCTTGGCTAGGATTCTACTTCCTATATATTTATACTCAGGAAAGGGGTTAAGGTGAAAAATACTGGCAAAACGCTCCAAGGTATTTAGTTTAAATTCCAGGTTATGCTTTTCTAGAAGCAGCTTGTCTATCTGTTCTTTTAAAAGGTCATTTTCCTGCTTTAAATTTACCAGATAAATATACGAATTCCAGAAATACTCTCCCTTTTCCTTTAAGTAATCTACAGGCTTTAAAATCCAGCCTACCACTTCCAGCCCGGCCTTGCCCAAGGTTTTATCCAAAATAGCAGTCTTACTGTTAAGAGTATAAAGCAAAAGATACAGGGCTAGAAAAAGAAAAAAAAGCCTCAGGAGATTAGTAGAAGTACGCTTAATCTATGGTTACCTCCTTTAAAACATCCAGGTTTTCCAGGACCTTACCTGCTCCTAAAACCACAGTGGAAAGGGGATCGTCCACTACAGTAATAGGTAAATCTGTGGCCTCTCTAATTAGAGCATCTAATCCTTTTAACAGGGCTCCGCCTCCTGTTAAAACAATACCTTTATCCACTATATCTGCAGCCAATTCTGGCGGAGTTTGCTCTAAGGCAATGCGCACTGCTTGTACAATATTTTCCACCTGTTCAGAAATGGCTTTTCTCACCTCTTCAGAAGTAATGGTAATATGCTGGGGAATACCAGAGACCAGGTCTCGGCCCTTAATTTCCATTTCCATTTCTTCTGGTAGAGGATAGGCCGAACCTATATTAATTTTAATCATTTCTGCTGTGCTCTCGCCAATAAGCATGTTATATTTTCTCTTTACATGGTGAATAATTGCTTCATCCATTTTATCTCCACCAACCCGCACAGACCGACTATAGACCACTCCAGAAAGGGAAATTACTGCCACCTCAGTAGTTCCACCTCCAATATCTACAACCATATTGGAAGTAGGCTCAGTAATGGGCAAATTAGCACCAATAGCAGCAGCCATGGGTTCTTCTATGAGATAAACTTCCCTGGCCCCAGCACTCTGGGCAGACTCTCTAACCGCCCTTTTTTCCACCTGAGTAATGCCTGTAGGTACGGCCACTATAATTCTGGGGCGAACCAGCCTTCTACTATTATGCACTCTGCAGATAAAATGCCTGAGCATGGCCTCAGCCACTTCAAAGTCAGCAATTACCCCGTCTTTCATAGGCCTTACAGCTACAATATTTCCCGGAGTTCGGCCCAGCATTCTTTTGGCATCAGAACCTACAGCCAGGACCTTATTGCCCGAGCGCAAATCTCTACGCACTGCCACCACAGAAGGTTCATTGAGAACTATCCCTTTACCTTTCACATAAACACAGGTATTGGCAGTTCCCAGGTCAATGGCTAAATCAGAAGAAAAGGCTCCTAAAACTTTATTAAATACTTTAAACATATTCTAACTCCAAACTAACTTTAGGTTTAGACTCCTAACTTGAGAGAAGAAAAAACTCAATAGCTATGATGAGATATTTTCCTCTAAATTTATATTTAAAGAAAAAATTTGGTCAAAGAGTGCAAAAAATACCTCTGGATGCAGGGTTTTCCTGTCCCAACCGAGACGGCACCCTTTCCACTCAAGGATGTATTTTTTGCAACCCTCAGGGTTCAGGAACCTCTTTAAAAACCAAGGGTTTATCTCTTAAAGAACAATTTAGCTACTTTCAAGCAAAATTTCAAAAAAAATACAAAGCTCAATTATTCCTGGCTTACCTTCAATCTTACAGCAATACTTACGGACCGTTGGAAAAAATTAAAAAGGTCCTGGAAGAAATAAGTTCCTTCCCTCAGCTAGCTGGCCTATGCCTGGGCACGAGACCAGATTGTTTAGATGAGGAAAAGCTCTCTTTAATTGCTAAATACCACTTTAAAGAAGTGTGGTTGGAAATTGGCCTTCAATCTGCTCACAACCGCACCCTTGCCCTCATCAACAGAGGTCATCTTAAAGAAGACTTTAGTCAAGCAGTAAAAAGGGTGCACTCCTTTGGCTTTAAAACCTGCGTGCATGTAATCGCTGGACTTCCTCAAGAAAAAGAAAAAGACTTTTTGCAAACCATCGAGTTTATCAACAGTCTACCTGTCCAAGGAATAAAGTTTCATAATCTTTATATTTGCGCTAATACCAGGCTGGCTGACCTCTACAAAGAGGGCAAATATATGCCTCTAAGCTTAAAAGAGTATGTAACCTGGCTGAGAAAAGGCTTGGAAAGTTTACGGCCAGACATAGTAGTCCACCGCCTAAATGGCGACCCCCAACCCCAGGAACTCATCGCACCTACCTGGGCTGGCAATAAGCAAGAGGTAATAAAAAACATCTTATTAGAATTGGAACAACATGACTCCTGGCAAGGCAAAGCCAGAGGAACCTCTTTAGTAGAATTAAATCACTTCCTTTTATAGTAAAAAAATAATTGACTCCAGAAAGGTAAGTAAACATTTACTTACCCTATGCGTCTTACTGGAAGAGAAAGAAGACAAAAGATATTGCAGGCTGCCAAAAAACTTTTTGCCAGCAAGGGATTTAAAGGCACCACAACCCAGAAGCTAGCTCAAGAAGCTGGCTTAAGTGAAGCCGGACTTTACAAGTACTTTAAAAATAAACAAGAGATTTACGAAGAAATTTTAAATCAAAAAATTCAAGATATAGATTTTTACTTTCCCAGTGGACAACAACCTAAAAACAATCTAAAAATAGAACTTAGAGAATGTGCTATTAGATTTTTACAGAGAAATATTCAAGATACTACTTTCTTAAAAATTATTCTCTATAGTGCTTTGGAAGAAAATGATTTTTTATTTTCCTTTTTAAAGGAAGTAAGAAAAAAATTTTTTACACCTATAAAAAAATCTATAAAAAAAGGGATAGAAAATAAAAAAATAAAAAATTTTGATGAAGATATTTTAGCTAAATTATTCTTTTCTATGATTTACTATACATTACTCTTAAAAACTTTATTCAAAGATGAAAGTTTTGATGCTTATAAAATTGAAGAAATAGTTGATTTGATTATTGAAATATTTTTCAAAGGAGTGGAAAGTGAATAATAATTTTAATAACCATCGACATCAAAAAAGAATAAAGATATTTATGACTATCGTAATACTTTTAATCATACTTTCTTTTCTTTACTGGTTTTTCCTGGTTAGAGGACGGGAGTTCACTGATGACGCTTATATTCATGCTGATATGGCTAAAATTTCTTCTCGTATTTTTGGTACCATAAATAGTATATTAGTAGAAAACGACGATTACGTAAAAAAGGGTGATTTACTCTTAACTTTAGATGACAGGGAATTAAAGTTAGAAAAAGAATCCCTTTTAGCCGTTAAAGAGCAAATTTTAAGTGCCCTGGAAGCAGAAAAGATAAACCTGGAAATGATAGATAAAACCACTTTAGCTGATTTAGAAAATGCCCAGGCCAATCTTAAAAAGGCTATACACATAAAAACTCAGACAGAAAAAGAACTAGAAGGATTAAAAAAACAACGAGAAGAAACCATAATTTTATTAAACCAGGCCCAAAAAGACTATAAGCGTTACAAAGATTTAATCACCAATAAACTAATATCTCCAAGAGAATTTGAAGAAAAGGAAAATAACTTAAATATCTTACAAGCAAAACTAGATTCCATTGACAAAAAAATAGAATCCTTTGAAGAAGTTTATAAGCAAACCCAGAGTCAAATTAGAAGCTCCAGAGCTATTTTAGAAAAAAGTAAAGCTCTTCAGTTAAATGTCCAAAGAACAAAGCTCAATATAAAGAATTTAAAAGCCAAACTAGAAGAAGTAGAAGCTAAAATAAAAAAGACAGAACTGTATTTAAGCTATACTCGAATTACTGCTCCTATTTCTGGCTATATTGCCCAAAAAAGCATACAGATAGGTGAAAAAGTACAACCTGGTGAGCCCCTTTTAGCCATTGTTCCTTTGGATAAAATTTATGTAGAGGCCAATTTTAAAGAAACCCAGTTAACACACATGTATTTGGGGCAGAAAGCAATTATTGAGCCAGACATCTATCCGGGCTTAAAACTGGAAGGAAAAGTTGTAGGAATTAGAGCGGGCACAGGCACCACCTTTTCTCTCTTACCTCCAGAAAATGCTGTAGGGAACTGGATTAAAGTAGTACAAAGGGTGCCGGTAAAAATTCTTTTTACCGAGCCCATTCCTGCAGAATATCCTCTAAGAGTGGGTCTATCTCTGGAAGTAACTGTGTTTACCTCTGAAAAAACTGGTCCAAGACTCAGGAGTGCCAAGTAAGTGTCTGTACCCAGGGTAAATAAGTGGATAATAGCAGGTACGGTTATCCTGCCTACCTTTATTGAAGTAATGGATACCAGTGTAGTCAATGTGTCTCTTCCCCACATTCAGGGAAGTTTAAATGCAGGAGTAGATGAGTCCACCTGGGTACTTACCAGCTATCTGGTTTCCAATGCCATTATTATTCCTATTACCGGCTGGCTAGCCAGTGTTTTTGGACGTAAACGCTATTTGCTTTTTTCCATTTTTCTCTTCACCTTTGCTTCCATATTGTGTGGAGCAGCACCCAGCCTGGAAATCCTTATTCTGGCCAGAATCCTTCAGGGCATTGGGGGTGGAGGATTACAACCTCTCTCTCAGGCTATTTTATTAGAGACCTTTCCGCCCAAAGAACACGGAGTGGCCATGGCCATTTTTGGTATGGGAGTGGTGCTTGCACCTACCATAGGTCCGGTTTTAGGGGGATGGATTACGGATAACTTTTCCTGGCGCTGGGTCTTTTATATCAATTTACCAGCAGGTATTTTGGCCATCCTCTTAACTATCTTTTTTATTTATGATCCCAGCTATCTCAAAAATAAGGCCAAAAACTATATTGATTATATTGGATTGAGCTTAATTGTTGTGGGGCTGGGAGCCCTGCAAGTGGTCTTGGATAAGGGAGAAAGAGAAGATTGGTTTAATTCTGACTTTATACTTACCTTGAGTATTATTTCAGCCATTAGCCTCACCCTATTTGTACTCTGGGAGTTAAAAAGTAAAAACCCAGTAGTAAACCTAAAAGTCTTTAAAGACCGTACCTTTACCCTGGGAAATATTATTATGTTTTTAGGATTTCTCTCCTTTTTTGGAGGGATAGTCCTGCTACCTCTATATTTACAACAGCTCATGGGGTATACTGCTCTCTGGGCTGGCCTGGTATTGGGCCCAGGAGGTATCTCCACCCTTTTGATTATGCCCATAGCCGGAGCACTGATGAAAAGGGGGGTACAGCCCAAATACCTCCTCTTTTTGGGGCTCATCATTGCCAGTTATGCCCTGTACTTAATGTCTGATTTTAATTTAAGTGCCAATTTTCTCAGTATAGCTTATCCTAGAATCATTCAAGGATTTGGACTTGGACTTTTCTTTGTGCCTTTAAGTGCAGCCACCTATCTCAATATCCCCAAAGAGCAAATGGGTAATGCCACAGGTATATTTAATCTTTTGAGAAACCTGGGCGGAAGTTTTGGTACAGCCATAGGCACCACTTTGCTCTCGCAGCGCTCTCAAGTACATCAGAACTTTTTAGTAGAGCACATCACCCCCTTTAATCCCTTACTAAAAGCCAAAGCCTATCTCTTAAATAAGCTCCTGGAGGGAAAAGAAGCCCTCTTACCTCAGGGAAAGGCTCTGGCCCTATTATATAAACAGGTCCTGGCTCAAGCCCAGATGTTGGCCTTTAATGATTGCTTTTTGGTCTTCTCTTGTTTAACAGCAATCTTAATCCCTTTGATCTTTTTTATGCAGTCCAGTGGAAAAGAATTTAAACCTGTGGTCTTAGAGTAAATAGGGAGGATTTTTATGTATAAAAAATTAATATTCTTTTTCTTTTGTTTTTTTCTTCTAACCCCTGCCTATGGACAAGAAGCGCTCAATCTTCAGCAGACTTTAGAAAAGGGTCTTAAGGACAATCCCTCTCTTCAAGCCTATAAACAGGCCTTAGAAGCCAGTGAGTACAACCTCAAAGCCAAAAGAGGAAGTTTTGGACCATCCTTAACCACTAACTATTCTTACCTTCACTTAGATGAAGAACCCAGGAGTCAAGGACAAAAAGCAGGAGACCAAGACCTCTGGACTTTGAATTTAAATCTTAGTCAGCCTCTTTTCACAGGTTTTTATCTTTTAAATGACTATCAAAAGGCCAAGCTGGAAAAAGAACAGGCTAGCCTACGCCTCAAGCAAGCCAGGATAGAATTGGCTTACAAAATAGAAGAAAGTTTTTTCAATTTTTTAAAAGCCCAAGCTGAAGTCAAAAGTGCCCTCAAAAGCACAGAAAGGTTAAAAAGCCATCTCCAGGTAGTTACCAACTTCTATAATGTAGGCCTAAAACCCAAAATAGAAGTATTACAGGCACAAGTGGAGCTTTCTCAAGCTGAGCAATACCTTATTGCAGCTCAAAACCAACAAAAAACCCAGGCAGCACTTTTAAATTCCCTTTTAAATATTCCCATCACTCAAGAGCAAAATTACATCGGAGAGTTAAACTTTTTGCCTTTAAACCTGAGCCTGGAAGAATGTTTGCAAGAAGCCTGGAAAAATAGGCCAGACCTTATTTTAGCCCAAAAAAGCGTGGAAATTGCCCATAAAGAGAAAAAACTGGCCTTAAGTAGCTTTTACCCTCAGGTAGAGGCTGATTTTGATTACTATCGCTATGGAGAAGATCCCCGGGTAGATGGCACCAAGTTTAAAGATCCAAGTCAGTGGCAGGTCAGTGTAGGCTTGAAGTGGAATCTTTTTGAATCTGGTCAGAGCTTTTATAAGGTAAAACAGGCCCAAAGCAATATCTTTAGATTGGAATCAGAATATCAAAATCTAAAAAACACTCTCTCCTTTGAAGTAAAAGCTGCCTACCTCAAAGTGCAAAGCCAAAAACAAAGCATCATAGTGGCTAAAAAGGGTCTGGCTGAAGCTGAAGAGGGTTTCCGTCTGGCCCAGGCCCGTTATGAAGCTAAAGTAGGCACCAACACCGATGTCTTAGACGCCCAGGCCAGATTAAGCAAGGCTGAAGCCAATTACATCCAGGCCATGGCCGACTATCTTATTGCCCTGGCCAATCTCAATAAGGCCATGGGAAAAGAGGAGTTTTCTTTTTAAGTTAAGTGGATTTCCGTTTTCTAAAGCCCACTTTTCTTTCTGCCAGATAGGCGAGCTCTTTTAGCCTTCTATCTACCAGATCATAGATAGAATTAGGACTAAATCCCCCTCTGGCCAAAGGTTTACCAGCTTTTTTGCCTGTTAAAATTTCCAGGGCCTCTTCAATGGTGGAAACAGCATAAATGTGAAACTTCCCGGCCTTTACTGCCTCCACCACCTCATCCTTTAACATCAAATGCACCACATTATCCCTGGGGATAATAACTCCTTGCTCGCCACTTAGACCCCTGCGCACACAAACAGCAAAAAAACCTTCTATTTTTTTGGAGACCTCACCCACAGCCATAATCTCCCCAGCCTGATTTACTGCTCCAGTAAAAGCCAAAGAAAGATTAAGAGGAACCCTGGCCAGGGCAGATAATAAGGCAGCCAGCTCTGCTCCAGAGGCAGAATCTCCATCAATGTGGGCATAACTTTGTTCAAAACAAAGGCTTCCTGAAAGCACCAAAGGTTTATCCTGGGCAAAGAGGTTTTGTAGATAGCTCTTCAAAATCATCATGCCCTTGGTATGAATAGGACCTCCCAGCTCAGCCTCTCTTTCCAGGTCAATAATTCCCCCATGTCCTACTCCAACAGTACAGGAAATCTGGTGAGGGAAAGCCATAACATAATCCCCCACTTCTACCACAGATAAACCATTAGCCCGCCCCACAGCAAAGCCCGAAGTCTTTACTTTAATCAATTCCCGATCGTAATCTTCCATAAATTCCTGCTCGTACAGGTTAAGGCGAAATTCTCTATTGCGTAAACTCCTTTTCAGGCAAGCTGCGTCAATCTTTTTTTTCTTTTTACTACAAGCCAGGGTGTGGGCTTCTAACATTATCTCCTTTAAGGTGGAAAAATGTAAAGAAAGCTTTTCCTTATCTCCACATAACCGGCTAGAAAAATCTACCAACTCAACTAATCCATCTTTGGTAAGAGGTTTTAAAGACTCTTCCTGGGCAATCTTTGCAAGCACACAGGCATAGTTTACAATATTTTCTTTGGTCCTATAAACTGTACTTTGCAAGTGAGCCTTTAGCTTAAATAATTTTCTAAAGCGTTCATCCTGTTCATAGAGCAATTCATAAAGCTCATCTGTACCAATCAAAACCACTTTTAAATTCAAAGGGATTGGTTCAGGAGCAATGGTTTTGGTGCGAATAAGATCGTATTGATCTCCTGGATCTTCCAGTACTGCTACCTCCTTATTTAAGGCCCTGAGCAAGCCTTCCCAAGAAGAAGGATGGCTTAAGATGTCTTCCACCTTGAGGATTAAAAATCCCCCATTGGCCCGATGGATGCTCCCACTTTTAAGCAGGGTAAAATCCGTATAATAGGTTCCCAGCTCAGTTTCGCGTTCAATGCACCCTAGTAAATTGAAATAATTGGGATTATCCTCCACAATTATGGGCGGAGCATTTAAACAGGAATTATCCACAAAAAGATTCACTTCATAGCGCTGAAAAAAATCTTCTCCCCCGCCAAAGAGATCCTGGGATAAAGAAGCACGGCTGTCTTTTTTGCGAAATTCTTCTAAATTTTCTAAAATGTCCTTTTTTAATTCTCCTAAAAATTGCTTTAGTTTGGGAAACTGGCCAAATTCCTTTTCCACAGGGTCTAGGGCCTGCTTGATTTTTTTGGAGGCAACTTCTTGTTCCAATTTGCGTTCACTTTGCCGAAAATCTTCTTCTTCCTTTCCCATCTTGCGGGTATAATCTAAAAGCACCTCCATGACCTTGTTGCTTTTAACCCGCAGTTCTTTCTTGATCCCAGGCTCAAGTTGCTCAAATTCTTCAGGAGTCATTACTTTTCCTTCAAAGACAGGATATAAAGTAATACTCTCCTCATCCATATTCAGACTAAAACCATCTTTTTGAGCCTTTTCTTCCATTTTATTAAGCAAATCATCTCTGCTATCCTGATAACTCTGAATCAAGTCATCGTGTTTCTTTATAAAAGCATCCTGTTCAAAGGCCCTGGGAATAGTCTTTTTAAGCTCTTCAATAGCCTTTTTTAATTTCTGTTTAAAAGCTTTACCCTGTCCGGCTGGAAGACTAATGGCCCTGGGCACATCTGGATTTTCAAAGTTGTATACATAAATCCAGTCCGGTGGAGGAGTACCCTTGGGCAAATAGGTACTCAAAAATTCTCTAACCAAATAGGTCCTGCCTACTCCTTGCTCTCCAGAAACATATAAGTTATAGCCCTTTTGCTTTATTTCCAGAGCTAGCTTTAAAGCCTGATAAGCCCTCTTTTGAAACACATCCAACCTGGGTTTAAAGGCTTTACTGCTATCTAAAAAAGGAATCTCACTTGCTGGCAACTTAACTCTAAGCTCATTTACCTTAAGCTCGCATCTCCTTTTAGTGCCATTTTGCTTTTTTAATCCCTCCAAAGAACTTCCCTCCTAAAGAATAAAGATAAACTTAAAATCTAAACACTCCTGGGACCAAAGGCAAGCAATAGTTGGCACAGGCTCTTTTTTTAACAGACTGAAAAAATTAACAAAAAAACACAAAACTTTTTGTGAAGAAAAAAACAAATCACCAATTGACTAACACCTAGACCTTGTGCTAGAAGCCTGCCATTGTGAATGTTTGAACGAACTATTTGAACGAACTAAAAGTATGTTAACCCAAGGAGAAAAGAGCTCTTTATGTTCTTTAAAAAACGAGATAGTGCCCTGTGGCAAACTTTAAGCAAAGCCAGTCTTATTGGGATTCACCTGGTCACTTGTACCTTTGTTGGTCTGTTGATTGGTTATTATTTGGACAAGTGGCTAAATACCAAACCCTGGTTTTTAATCCTTTTTTTAATTTTTGGCATTGCTGCTGGTTTTAAAAATATGTACCTGGAGACTAAAAAAATCCAGCAGGAAGAAAAAAAGCGTGAACAAAGTAAATAAAAAGGTTGAAAAATTTTTATATCAAAGAAACTTTAAGGTAGAAGGTGTACGCAAACTGGTACGCAATCAAATCTACCTTTCTCTAGGTGGAATTGTTTTAACTTTACCTTTTTTTTCAAGCTGGTGGCTGGAATTTAGCATCGGCAGTTTGCTTGGGCTTTTTAACTTTTATTTTTTGGCCAAATTGATTCAAGAATTGGTTTATATCAAAAGAGGAGCTGTAGCAGCTCTACTTTTTCAGTTTTATTTAAGACTTTTTATTACAGGAATCGTTCTTTTTATAACAATTGTCTATCTCAAGGCGGACATAATAGCCCTCTTAGGAGGGTTAAGTATAGTTTTATTAAATGTTATTCTTTTTGGCTTAATACTAGTTGGGGAAAAATTTAAGGAGGCATAATCAATGGCAGGCAGTTTACATCCAGTGTTTCTCTTAGAAGAAGCAGCAAAGTTGGTCGGTCTAGTGGATGCCCATGGGCACAGTTTAATACCTAACAATGTGCTCTACTCCTGGGCAGTAATTGCAATTCTGGTTTTCTTTGGCTGGAGGGCTACCAGAAATATCTCCTTGGTGCCCAAAGGAGCGCAAAACTTTTTTGAATTTCTTATTGGCTCCTTAGAAGACTTTGTGGTTGCCAATATGGGAGAAGAAGGAAGAAAGGTATTTCCTGTTTTGGCTACTCTCTTTATCTATATTTTTTGTTCCAATGTAGGTGGTCTTATTCCTGGTGGAGATTCTCCCACTGCTAATATCAACACCAATGCCTCTATGGCTATTTTTGTTTTTCTTTACTACAATTACTGGGGAATTAAACTACACGGTGTAAAATACATTAAACACTTTATGGGACCCTACTGGTGGCTGGCTCCTATTATGTTTCCCATTGAGTTGGTCAGCCATTTGGCCAGACCTCTATCTCTTACTCTCCGTCTTTTTGGAAACATCATGGGTGAAGATATAGTTTTGGCTCTGCTCTTTATCCTGGCTCCCATTGTTTCCACTTTACCCATGTACTTCTTGTTCTTGCTGGCTGACTTTATTCAAGCCTTTGTATTCTTTATGCTCTCTATGCTTTACTTAAAGGGAGCTTTTGAAGAGGCTCACTAATTTACGGGGGGAATGGTCGTTTGACCAAAAATTATAAATTCTTAGGAGGTTTTGTGATGCGTAAAGTTTTAATGGTTGCTTTAAACACTTTGGCTTTCATCGTTATGGCTAGCGTAGCTTTTGCTGCTGAAGCTGCTCCTGAAGTTATTTCCGTAACTTCTATTGCTACTGCTTTGGGTATGGCTCTTGCTGCTGCTGGTTGTGGTATTGGTCAGGGCCTTGGCCTTAAGGCTGCTTGTGAAGGTACTGCTAGAAACCCTGAAGCCAGTGGTAAAATCACTGTTACCATGCTCATCGGTTTGGCCATGATCGAGTCCTTGGCTATTTACGCCTTGGTTGTTAACTTGATTCTTCTTTTTGCTAATCCTTTCTTGGGTTAATAAAAAACAATCAGAGGAAAGCCTACAAAAGGCTTTCCTCTTTTTTTTGAGAAAGTATTTGTTAAAAATTTCACACTATCATGAACAAGGTAATGTTTAACCTGAAGAATGAAAAAATTCCC